>CAVKKE010000131.1:0-8265 GCA_963656875.1 Barnesiella intestinihominis | reverse complement strand
TTCCTTTTTATAGTTGTCCCAGCCCCAGCCGTAGCGGGTGACGCAGAACAGCAGATACACCAGAGAGCCCAGCGGCAGGAACAGGTTGCTGACGAGGAAGTCCTCCAGATCCAGCACAGCGCCGCCGAACACGGCAAAGCCGTCCCAGGCCCAGACGTTGTAGCCCAGCACGCAGGGCATGGACAGCAGGGTGATGAGCACAAAGTTCACCAGGCTGGACTTCTTGCGGCTGCAGCCGGTGAGCTCCATGCCGCAGCAGATGATGTTCTCGAACACAGCCAGCACCGTGGACAGCGCAGCAAACGCCATGAACAGGAAGAACAGGCTGCCCCACAGACGGCCCATGGCCATGTGAGCAAAGATGTTGGGCAGGGTGATGAAGATCAGGCTGGGGCCGCTGGTCTGGTCCACGCCGTAGGTGAAGCAGGCCGGGAAGATGATGAGGCCCGCAGTGATGGCCACGAAGGTGTCCAAAATGACGATGCGGACAGACTCGCCCAGCAGGGAGTGCTCCTTGCCGATGTAGCTGCCGAAGATGGCCATGGCGCCGATGCCAAGGCTCAGGGTGAAGAAGGCCTGATTCATGGCGGACACCAGCGTGTTGACCACGCCCACTTCCTTCATGCGCTCAAAGTCCGGCACGAGGAAGAAGCTCAGGCCCTCTTTTGCGCCGGGCATGAACAGGCTGTTGACGGCCAGGATCACCATGATGATCAGCAGGACGATCATCATGACCTTGGTCACCCGCTCAAGGCCGTTCTGCAGGCCCTTGGCGCACACGAGGATGCCCAGCGCCACAACGAACACCATCCAGAAGGTCATGACGCCGGGGTCTGCCAGCATCTCGGTGAACTTGCCGGCCACCTGGTCAGCGTCAAGGCCCGCCAGCTTGCCGGTGGCGGTCATGTAGAAATAGTGCAGCATCCAGCCTGCGACGGTGGTGTAGAACATCATCAGCAGGTAGCAGCCAATGAGGGTGAGATAGCCGTGGATGTGCCACTTCTGGCCCGGCTTTTCCAGTGCCTGATAGGCGCGCACCGGGCTCTTGCGGGAGGCGCGGCCCACTGCAAACTCCATGGTCATGATGGGCAGGCCCAGAATGACGAGGAACAGCAGATAGAACAGCACGAACGCGCCGCCGCCGCCCTGTCCGGCGATATAGGGAAACTTCCACACGTTGCCGATGCCGATGGCACAGCCCGCAGAAAGCAGGATGAAGCCCAACCGGGACTTCAGGTTCTCTCTTTCCATGATTCCAAAACTCCTTGTTTTCCGACTTGCTTTTGTATTATAGCACAAATTCGGTCGAAGAACAGAGCCGCTTCAGAAAGATGAACTTTTGTTGTCAAAAGTGATTTTTGTATTTTCCGGGTGCACAGCCCTTTTCCGCGCGGGGTTTTGGCGTCATTTTTCTTGCAGATACGTCTGTTTTTGATACAGCGAATGCAAAATGCAATTTTCCTCACCTGAAAAGTGAAGAGCTGACAGTTCTTCACCTTTGTAAAATACGCTTTCTTTCGCCGTCAAATCACAGCCTTGACAAATCCGCAAAAAGAAACTATACTACAAATAGAAAAGGTGCTGTCCGCATGGTCAGCTCCCTACCCTACAATCAAGATTGACTGCTCAGAGATTGGGACACTGGGGCAGTCAATCTTTTTTGTTGTCATCGTTTTTCTTCTGCGAAAATTTGTCCATGACCTCAATGGTCAGGCGGATCACCTCAACGATCAGACCCAGCAGTGTGAGAATGACCATCAAAAGGTTTAACACTTCCGTCAGATTCACCCGATATCCCTCCCTTCGCCTTCAGGGCTCCGGGAAGTTTCCTTCAAAAAAGTTCTCCTCCCAGAACCCCTGCTTCATTCCATGTAGAATAAATCAGCGATAGCGGGGATAGCGGGCGGGAGCATGACCACCTGCGCTTGCAGACAGCACCTAGTCACCGCCCTTGCAGGCGGCATACCCATGATATCACAAAAAGCGGCATTTTACAACAAAGAAAGCACCTGAAACACAGGTGCTTTCTTTGCGTTTATGCACTTCTATACAAATTACTTCCGCTTCTTCGGGGCGGCACCCTTGCCCACCGGGCCGCGGGGGCGGCGCTCGGCGGCCTTGGACTGCAGCGCGGCACTGCGGGTCTGGGCGCGGCCCTTGGCGGCAGCGGCGCGCAGGCCGTTGATCTCGGCCTTGGTCAGCTCACGGTAGGTGCCGGGCTTGAGCATGCCCAGCTTCACGACGCCCTCGGCGTTGCGCTTCAAGCGCACCACCTCAAGGCCCACGGTCTCGCACATGCGGCGGATCTCGCGGTTCTTGCCCTCTTTCAGGGTCATCTCCATGACGGTGCGGCCCGGCTCGTCGGTGACGACGTTGATGGCGCAGGGCATGGTCTTGGTGCCGTCGTCCAGCACGACGCCGCTGCTCAGCTTCAAAATCTGGCTCTCATCGGCGCGGGGCTGCACGGTGACGCGGTACAGCTTGGAGATGCCGCCCGACGGATGGGTGACGGCCTGCGCAAAGGCACCATCGTTGGTCATGAGCAGCAGGCCCTCGCTGTCCTTGTCCAGACGGCCCACGGGATACAGGCGGGCGGGGATGTCGCTCACCAGGTCCATGACGGTCTTGCGACCCAGCTCGTCGCTGGCGGTGGTCACATAGCCACGGGGCTTATACAGCGCCAGATAATACAGCTGCTGGTCCTTTTTGATATAGATGCGCTCATCATCCACATGCAGCACATCGCGGTTGGGGTCCATCTTGTCGCCCACCTTGACGGGGTGGCCGTTGACCTTGACGCGGCCCTCGGCGATGATCTGCTCGGCGGCGCGGCGGGAGCAAAGCCCCTGCTCGGCCATGATCTTCTGAATACGTTCTTCTGCCATAATAAAAACTCCTTGTGCGCCTCCCGGCGCTCAAAAGGCGCACCCTCTCCCCTGTTTTGGGGCGCAGGTGCGCTGATATCAAAACTGCGGGTCGGAAGTCCGCAGTTACGGCTTGGGTTGACTCCTTCCACCGCTGCCGCGGTCCCCCTCCCTCAAGGAGGGAGGCCTTGGCATACCGGAAAGCTTTTCCTCTTCGCCAGAAGGCTTCCCCCTCGGGGGAAGCTGTCACCGTAGGTGACTGATGAGGGGCAGCTGTGTTTAGAAGCCGCTCCAACAAAGCGAAATCAAACCGTTACTTCCCCTCATCCGGCGCTAACGCGCCACCTTCCCCCGAGGGGGAAGGCTTTCCTCTTTGCCAAGGGCTCCCCCTTTGGGGGAGCTGGCGAACGAAGTGAGCCTGAGAGGGCGAGCCCGCTGGCCTGCCCAATCTACTTACTTCTCCGCAGGTGCGGCGGATTCTTCTTTCTTTTCATCCTTCTTCACCAGAGCGGCCACCTTGTCCACCAGCTCGGGCAGCATGGTGAGGGCGCGGTCGATGGTGTTGGAGGTGTCGGACAGCTGGATGGTGCGCACGCAGCCGTCCTTGACCACCAGAAATGCCACAGGCTGGATGTTCACGCCTGCGCCGGAGCCGCCGCCGAACAGGTCCTTGTTGGCGGCGTTCTTGCCGTTAAAGTCGGTGCCGCCGGATGCAAAGCCAAAGCTGACCTTGGACACCGGCAGGATGGTGGTGCCGTCCTCGGTGGTGATGGGCTTGCCGATGATGGTGTTGGAGTCCACCATCTGGTGGATCTTCTCCATGGTAACGTTCATCAGGCCCTGAATGGGATGCTCAGCCATAAAACAGCTCTCCTTTATCGTTTGATGCGGGCGCAGGGCCCGTTGTCTGCAGATACACCTATAGTGTACCACATTATAAGAAGATGTCCAATACTTTTTTGCGCCAGAACTCATAGAGCACGCGCACGGCGGCAATGACGATGAACAGCGCCTGCGCACTCACCCGGCAGGACACCCGGTCTTCCACCGCGGGCTGCTCGCTGCCGAAGTCCGGCAGGATGCGCAGCTCGTCGAACTGCAGCCAGATGAACCGGTCCAGCACGCCCAGCAGCGGGTAGAGCCATGCCTGCAGCTTGCCGTAGCTGCGGGCCGCGTCGGCGGGGTCAGTGCCCCGCACGCCGAGGCAGACACGAATTTTCGTGATGCGCAGTGCCCCGAACACGGCCTTCATCAGGGTGCCCGCGCCTTTCAGCATAGTGCAGACGATCTCCAGCGTGATCTTCGCCTTTTCGCGCGGCTCGTCGGGCTTTTTCTCTTTGGCGGCGTCGGCAGCGGCCTTTTTGCGGGCCTTTTCCTCGGCCTTTTTCCGCTTGCGCTCGGCCCGCCATGCAGCGAACTTTGCTTTCACCTTGCCAAAGCCCTTGGGCGGCTCCGGGTTTTCCGGCGCGGGGGGCGGCTCCGGTTTCGGGTACTGGAACACCGGGAAGGTGATGCCCAGCGCCCCGGCCTTCACGGTCAGCACGCCGTGCTCCCAGCACACATCTGCGCAGAAGGGGCACAGCAGCAAAAGAGCCAGCAGAACCAGAACCACCAGCAGCAGAATGCCGATGGCTTTCAGGATGAACAGCAGCACCGCGCCCAGCACGGTGAAGAATGCGCCCATGGGTCAGCCCTCCTTTTCTGCCTGCGGCGTGCTCTCCTCTGCCCCCTGCCCGTGCACCGGCGGCAGGTCGGCAAGGCTGGACAGGCCGAACACTCTTAAAAAGGTATCGGTGGTGCGGAAGCTCACCGGCCTGCCCGGCAGGTCAAGGCGTCCCGCTTCCTCAATGAGCCCCTTTTCCAGCAGGCCCGACACGCTGGACGACGAGTCCACGCCGCGCACCTGTTCGATGAACGCACGGGACACCGGCTGATTGTAGGCGATGACGGTCAGGGTCTCCATGGCGGCAGGGCCCAGCGGCACCGCGCGGCGGCTGTCCAGCAGGCGGCGGATGCAGTCGGCCCACTCGGTCTTGGTGGCCAGCTGCCAGCGGGTGTTCAGGTGCAGCAGGCACAGGCCGCTGTCCTCCCGGGCATAGCGCTCCCGCAGAGCTTCCAGTGCGGCGTCCACGCTGGCCTGCGGCAGCTGCACCGCCTGGGCCAGCTTGTCCGCCCCGATGGGGTCTGCGCAGGCAAACAGCATGGCCTCCACGGCGGCACGGATCTGTTTCTGATTCATTCCTTCTCCTTCTCACGTTGGATGCGGCCCCGCTGCATGGTCAGGCGGCCCGTGTCATCCAGAGTCACGCGCCCGCCGCGCACCAGTTCCAGAAGGGCCAGAAAGGTGGCCACGTTGGTGCTGCGGCTCTGCTGGCGGCTGAACAGCTGGCTCATTTTCGCCGCTGTGCCGCTGATGAGGTGCCGCAGGATGTACACCACCCGGCTGGTCACCGACACCATGGGGGCCGTGACCAGCGGCTCGAACTGCTGCTGGGTGGGCTCCCGGCGCAGTTTGGTGCGGCCGGAGAGCATGGCCCAGTAATCTGCCAGCACCTGCGGCGCATGGTGCAGGTCGTAGGTGTTGTCGAACTCCATCTCCATGGGCTGGCGCACGAAAACCGGCGCTGCTTCGGCTTTTTCACGTAGAAGCGCTGCCATGCGTCGGCACTGGTCATACTCGATCAGCTGACCGGTGAACTCCTGCTTCATGCGCTCGCCCTCTTCGCTGCGGGGCAAAAGCAGATAGCTTTTCATCTCCACCAGCCGCGCCGCCATCTCGATGAAGGCGCTGGCGGCTTCCGGGTCAGGGTCGGCCTGCTCCACGGTGCGGGTGTACTGGTCGATGAGCTGCAGGATGGGGATGTTGTGCAGGTCCATCTTGTGCTTGGCCACGAGGGCCAGCAGCAGTTCCAGCGGGCCGTCGAAGTCCTCCAGATGGAAGGTCATTTCCTCTGCCACGGCTCACATCACCGTCCCGACGCCGGAATAGTAGACCGCATAGGCGATCTTGTCGATGTAGGCGGTGCCTTTGCCCAGCAGGCTCCACACGATGTTGTTCAGGTAATACAGCGGGGTGTCCAGCAGGCCCATCCACACCGCCGCCAGCAGGGCGATCATGATGTAGCGCTCATATTTCATCAGGCCGAAGTAGACCTTCTGGGGCAGCAGCACCAGCAGGATGCGGCTGCCGTCCAGCGGCGGCACCGGGATGAAGTTGAACACCGCGAGACTCACGTTCATCAGCACGAGATACTGCAGGAACATGGCGATATAAATGGTGGCGTTGTTCACCGGGGCCCAGTAATACATGATCTTCCACACCACCATGCCCACATAGGCGAGGATCATGTTTGCCACGGGGCCCGCCAGCGCGGTGAGGGCCATGCCCCACTTGGGGTTCTTGAAGTTGCGGGGGTTGGTGCTCACGGGCTTTGCCCAGCCCACGCCTGCAAACACCATGCACAAAGTGCCCAGCAGGTCGAAGTGGGCGAAGGGGTTGAGGGACAGCCGCCCCTCCCGCTTTGCGGTGGGGTCGCCCAGCAGCCACGCGGCCAGCGCATGGCCCGCCTCATGGAACGGGATGGCCACCAGCGCCACCAAAGCGCGGATGAGATAATAAATGCCTTGCGAAGTCATAGATACGCTCCTGCCTTTTTTCGTTTTTGTCCGGCCAGGGCAGGACTATACAATATATAATACTATTTTTTGTGGATTTAGACAAGGGGGTATTACTCTCCGAAAGGCTTCCCCCTCGGGGGAAGCTGTCACCGAAGGTGACTGATGAGGGGCAGCTGTGTTTAGAAGCCGCTCCTGGAGAACGGAATCTGACCACGGTTTCCCCTCGTCCGGCTCGTCGCAGGCTCCTCGCCACCTTCCCCCGAGGGGGGAAGGCTTTTCGCTCCGGGGAAGGCTTCTCTCCAAAAAATCGCAATATTTTTCGCAAAAGCTCTTGCTTTTTCGTCTGCAATCTGCTACAATAGTCAAGCTGATTATTTTGATTCCTTACTTCACTGCAGGAGGTGCAAGTACCATGGCTAAATGTGAATGCTGCGGCAAGGGTGTGACCTTTGGTATCAAGGTCTCTCACTCTCATCGTCGTTCCAACCGTACCTGGAAGCCGAATGTCCGTCGTGTCAAGGCGGTCGTTGAGGGTTCTCCCAAGTACGTCTACGCATGCTCCCGTTGCCTGCGCGCTGGCAAAGTCACCCGCGCTGTCTAATTTGGTGTATGTGGCCGGTCACTTTGTCGAGTGGCCGGCTTTTTTTGTTGCTGTAAGGAGGCAAAACTCATGGCTCTGCCCAACGACCCCATCATGCTTCTGAGCGTGGTGAACCTGAAACTGCGTGATTTTTACAAAAACCTCGATGCTCTGTGCGAAGATCTGGACGCCGACAAGGCGGACATCTGCGCAAAGCTGAAAGCCGTGGGCTATGAATACGACGCCCAGAAAAACCAGTTCGTGTGATATCTTTCCAGAAAAGCTTTCTCTAAAACTGCTAACGGCCGGCGCCGGAGCGCAGCGACTGTGCCCGGGCCGGTGAATATAGAAGAACAAGGAGTGCTTGATTTATGATCCAGGGTACCTATTACAAAGAGTGGAGCAGCGTGCTTGGCCGCGACATGGAGTTCAAGGTGTACGGCAGCGCCGGTGTGCCGGTGCTGGCCCTGCCTGCCCGCGGGGGCCGCTTTTACGATTGGGAGAACAACGGTATGCCGGACGCCATCGCCCAGCTGCTGAACGAAGGCAAGGTGCAGCTGTTCTGCGCCGACAGCATCGACGGCGAAGCCATCCTGAACGGGGACGCTGCCCTGCGCCGCCGCGCCGAGATGGAGGAAAAGTATTTCGTCTACCTCTCTGCTGAGCTGGCTCCCCGTGTGCTGGTCCTGAACGGCGCGGAGAAGGACGCCCAGCTGTGGTGCGTGGGCATCGACCTGGGCGCTGTGCACGCGGTCAACTGCCGTCTGCGCCGCCCCAAGCTCTTCGCCGGTGCCATCGGCCTGTCCGGCATCTACGACCTGACCCGCTTCTGGGGCAGCGAGACCGACGACCTGGTGCTGCGCTGCTCTCCCCTGCAGTATCTCAGCGAGAACGGCATCGCCAACAAGCTGGCTCTGGCCAAGGCTGAGGAAAACAGCCTGATGCTCTGCGCCGGTCAGGGCAGTTACGAGGGCGACGCACTGGACGACACTCAGGCGCTGGCCGACCTGCTGAAGGATCAGGGCCTGCCCGCCCATCTGGAGATCTGGGGCGGCGACGTCTCCCACGAGTGGTACTGGTGGGGCAAGATGCTCAGCCTGTTCGTGCCGCGCATCCTGGAGAAGTGATTTCTACATACATCTGTATATGGGGCTGTTGCAAAATAAAAATGCGATAGCAATTTGCACAAAAAATAGCGCAAAA
>CAVKKE010000130.1:0-8453 GCA_963656875.1 Barnesiella intestinihominis | reverse complement strand
CATTTTTAGCGGACAGGCTCATGCGGTCAAGCAGAATGCCGTACAGTGTTTTTGCATCGGTTGACAGGCTCTGGAACCGTGGTTCCTGAAACAGTGCTTTGGGAATGCGGTAGAAAGAAAAAAGTTCGCCGGACTGTCCGTAGAAGTAATCAAGGGTCATGCAAATCTTTCAACTGTGTGTTCTTTTTGATGTTCAAAACAAGACCGCCTATCTTTTGAAAAAATAAAAGCGCACCATTTTTCATATTGAAAAAGCAGTGCGCTTTGTGGTAATATTTATAATATAATTAGTCATCTAAAAGGTAGTCGATAAGGAATTCCTTTGGAATCATAAAAGATCGACCAACTTTCAGGCAACGAATCCTATGCTGATGCACCCGCCGTATTACGGCAGTCTGGCTTTTGAAGCCTAATAATTTTGTTGCATCCTCCACGGTAAGAACATCGGGATAGTTTGCAAACATTTTCTCGTAAAGTTCTTTTGCTTGAATTTTGTTCATCATCCTTGACTTTCCTTTCATTTTGTGCCTAAGCAGAGGGGCGTTTAGCTCTGCATCCCTCCTAAACATCCCTCCAATTTTCTTTTGGACGCTCCAAATCGAAAAATCGGGATAGAGGGTAAAATAATCGAAAAGTCGTAAGTCCGGTCTGAAACATAGCGCAGATGCGCTAAAAACCATTTTTTGTGCAGGGAACTAGATATCACTAGATATCACGAGATGGCACCAGATGGAAGATGAGTACAAAAACTCAAAATCCCTTGTGCTAATAACACGTGTGGGTTCGACCCCCACCACCGGCATAGAAAAAAGAGCTCCAGCACAGGCTGGGGCTCTTTTTCTTTTCCTTGCCAGGCTCAAACGGAACTCCTCAAAATCCTTTTCTCCCCTTGAAAGCTCCTGTTTCCTATGGTAAGCTTAGACTAATCAAAGACAGGGAGGAATCTTCAATGGCTTTTACACTGATATTGGAAGGTGTGATCATGGGGATGATCCTGATGGCGGTTTGTGCGGTCGGCATCAAGGACGGCGCAGTCGGAATGCTTCAGCTCTACCACCCCGAGGTTCAGGAGCGCTGCGTGCAGCTGGGGCTGACGACCCACGAGAAAATCAAAAAGAGAGCCCTCATGTTCCGGGTGGTCGCTCTGCCCATCTACATTTCTTATGTGCTGATCTGCGTCTACGCCGTCAACGGCGCACGCGGCTTCCGCGAGGGCTTTCTGCAGCTTTACATCATTCTCCTGATTCTCAACCTGATCGACCTGTTCGTCATCGACTGGCTGTGGGTGGAAAAGACCAGTGCATGGATCATTCCCGGCACAGAGGATCTGATGCCCTACATCACCACAAAAGACAAAGTGGTGAAATGGACGTTCGGCATTCTGAGCTCCGCCGTCATCGCTGCGGCACTTGCGGCAGTTATGGGCCTTATCGTAAAGTGATTTTTCCAAAGTCAAAAAAGGTGCTGTATGTTTTTCATACAGCACCTTTTTTGTTTAGTCCTGATAATCGCTCTGCAGCTCGCTGCGCAGTTCTCCCTGAATGTCGCCGAGACATTTCAGCAGCAGCGGATTGAAGCTGCCGCATTCGCCGCCCAGGATCATCTCCATAGCCTTTTCATGCGTGTAGGCTTTCTTATAGCAGCGCTCACTGGTCAGCGCATCATACACATCCGCAATGGAAACGACCTGTGCACTGATGGGGATCTCGTCGCCCTTCAGGCCGTCAGGATAGCCCCGCCCGTCCCAGCGCTCATGGTGCCAGCGGGCGATGTGGTAAGCCGTCTGCAGCAGAGGCTCCGTCTCAAAGTTTTCCAGCTTGTGCAGCATCTGTGCACCTTGGGTGGTGTGGGTCTTGATGATCTCGAACTCCTCCGGCGTCAGCCTGCCGGGCTTGTTGAGGATCTTTTCATCGATGGCGATCTTGCCAATATCATGCAGGGCCGAAGCCAGCGGGATGTTGTCCTGCTCCTCCGAGCTGATGACATAGTGAGTGTTCTGCTCCATCAGACGGCCAAGAAGCTTTTCCGTGATGACCCGGATATGCCGCACATGCGAGCCGCTTTCACCGTTGCGGAACTCCACGATCTGGCTCAGCACGCTCACCAGCATGGTGGTGTTGCGCTCCTGCTTGCGGATCTGATCCGACACCATCTGCACCAGACGGTGCTGCTTGGCATACAGCTTGATGGTGTTCAGCACCCGGCGGTAGACCACCTTGGCGTCAAAGGGGCGGCTGATGTAGTCCGACGCGCCAAGCTCATAGACACGGCGGATCGCAGCCTCCGAATCATCGCTGGAGATCATGATCACCGGCACATCCTCAATGGAATGGCTGCGGTTCATGGCCTGCAGCACCTCGAAGCCGTTCATCACCGGCATGTTGATGTCCAGCAGCACCAGTGAGACTTCG
Organism: Barnesiella intestinihominis; assembly: GCA_963656875.1. GTDB lineage: Bacteria > Bacillota > Clostridia > Oscillospirales > Ruminococcaceae > Faecalibacterium. The sequence goes on along the minus strand of CAVKKE010000130.1, from coordinate 6,042 downwards.
CCTGCATATTCGTGCATCATCTCAAGGCACTCCCGGCCGTCTGCCGCCTCGAGGATGTGATAATCTGCTCTCAGGATCTCCGTGAGGATCCCGCGGTTCAGCGGAGAATCATCCACGATCAGGATCTTCTGCTTGGCCTGCTCCTGCTCTTCCGTCTCCTGCGCGGTGAGCGGCACATCGCCGCTGTGGCTTTCCACCATCACCGCGTTTTTGCGCTTTTTGGCGTGGTACATCAGCTTGTCTGCACGGCGCACTACTGCTTCCATGGGGGTCTGTGATGCTCTGCATCACTCCGCCGATGCTCAGCGACAGGTGCAGGTGAGAATAGCCTGGGATGGTCGTGACCTGCACCTTAGCGCGGATCTGCTCCAGCTTCACCTTCAGGTAATCGCCGGGGATGCCCGGCAGGATCAGCAGAAACTCATCGCCGCCGTAGCGGATGAGGATGTCGCTCTGGCGGATGCAGGCGCGCACGGCTCCGGGTTGCCAGCGCCATTTTAGCCGCACACCGGCTGGTCATCCGCTTTTTGTGACGGCTGGCATAGCAAAGCTCCTCGCCAAAGGGTTCCACCCGGACGTTTTCCTGGATCTTGCCGACCGTGTCCGCATCCAGCAGCCGCACATCCGTATAGAGCTCGCGCAGCATCTCAATGCGGGCCTGCATCTCCTTCATGGTCATCGACTGTTTGTCTTTCAATGTGTTTCCTTCCTACTCACCCGCAAGCGGGACTTTACCCCATTTTTACCCCATTATAGATAGATTTATTTTAACATCTTCGGCACACAATAGCAAGCTTCTGCCCGCCAGCTTCTCATTCCCCGCATTTGTGCCAAATCCGCCGTTGATTCCTTGTGGAAGATGATAGAAAACAGGCCGGAGCGCACATCGCCCCGGCCTGCAGGTTCCTTATAACAATTTCACAGCCAATGCCTCGCTGGTGCGATCCTGCGCCTCGTTGGCGTTCTTCGGGTCGTCCAGCATATAGCGCAGCACCAACACTTCTGCCACATACAGCACCGCCACCTTAATGGGAATGCTGCCGGAGTCCAGCGGGCTTTCCTGCGCAGCGCATAGCAGCACGGTGTCCGCCAGCTTCGCGCCCGGAGAATCCTCATAATGGGTCAGCAGAATGATCTTTGCGCCTGCCGATTTGGCCGCGCGCAGCGTTTCCAGCATGTCCCGGGTGGCACCGGAATAGGACACGAACAGCACCACATCCTCTGGGGTCATCAGGCTGGCAGCGAGCAGCTGCAGGTGGCTGTCCCCTGCAGTGCGGAACTTATTGGAGATGCCGCTGAACCGGGCACAGATGTCGTTGGCGATCAGCATACTGCCGCCCTGCCCCAGGCAGAACACCTGCCGCGCCTTGTGCAACAAAGCCGCAGCTTCGTCCACGGCATCCGGTGAAAGCGCATTCTGCGTGCCATTGATGGCCGTCATGAACAAAGCGCTGGCATGTTCACACAGAGTGGACGTGGAGGCGTCCGGGTCCGGCTCTTTCTGGTTGACCAGTGCGCCGGTGGCGTTGGCCTGCGCCAGCGCGATGCGCATTTCATGATAGCCCTCAAACCCCAGTGCCCGGCAGAACCGGAACACCGTTGCTTCGGCCACACGGCACTCCCGTGCAAGTGATGAGATGGACAGATACTGTGCTTCTGCCGGATGCTGCAGAAGATAATCCGCCACGGTGCGGCCTGATTTTGTCAGGTCGCTCTGATGCTGCTGCAGCAGCTCCCAAAAATTTGATGACATTTTCCCTTACTCCTTGATCCGGCAGCCCGAAAAATCAGCCGCCGTTCGTTTCATTACACCTTCTGTATAAAAGTATAAAAGAATCGTTTCCGCTGCGCAAGAGACGCTTTGACCACATTTTGGGCTTTTGTTCTGTGCAGAGCACACAGTTTTGGCAGAAAAACCGGTCTTTTTATGAAAATGTCTTTCAATTTTACATTTTCATTCGGAAAAATATTTTCACTATCGTTTTGATGGATTTGTACCATTTTGTAATAATTTCAGAGCCTTCGGCATGTTTTTCTTTGCATTTCAGCATATATCCCAGCGTTTTGTGCACATTGCATAGTGTCATTCTGAAAATTTATGAAACCTGCAAATAGACAAAATGAAAATTTTTTTCTATAATAGAGCCATCAAGAGCGGCCGCTGGCACGGCAGGCCGCCACAACGTGAAGCATTGAATGCGAAGGAGACAACCATTATGAAAAAGTTCATTTCCCGCCGTTCGTTCCTGAAGGCCGCGGGCGTTCTGGGTGCAGCCGGTGCTCTGGCTGCCTGCGGCGGTTCTTCCGCTTCCACCTCTACCGCAGCTTCCACTCCTGCAAGTTCCGCTGCAGCTTCCACCGCAGCCGGCACTTCCACCAGCATCAAGCTGTGGACATACCCCATCGGCGGCTGGGGCAATGACGACACCGTTCAGGGCATCGTTGCAAACTTCAACGCAAAGTATCCTGACATCAAGGTCACCGTCGAGTATCTGGACTACACCAACGGCGACGATCAGGTCAACACCGCCATCGAGGGCGGCAGCGCACCTGACCTGGTCATGGAAGGTCCCGAGCGTCTGGTTGCAAACTGGGGCGCAAAGGGCGTCATGGCTCCGCTGAACGATCTGTGGACCGACGACGCGAAGAAGGACATCTACGAGTCCGTTGAGTCCGCCTGCAAGAACGACGTCGGCGACTACTACGAGTATCCCCTGTGCATGACCGCACACTGCATGGCCGTCAACATGACCAATGTCAAGGAAGTTGGCGCTGACCAGTATCTGGACACTGACAAGCACACCTGGAGCACCGACGGCTTCCTGAAGACCGTTGACGCACTGTACAAGGGCGGCTATGAGAACGTTGCTGCTGTGTACTGCGCAGGCCAGGGCGGTGACCAGGGCACCCGCGCTATCATCAACAACATGTACGGCGGCACCTTTACCGATGACGCTCACACCAAGTACACCGCTGATTCTCCCGAGAACATCAAGGCCATTCAGGCTCTGTACGATGCTGACGGCATCAACTTCGATGCTTCCATCGCCGGCGGCGACGAGATCACCCTGTTCCGCAACGGCACCCTGCAGATGGCATTCTGCTGGAACATCGCTCAGCAGCTGAACTCCGACAACAACGACGCCGGCCTGACCAACGACGGCGACGAGATCATGCCCATGGCATTCCCCACCGACAGCGGCGATCCGAAGCTGTGCGGCGGTATCTGGGGCTTCGGCATCTTCGATAACGGCGACGCAGCCAAGATCGAAGCCGCCAAGACCTTCATCGACTTCATCGCTGCTGATCCCGATCAGGTCGCAGACAGCGTTCTGGCTTCCACTTACTTCCCTGTCCGTTCCAGCGTGGGCGACATCTACGCAGGCAACGAGATCATGAGCGAGTACAGCAAGTTCATGAACTATCTGGGCGACTACTACCAGATCACTCCGGGCTGGGCAACTGCTCGTACCGAGTGGTGGAACATGCTGCAGCGCGTGGGCACCGGCGAGGATGTCGAGACTGCCGTCAAGGCCTTTGTTGAAAATGCAAACGCAGCCGCTGCACAGGCATAATCTGATCCACTCTGCCGGGGGCAGATAATTATTGACTCTTCGCCCCTTCCTCGAAGATCCCGACGAGGGAGGGGCTTTATTTTGAAAAAATCCGTTTATTGGAAAGGAATGGTGATCCTCTTGGCTGCAAAAACGGCGATCAAAGAGCCTAAGCGCAGCAGTGCGCTGGTCCGGCGCGAGACCTTCGCTTCCTATTGTTTCCTGCTGCCCAGCCTGATCTTCTTTCTGGGCTTCGTGATCTACCCCATGATCCTCTGCGTGGTGACGAGCTTCTTTGACTCCACCATGAACCGCGCAGACATCTTCGTGGGTCTGGCAAACTATAAGGAACTGTTCACCGACCCCATCTTCCTGGGTGCATTGAAGAACACCTTCATCATCGTGGTGGTTTCGGTGCCCGTGACCTGCGCATTCTCGCTGTGGGTCTCCTCCGCCATCGTTGATCTGCCCGAGTGGGCAACGAGCCTGTTCCGCTGTGTGTTCTATCTGCCCGTTGTCACCGGTTCCGTGGCTGTCACGGTCGTGTGGAAGTGGATGTACAACAACTACTACGGCATCTTCAACTACCTAGGCAAGACTCTGGGTCTGATCGACAAGAACATCAACTGGCTGGGCGATGAGCGGTTCGCACTGGGATGCATCATCCTGATCCTGCTCACCACCTCTGTGGGCCAGCCCATCGTGCTGTACGTTTCCGCTCTGGGCAATGTGGACCAGTCCATCGTGGAAGCCGCTGAAGTGGACGGTGCCAACGATTTCCAGTGCTTCTGGAAGATCAAGTGGCCCGCCATCATGCCCACCACCCTGTACATCCTGGTCATCACCACCATCAATTCTTTCCAGTGCTTTGCGCTGATCCAGCTGCTGACTTCCGGCGGCCCCAACCACAGCACCGATACCATCATGTACTACATCTACTACACCGCATTCAAACTGTACCGCTACGGCTACGGCAACGCCATGGGCGTTGTGCTGGCGGTCATCATCGCCATTCTGTCGGCTGTCCAGTTCAAGCTGGGCAACCAGGATAATTAAAGGAGGTGCCGGGCAATGAGTGCAAATGCTGCTGCTAAAAAGCAAAAACCGTTGAAGCGTCACCCCAGCAAGCTCAAGAAGATGAGCGCCTATATGATCCTGACCATCATCCTTATCAGTATCGTGGCAGTGCTGTTCGCCTTCCCGCTGTACTGGATCATCACCGGCTCCTTCAAGACCGGCGCAGCCATCAACGCCACCACCCCCGAGTGGTGGCCCCATGAATGGGTGCTGACCAACTACCAGAAACTGTTCGCAGGCAAGAGTGCCCCGCTGTGGCAGCTGGCCATCCCCTTCAGCACCAAGTTCAGTGTTGACGGCGAGCCCATCTACTTCTCGGTGGGCCCCACCGCTCCCGCTGCCATCCGCTGGATGATCAACACCGTGTTCATGGCCGTCATGTCCATGATCCTCACCTGCATCACCGCCGCAATGGCAGGCTATGCACTGGCAAAGAAGCGTTTTGTGGGCCGCAAACTGCTGTTCACCCTCATCGTGTGCGCAATGGCTCTGCCCAAGCAGGTCATTCTGATCCCCCTGCTGCGTGAGATGAGCTCCCTGAATCTTTACAACACCATCTGGGCCGTCATCTTCCCCATCGTGGGCTGGCCCTTCGGCGTGTTCCTGATGAAGCAGTTCAGTGAGGGCATCCCCACCGAGATGCTGGAAGCTGCCCGCATCGACGGCGCAAGCGAGGCCCGCACTTTCGTCAAGATCGTGCTGCCCATGGTCAAGCCGGGCATCGGCGCACTGGCCATCTTCACCTTCATCAACAGCTGGAACGACTACTTCATGCAGTTGATCATGCTGTCCAGCACCAGCAACCTGACCATTTCTCTGGGCATTGCAAAGCTGCAGGCTGAGAACAGCACCGACTTCGGCCTGATCATGGCCGGTGCCGCACTGGCTGCTGTGCCTATCATCATCATCTTCCTCATTTTCCAGAAGTACTTCACTAAGGGCATCGCAATGGGTGCTGTTAAAGGCTAAAATCCCGACCGCCGCCTGCGGCGGAAACAGGGAAGGATTTTTGGCGCAGTGGCCTGCGAGACGCGAGTGCCGCACCAAGGCACGAAGCGGATGCAGGGAGCCACAAGAGGGCGCTGATGCTGCTGCCCGAACCACAAGCGTATGGAGCTTGATGTTCCGGGAGCAGCTTTTGGCACCACGAACAATTCAAACGCAAAACCCGCGAAGCTTGATGCAAACCAACTTATATCGAACAGAAGGAGTTTGGAATCATGAAAGACATCACCAAATATCAGGGCGTTATTCCGGCTTTCTACGCCTGCTACGACGCAGAGGGCAACATTTCCACCGAGAGTGTCAAGGCTCTCACCCGCCACCTGATCGCCAAGGGCGTCAAGGGCGTGTATGTGGGCGGTTCCTCCGGCGAGTGCATCTACCAGCATGTGGATGAGCGCAAGGCTGT
>CAVKKE010000129.1:0-8456 GCA_963656875.1 Barnesiella intestinihominis | reverse complement strand
AGCAGCAATATGCCGCTTGCCATCACGACCTTTCTTGTGAAAAAAGCAAATCAGCCAGACCCGCAGGTCTGGCTGATTTGCAATATTAAAAATAAATTTTCCTCTGTGATTGTCAGAGCGAAGCGGAGACAATTCTGAATCGTCAAAGCGTCATAACTTCCCCAGAGGCCGAATAAAGTATTCTCAGAGAAAACAGGCTGGGGAGGCATGGGGATATGTTTGTAGTCACATTGAGCAAAACGAGCCTGAAAAAGCTGGGGCTGGGAGCCATGTGCTGTGCACTGGTGGTGTTCAGCGCCATGCTGGGGCGGTATATCAGCACCCGGTCGGTGGCGGCGTCTGCGGCGGCATCCGTGAACCGGATCGAGAGCGCGCAGGACATTCAGACCTGGTTCACCGGCTACGGGCTGGAGGTGGACGGGGCGTCCATCACGGCGGATAAGGTCAAGATCCCCCGCAAGTGGGACGACAGCTTTTCGGCGTTCAACGGGGTGGTGCAGCAAAGCGGCATGGATCTGGCCCGATACAAGGGCAAAACCGTGGAAAAGTGGGTGGCGCTGATCCCGGCGGCCAGCAGCGGCGAGACCAGCCGCTACGGTGTGCTGCTGGTGTACCGCAAAAAGGCAGTGGGTGCCTACCTGCTGGAGCGGCCTTCCGGTGTGGTGGTGGGCCTGAAAGACATGCAGGCCGCCATGGCAGAAGCGCAGCAGACCTCCGGCGAGGACTACAGCGGGGACTGGGGCGAACGGCATGACGAGGAGCTGGACGCCCAGCAGACCTCCGGCGAAGATTACAGCGGCGATTGGGGCGAGCGCCATGAGGAAGAGCTGAGCGGCACCGAAAGTGCAGCACAGCAGACCTCCGGCGATGCAGAGCCGCTGCCCGAAACGGTGGACCCGGCTCAGCTGCCGCTGGACGCCGAGGGCTACCCGGTGGAATAACGGCCGGAAACAACCGGAACTGCGGGCCTTTGCCGGAAACGGCAGGCTGCGCGGCATGGAGAATAAGCGCGCAGAATGCATAATTTTTGCAAACAAAAACGGAAAAATATAAAAAATGGTCAAAATTTCAGAAATTGTATATTCAATTTTACCAAAATTTCTTTTAAAAAATCGGCAATATCGAACGGTGAAAAATTTCCATGCAGGGTTTATAATAGAGGTATCAACCGCGTGGTGGCAAAGCGTGTTTGCCAGGCCCGGGTTTTTGTGCAGAGGAACCGGGCTGTGCGGGATTAAGTAAGGAGAAAATGATCATGAAGGAATTCCAGTATACCGTTAAGGATGCCTGCGGCATCCATGCACGTCCGGCAGGCCTGCTGGTCAAGGCCGTGAAGGGCTTTGCCAGCACTGCTACCCTGGAGAAGGACGGCAAGAGCTGTGATATGCGCAAGCTGATGGCCCTGATGGGGATGGGAGTCAAGCAGGGCGAGACCATCACCGTGAAGGTTGAGGGTGATGACGAAGAGGCAGCTGCCGAGGCCATTCAGAAGTTCCTGACCGAGAACGTCTGATCCGCCGTGATGACCAAGCCCTCGCGGGGAGATCTGCGGGGGCTTTTTTGGACTTGTGATAGAAGGAGAACGTGCAATGCAGGTAGGCACCGGTAAAAGCATTTTGAATGGCATCGCCATTGGCAAGCTGAAGATCTACAAAAAGAAGAATACCACCATTTCCGCCGCTGAGGTGGCCGACACCGCCGCTGAGGTGGCGCGCTTTGAGGCTGCGCAGGAAAAGGCCATTGAACAGCAGACCGCCCTGTACGAAAAGGCCCTGGCCGAAGCAGGCGAGGACATTGCAGAGGTGTTCAACATCCACGCCATGATGCTGGAAGATGACGACTTTGTGGACGCCATCAAGGAGATCATCAACGGGCAGCACAAGTGCGCCGAATATGCGGTGAAAACCGCCGGCGACAACCAGGCAGCCGTGTTTGCTGCCATGGATGACCCGTATCTGCAGGCCCGCAGTGCAGACGTGATCGACATTGCGCAGGCCATTCTGGACATTCTGCAGGGCGTGGACAACGAGTCGCTGCAGGGCACTGAGCCCAGCATCCTGGTGGCCGAGGATCTGGCCCCCTCTGAGACCGTGCGCATGGACAAGAGCCTGCTGCTGGGCTTTATCACCCGCGAGGGCAGCTCCAACAGCCACACCGCCATTCTGGCCCGCAGCATGAACATCCCCGCCCTGATCCAGTGCAAGGACATTCAGGACGACTGGGACGGCAAGATGGCCGTCGTGGACGGCTACAACGCCTGTGTTTACGTTGACCCCACCCCCGATCTGCTCAAGAGCCTGAAGAAGCGTCAGCAGGAGGACCAGAAGAAGCAGGCCCTGCTGCAGGAGCTGAAGGGCAAGCCCAACACCACGCTGGACGGCAAGACCATCAATGTGTTTGCCAACATTGGCGGCATGAGCGATGTGGGTGCCGTCCAGCAGAACGATGCCGGCGGCGTGGGTCTGTTCCGCACCGAGTTCGTCTACCTGAACTGCAAGGACTTCCCCACCGAGGACTATCAGTTCGAGGCTTACAAGCAGGTATTGGAGAGTCTGGCCCCGAAGAAGGTCGTTGTCCGCACCTGCGACATCGGTGCCGACAAGACTGTGGACTACATGAAGCTGGATCACGAGGACAACCCGGCTCTGGGCTACCGCGCCATCCGCATCTGCCTGACCCGGAAGGACTTCTTCAAGACCCAGCTGCGCGCCTTGCTGCGGGCTTCGGCTTACGGCAACATGAGCATCATGTTCCCCATGATCACCAGCCTCCGGGAGCTGCAGGACGCCAAGGCCACGCTGGAAGAGTGCCGGCAGGAGCTGCGCGCCGAAGGCAAGAAGTTTGACGAGAAGATTGAGGTCGGCACCATGATCGAGACCCCGGCCGCTGTCATGATCGCCGACGATCTGGCCGCCGAGTGCGACTTCTTCTCCATCGGCACCAACGATCTGACCCAGTACACCTGCGCCCTCGACCGCCAGAATGCGAAGCTGGAGCCCTTCTTCAACCCGCATCACCCGGCTGTCCTGCGCGAGATCCAGATGACCATTGAGGCGGGCCACCGCCACAACATCTGGGTCGGCATCTGCGGCGAGCTGGGCGCAGACACCGCCTTGACCGAGACCTTCCTGCGGATGGGCGTGGACGAGCTGTCCATGAATGCCAAGAGCATTCTGCCCGTGCGCAAGATCATCCGCAGCCTCGATCTGAGCAAACCTTCGGATAAAAACGTCTGAGCGGCTCTGAAATAAGATCCAAGCGACCCCCGGTGAGATGAAACCTTCTCACCGGGGGTCTTATATACCCGAAAATTTGCGAAAATGCTTTCAAACCCGAAAGCGAGATGCTATACTGAAATCACACCCCGTCCCTACGAGGAGGAACCCTATGACACAGCTTCTCATAAAGCTTTTTATAAAGCACCCGCAGGAGGTCAAAGACCCGGCGGTGCGCACTGCCTACGGCAACCTCGCCAGCATCGTCGGCATGGCCTGCAACCTGCTGCTCTGTCTCGGCAAGCTGGCGGCGGGCACCCTGTTCGGCTCCATTGCGATCCTCGCCGACGCCCTGAACAACCTCTCGGACGCTTCGTCCAACGTGGTCAGTCTGATCGGGTTCCGGCTGGCGTCCAAGGCCCCGGACGAGAAACACCCCTACGGCCACGCCCGGTACGAATATCTGGCCGGCTTGGTGGTCAGCGTGACCATCCTCGCCATCGGCCTTTCGCTGCTGAAAGAATCGGTTGTGAAAGTGCTCCACCCGTCTGAGGTGACCTTCAGCTGGCTCAGTGTGGCGGTGCTGGCGGTGTCCATCGCCGTCAAGTTCTGGATGAGCGGCTTCAACCGGACCATCGGCCGGATCATCGGTTCCGAAACATTGATGGCCACCGCCGCCGACAGCCGGAATGATGTGCTGACCACCGGCGCGGTGCTCATTGCCACCATCCTGTGCAGTGTGACCGGCTGGGCGCGGCTGGACGGCCTGATGGGTGTGGGCGTGGCCGGGTTCATCCTCTGGTCGGGCTGGGGCCTCGTGATGGATACCCTCAGCCCCCTGCTGGGCGAAAGTCCCTCGCCGGAGCTGGTGGCGCACATTGAGCAGAAGGTCATGACCTACCCGGGCGTGCTGGGCGTCCACGACCTGATGGTCCACGATTACGGCCCGGGGCATCAGTTTGCGTCGCTCCACATCGAATTCCCGGCGGAGACCGACCCGCTGAAAGCCCACGACGTGATCGACAACATCGAAAACGACTTCCTGAAACACGACAACCTGCAGGTGACCATCCACTACGACCCCATTGTGACGGCGGACGCCGCCGTGGGCGTGCTGCGCACCCGCCTGACCGAAAAGGCCCGCCAGCTGGACCCCCAGCTCTCAGTGCATGATCTGCGGATCGTGCCCGGCGACAGCCACACCAACGTTCTGTTCGATCTGGTATTTCCGGCGGGCTATGCGGGCAATAAGGACGAGATGCTGGCCGCGATGTGCCAGTTCGTCACCGAGCAGGACCCCAAATACAGCTGTATCGTCAAGGTGGAGCAGAGCTATGTCTCGGCCCTGCCGGACAAAAAATAAGAAAAGCGAAGGAAAAGTATTATGCTGAACGAAACCTACCGCGCGATGCTCAACAACAAGAGCGTCATCCGTGAGACCTTCATGTACGGCAAGCAGCGCGCTGCCGAGATTGGCTACGAGAATGTCTTTGATTACTCGCTGGGCAACCCCAGCGTGCCCTGCCCGCCGCAGTTTACCGCCGCCATGGAGGATCTGCTGCAGAACGGCGACCCCGTGGATCTGCACGGCTACTGCCCCAGTCAGGGCGACCCGGGTTTCCGCACCGAGGTGGCCAAGCACCTGACCAAGACCTTCGGCCTGCCCTATGAGCAGAAGCACATCTTCCCGACCACCGGTGCAGCCGGTGCCATCGCCCACGCCATCCGTGCCGTGACCAAGCCCGGCGATGAGGTGCTGACCTTCGCGCCCTACTTCCCCGAGTATGGCCCCTATGTGGCTGGCACCGGTGCGACGCTCAAGGTCGTGCCCCCGCAGGCCCCGGCCTTCCAGCCCAATCTGGACGCTTTTGAGGAAATGCTGACCCCCAGCGTCACCTGCGTCCTCATCAATACCCCCAACAACCCCACCGGCGTGGTCTACTCCGCCGAGATGCTGACCCGGATGGCCGATATCCTGACCGCCAAGAGCAAGGCCTTCGGCCACAACATCTTCCTCGTCAGCGACGAGCCCTACCGGGACATCGCCTTTGACGGCAAAAAGGTGCCCTACCCGGCGGCGTTCTACACCCACACCCTGACCTGCTTCTCCTTCTCCAAGAGCCTGAGCCTGCCCGGTGAACGTCTGGGCTATGTGGCCGTCCGGCCCGGCTGCGAGGGCGAGGACGTGCTGGTGGATATGATGGCCCAGATCTCCCGCTTCACCGGCCACAACTGCCCGCCCAGCATCATCCAGCGGGCCGTGGGCCGCTGCCTCGACGTGACCAGCGACCTGTCGGTGTATGAGACCAACATGAACCTGCTGTACGACAAACTGACCGCTCTCGGCTTTGAGGTCGAGCGGCCCGGCGGCACCTTCTACATCTTCCCAAAGGCTCTCGAAGAGGACGCCAACGCCTTCTGCAGGAAAGCCCGGGAGTTCGATCTGCTGCTGGTGCCCAGCGATACCTTCGGCGTCAAGGGCTATGTCCGGCTGGCCTACTGCATCGACACCGAAAAGGTCGAGCGCAGCCTGCCGGCACTGGAGAAGCTGGCGGCAGCGTATAAGTAAAACTCCCGCAAAGTAGGAGCCGAGTCTTGGCTCTCCCTTTGGGAGAGCTGGACGCGAAGCGGCCTGAGAGGGCAAGGCCGCTGACAAGAAAGGAGGCCCCGCGATGAATCATCCGCTTCCGGAATATCCCCGCCCGGCCATGCGGCGGGACAGCTTCGAGAACCTGAACGGCCCGTGGCAGTATGCCATCACCAAGGCCGCCCAGCACCCGGACCAGTGGGAGGGCACCATCCTTGTGCCCTACTCGCCGGAATGCCGGGCGTCGGGGGTGGGCCGGACGCTGCAGCCCGGCCAGTGGCTCCACTACCACCGGTTCTTTGCGCCGCCGGCCGGCGAGGGTGGGCGGGTGCTGCTCCATTTTGGGGCTGTGGATTCCGCCTGTGCGGTGGAGGTCAACGGCCATCTCGCGGGCGGACACCGGGGCGGCTACTGGCCCTTTGCGCTGGACATCACCGATTTCCTCAACGACACCGGCCGGAACAGCCTGTGGGTGGCCGTGCAGGACCCCACCGGGAACGGCACACAGGCCCGCGGCAAGCAGACCCTCAAGCCCGGCGGAATGTTCTACCCGGCCCAGAGCGGCATCTGGCAGACCGTCTGGCTCGAGCGGGTGCCCGAAACGTACATCACCTCTCTGACCGTCCTGCCCGATTACGACGCAAGAACGGTCACTGTGAAGATCCGCACTTCAAAGCCCAGCGACATGGAGGCCGTATGGGGCGTGGTGCGGGCCGGCGGCGTCTGCATCGCAGAAGAGTTCAACGCCGACAGCGTAGACCCGGACGGCTGCGGCGGCACCATGAGCTTTCTCATTCTGGACGAGCACTTCCACCCGTGGAGCCCGGACAGCCCCTTCCTTTACGACCTGACCATCCGGGTGGGTGAGGATATGGTGCACAGCTACTTTGCCCTGCGGAAATGGAGCTGCGAAGCAGATGCCAAGGGCATCATGCGCTTCTGCCTGAACGGGAAGCCCATCCTGCTCAACGGCCTGCTTGATCAGGGCTACTGGCCCGAGGGCCTGTATACGCCGCCCTCGGACGGGGCCGTCCTGCACGAGCTGGAACGGGTGAAGGAACTGGGCTTCAACCTCCTGCGCAAGCACGCCAAAATCGAACCCCAGCGGTGGTATTACCACTGCGACAAGCTGGGCCTTGTGGTTTGGCAGGATATGGTCAACGGCGGGGCACCCTACAAACTGTGGTATGTCACCTACCTGACCAATGCGCTGCAGCCGCTGCTCCGCCACACCCCAGACGGAAAGCCCTTCCACGGCCTGCTGAGCCGTTCCAGCGAGGCCGGCCGGGAAGAATACCGCTATGAGCTGGAAGCCACGGTGGAGGCCCTGCGGTGTCACCCAAGCATCGGCTGCTGGGTGCCCTTCAACGAGGGGTGGGGGCAGTTCGATGCCGCCGCCGCGACCAAGAAACTGCTCGCCCTCGACCCCAGCCGCCTTGTGGACGAAGCGAGCGGCTGGTTCGACCAGAAGGGCGGCGACGTGGACTCCCGGCATAACTACTTCTATCCGCTCCGGGTCAAGCCCGGCGTGCGGACAGTGGCCCTTACCGAGTACGGCGGCATTGCGTGGCCCATGCCCGGCCATGAGCCGACCAGCAAGACCTACGGCTACGGCGTGGCCAAGGACCGCAAAGACCTGACCGCCCGCTACAAAAAATTGCAGCTGAAAACCGTTCTGCCCCAGCTCGCAAATGGGCTGTCGGCACTGGTCTACACCCAGCTGACCGATGTGGAGGACGAGGTGAACGGCCTGTTCACCTACGACCGCGCCGAACTGAAACCGGACGCCTCTGCCATCCGGAGCGTCAACGCCGCGCTTGCGGCGGAGTTCGCCCGGGTGACAGCCGAACCATAACACCGAAACGGAGGAATCGCCATGAAAAAATTTCCGAAACTCTTCGCCGCGCTGCTGGCCTGTGCTATGGCCCTGACCCTGCTGACCGCCTGTCAGGATGCAAACGGCAATGTGGTGGTGCCGGGTGCGCCGTCGTCCAGCACGCCCACCGAAGCACCCCTGAGTGCGGAAGACCAGATCCTGACCCAGATCAACCAGCTGCGTGCCGCCAACGGCCAATTGGACGTCCAACGGAACGCCGACCTTGACGCGCTGGCCGAAAGTTTGATGGATGTTGCAATTCCCGGCGTGGATGCCATGGATAACACCGGTTTGAATCAGGCTGTCAGTGAGAAACTGAGCGCACAGGCGATTGTCATAAACGGTCAGCCTATGACGCTCACAACGCTGAAGGCTTACGCCGGAACGGGTTCGTCTGCCGGATATCCTTTTGACGAAACCAGCCGTGTGACGACCGATGCGACGACCACCGTTGGCATCGCAGTGCGTGATGTGAATGGTGTGACGTACTTTGTCATCGCCGCCGCGGTAGCATAAATCACAAGATCAAAAATGCCCGGCCTGTGCCCGCTTTAAAATGTGGATGCAGGCCGGGTGTTTTGCGGTTCGGCAGAATGGTGAAAGAAGCAGAGCGATTTTTGGGCGAAATCCCGAAAATCCGACAAAAGCTTGACGGAAGTGTGAAAAGAGAATACAGTTGCCTTAATAAAATGGCAGGCGTTTGGGGCCTGCGGACAAAAATAGGGAGCATTCCTGTAATCCGTAAAAATTGCGAATTGAAATAAAAAGAACCTCGCGG
>CAVKKE010000128.1:7936-8521 GCA_963656875.1 Barnesiella intestinihominis | reverse complement strand
TCTGCATCTTTGTTAGTGTTGAACAAACTAAATCCATTCTCCCTATAAAATTTGCTTTATACGCTTCATTTACATCAAAATATGCTCTGTGTAACTGCTTTTTTTGTTCATCATCTGCCGCTTCATAAATTCCAACTCTGCGTTTTATAAACTGTTCATCCTGCTCTAACTTCGTTCTTTTTTCAATAAGAGGTTTAATAGACTTTTTAGTATTTATATACGCAAATAATCCAGCTGGCACTCCTATGAATAACATCATAAACATTGATTCACCATCATAGTATCCTAGAAGCCAAAAACCCCAAAGTTCTACCGCTGCAAATAGTGCCACCATGAATATTATTCCCCATTTACACCATTTTTTGCCTTTTTCTATTTCCTTATTGATTTCGCTGACCCGCATTTTCTGTTCCTCCTGCTTTCAAATTTTCTCTTAACTGCAAGGGTTCTTTCTATAAGTTTAGAGTTTATAGCTCTATTTGTCAAGTAGCAGCCAAAAATCCTTATACTATTTTGTGTAAGGTGGTGGATTTTGTGCGCTACAATGAACGCATCCGTGAAATAAGGGAAGATAATTCTTTGACC
>CAVKKE010000128.1:0-7926 GCA_963656875.1 Barnesiella intestinihominis | reverse complement strand
TTGCAGACCTCTTACACATCGGGCAGCGCACATATTCTGACTATGAAAGCGGTAAAACAAGGATTCCGATTGATAACCTTTTGATACTTGCCCGCTTCTATAACGTATCTATGGACTATCTTTCAGGTGCAAGCGATATTAAAACCGAATATCCCAAAAAGTAAAAGCAGCGGCTATTCTCTAACCGCTGCTTTTGTGTTTGTATTCTGTTATCAGGTTCTTCAATCGGATTCTTTGATGTTCTTTGTTCGGCTGGCTTTCTTCTTTGTTGTTGCCAGCGGAGAGAAGCGGTCATAATCGCTTGTAATATCCGCTGCTGCCAGATTGACATACCGCCTTGTCATTTCCATGGTAGAGTGTCCTAAAATCTTTTGCAGTTTGAATTGATTGCCACCGTTTCTTACATAGTCAAGAGAGAATGTATGCCGCAAACCGTGGATATTGTGCTGTTCAACCCCTCTGTCCTTGCAGTACCGCTTAAAGGCACAGCGCAGAGCGTTTGTTGTAAGCTGCTCGTCACCGATGTTCGGGAAAAGATAATCTTCATCGTCTGCGCCATATCTCCACTTTCGGATGTACTCTTTCAGAATGGTTTTGAGGGTATCTGACATACCGACCACCTGCGCCTTTTTATTTTTCGTGTGGGCGTATGTGATGGTCTTTTTCTTTAGGTCTATATCTTTCCTCTTAACACAACAGACAGTTTGTGCTCTTGCACCGTTGTCCATAATCCAGCATACAATCACATAAGTGCGCCATTCCACAAAATCAGCTTTGCGGTTCGGCTTTTCCATCAACAGTGCAATGTCATCATCACTAAAGGCTTTCGGCTTTGTGTCCTGCACAGACAGTTCTTTCATCTTGAATCGCTTTTCAATATAAGCTCTGTCCTCGTCCATGCACCAGTTCAGAAACGTGCGCACATCCCGCAAATAGTGGTTGACTGTTGTAGGGGTCAAGTCTTGCGCCATCGTGTTGACCCAATGCAAAAAGGCTTTTTGGTCTGCTTCTTCTATGCCTGTGTTATCGTCAAACTCGTTAAATGCACAATACTTTTCAAAGCTTTGTTTATAGTTGTGAATCGTGGCTGCACTTTTATTCTGTGCTTCCTTTTCTTCTATAAACTCTGCAAATGCTTCCATAAGGTTGATACTGTCCGCTGTTGCGCTCTTTTTGATGGTTCTTTTCATACGTCTTTCAGCCTTTCCTGTTTGATTTTCCAGCATCTTCCAACTATGGAAACTACAAAAATCAATCCAACTAATCAGTCAGTCAGGACTTAACGGCTTTATCTGCCTTTACTAATATTAAATCAGTTAGTCTTAAAAGTCAACCCGCGCATGAAAAAAGAGCGTTCAAACGCTAAAATAAGCATCCGAACACTCTAAAAAATTTGTTTTTTGGCTTGCTTTGATTACAAATCAGTTGCGCTGCCATTGCGCCACACCAGCACACATTACTAAGATAGTATACCACTGGCGGGCGGGTTTGGCAAGTATTGATTTTTCTACTGTTGTTGTCGGAGATGGCGGATGGAGCGCGATGAAGCTTACTTCCGCTCTGCGAGGGCCGTCTGGATCTTAGCGAAGTCCTCGAGGGTGAGGGCTTCGGGGCGGATACGGGCGTCGAAGCCGGCGGCTTCGATGGCGGCGATGACCTGATCTTTCGGCAGGTTCAGGCCGCTGGCGATGGCGTTGGCGGCGGTCTTGCGACGCTGGCCGAAGGCGGCGCGGATCAGGGCGAAGTAGCCATCCTCATCCGCCACCTGCACGGCGGGGGCCGGGCGGATGTCCATCCGGACCACCGCGCTGGTGACCTTCGGGGCCGGGTAGAAGCTGCCCGGTGCCGCCGTGAACATCATCTTGGAGGTCGTATAGTAGCTGACCGCGCAGCTGATGGCACTGGACGCCCGGGTGCCGGGCGCAGCGGCCAGACGGTCGGCGGCTTCCTTCTGGACCATGACGGTCAGGCTCTCGATCGGCAGGCGGTCGCCCAGCAGCTTCATGACGATGGGGCTGGTGATGTAATAGGGCAGGTTGGCGCAGACGGCCACCGGCATCCCGGGGAACTCCTCGGCAATGAGGGCTTTCAGGTCCACCTTCAATACATCCTGTAAAACCAGCTTGAAATTCTCCACACCGGCCATGGTTTCGGCCAGCAGCGGCGGCAGACGCTCGTCCACCTCGATGGAGACGACCTTCGCCGCACGCTTGGCCAGCTCCTTGGTCAGGACGCCGATGCCCGGCCCGATCTCGATCACGCCGTAGCGTTTGTCCACGCCGCTGGCGTCCACGATCTTGATGGGCAGACCCGGATTGATGATGAAGTTCTGCCCGAATCCCTTGGAAAGGGCAAAGTCGTATTTTTCGCAGAGGTTGCGGATCACGGAGAGATCGGTCAGCTCCGGCATAGATTCCATCCTTTCTTAAGAAGCGGCAGACTCCGAAGCGGCTTCGCTCCCGGACTCAGCCTCGGAAACCGCGGTGCTTTCCACCGTCTCACTCTCAACCGGCGTACTTTCGGCAGCGGTGCTGTCCGCCGCCTCGCTGCTGGAAGCGTCGCTGTTGGCGGCTTCGTTCACGCCGCCAACGGTGGTGGTGCCGCTGAGCTGCTGGGCCGTGCTGACGGCGCGCTGGATCTGCGGGTCGGTGTCCACAGTATAATCGTAATAGGAGTTCTGTTCATCGGCGGTCAGCGGGCGGTCCACATCCACCGACAGGCCGGTCCCATCGAAGCAGGAACCGTCGCCGCAGATGAGCTTGGCCACAGTGATCACGACTGCGCTGCCGTCGGACAGACGCTGCGGACTGCTCTGGATGGTGCCCTTTCCCATGGTGGTGGTACCCACCAGACGGGCACCGTTCAGGGTGCGCAGGCTGCTGGCAAAGAGTTCTGCCGCGCTTGCGGTGTTGCCGTTGACAAGGCAGACGATGGGCAGCGAGGTCTGGGTGTCGTCGCTGCTGCTGCCCAGAAGGGTCTGGGTGCCGTTCTTATCCTCGGCATAGGCCAGCGTGCCTTCGGGGGCGATCAGGTCGATGCAGCTGATCGCGTCGTCCAGAATGCCGCCGCCGTTGTCCCGCAGGTCGAACACAAGGCTGAGGGCACCGTTGTTGGTCAGGGCGCGGATGGCGTAATCCAGCTCACTGGGGGTGGTGCCGTCGAACTGGCGGATCTTGATGTAACCCACATTGTCCTGTACCATCTGGTAATCGACGGTGGTGGCGGTGTAGCCGGAGTGGGTCAGGTCGGCCGTATGCTCAGCGGCCTCGCTGTCCAGCCAAGTGATGTTGACTGTGGTGCCGGCCTCGCCCCGCAGACGGGTCTGGACTGCATCCACATTGGACAGGCTCTTGACGTCGGTGCCGTCCACGGCCGTGATGTAATCGCCGACCTTGATGCCGGCTTCCTGTGCGGGCGAGTCCTCATAGACCTTGGTGACCTTGGCGTAGCCGGACTGGTTGATGCCAAGCTCCACGCCGATCCCCATCAGGGTGCCGTTCTGGGTGTTGACCAGATTGGTATAGGCGTTGGCCGTGTAATACCGGGCGTACTTGTCGCCGGTACCCAGCAGATAGCCTGCTGTCAGGCGGTCGTAGAGCACCGTCTCGTCGATGGTGTAGTAATCTTTGCTGCGGACGTAGCGGTCCACTTCCGCGATCTTGTTGTACATACTCTCCTTTTCCTTCACGCTGGTCACGGTGCTGTCAAACAGACGCATCGCCATCAGCATGGTGATGGAAAAGGTCACAGTGATCGCCAGAATGACGATGGTGACCATCATTCCGACCGAAATTTTACGGTTCATTGCTTTGCTCCTTCCCTCAGACCAGCAGCATCATCGCGACGCTCCCGAGCAGTGAGAGCACGAACACACCCGCTAAGATCAGACAGCCGATTTGCAGAATGTGCTTGCGTTTTTTGTCATTCATACGCCAGACGGCCTCCTTATAAAAACAACAGAAAGACTTACTTCATGGGAATATAACTTCTCGGATTGACCGCATTGGCCTTCGAGCCGCCCTTCCAGACCTCAAGGTGGAGGTGGTTGCCGGTCGAGTTGCCGGTGCTGCCGACATAGCCGATCAGGTCGCCCTGATTGACATACTTGCCCGCCGACGTTGCCACCGAGCGCATATGGCCGTACAGGGTACTGTATGCGTTGCCGTCCGTCATCTTGCCATGGTAGATGATGACATAGTTGCCGTAGCCGCCGCTGGACCAGCCTGCCACCTGCACATAGCCGCTGGCGGCTGCATAGATAGGCGTACCGGCAGGTGCCGCGAAGTCGGTGCCGGCGTGGAGTTTGTTGACGCCCGTCACCGGGTTCTTGCGCCAGCCGTACTCGCTGGAAATGCGGGTATAGCTCTTGAGCGGGCAGATGAAGCCGGTGAAACTCAGCTGCGGCTTGGCTGCTGCCGCCGCCGCGATGAGCTTCTGGATCTCTTTCTTGACGGCCTCATAGTTCATCTCGTCCGACTCGATGGCGGCCTGCGCATCCTTCTGCGCCTGCTGTGCCTCGGCCGCACTGAGCTGGGCTTCCTTCACGCTGGAATTCAGCTCGCTCTGCTTGGACTGCATCTGGGTGTTCTGGGCGTCCAGCTGACTCTTCTTGTTCCTGAGCACGGTCCGCTCGGCCTCCAGCTGGGTCTTGTCGTTTTCCAGTGCGGTCTTATCGTTTTCCAAGCCCTCTTTGGCGGTCTTCATGTTGTCGAGGATCTCGGTATCTTTCAGGGAGATGTCCTGCATGACCTCGTTGAAGGTCAGCAGCTCGTACAGGTCGTTGACCGAGGACAGCATGGCCACACTGCCGCCGTCCCGCAGCTCCTGCATGGCGGCCATGTGCTGTTTGAAATCGTCCCACTGGTCGGCGATCTCCACTTCTTTCTGGGCGATCTCGGCCTTTTTCTGGGTGATCTCGTCCTCTTTCTGGGCGATCTGCTGTTCCTTCACGCCGATGCTGTTCTGCACCTCGGCGATCTGGCCTTTCAGCACGCTGATCTGGCTCTGGATGACCGAGACTTTTTCCTTCAGCTCGGATTCCAGAGCTTTCGCGGCCTGTTCCTTCTTCTTGGCGTCCGACAGCTCTTTCTTGTGCTGGTTGATGGACTGGGACAGGCTGTTCAGCTTGTTCTGCAGCGAGGACATACTGGTGGCCGCCGAAGCCGGATAGACCGACAGGCTCAGGATCAGCATGACCGCCGCCAGAAACGCGCTGGCGGTGCGGAGGGCCTTGGAGCGTCCGTTCTCCGGCTTCGCATGGGCGGCGGAGCGGCGGAGATGCAGGCGGAAGCCTGCGGAATGTTTTGCTTTACTCACGGGCTGCTCCTTTCGCTCAGACGTTCAGATGCTTGCGGATGGAGAACATACTGCCCAGCGCGCCGGCCAGCGCACCGGCCAGCAGGCTGTAGGTCAGGATGGTGGGCCAGACGTTGGCCACCGGCACCAGTGCGGTACCCATCAGCATCTGCCACAGGCCGCCCAGCGTGCTGGACGCCTTGACGATGTAGCTGTATCCGCCGATGCCGGCCGCCGCGGTGATCGCGCCCGAGATCAGACCCATGGTCAGGCCCTCGATGAAGAAGGGCAGCGTCACCAGCGCATTGGTCGCACCGACGTACTTCATGATCTCAATCTCTCTCCGCCGGGCAAAGACGCTCAGACGGATGGTGCTGCCCACCGTGATGATGCTGACCGCCATCAGGACGAGAACCACCCAACGCCCGATCCGGGTGACGGCCTGCTGGATCTGCACGAAGGTCTCGGTCATCTCAATGGGGGCCGTGACGCTGTACACGCCATTGATCTTGGCGATCTGGTCGCTCATGGACTTCATCTGGCTCAGATCGGCCAGCGAGACCCGGTAGTTGGCTTTGAAGGGGTTGTCGTTTTCAAATTCGTCCAGCAGAATGGCGTAATCGGCCATGTAGCCACGGTACTGATTCAGCACGTCCTCCTTGGACATATACTGCATCCGGCTGATGCCGGGCAGGGCCTGAATGGACGCGCCCACCGATTCGATGGTGGCATCGTCGGCATCCGGCTGGATGTAGACCACCATCTCGTTCTGCTGGCCGAGGTAGTTCACCATACTGTCCACATTGACCTCCACCAGCTGTGCAAAGGTGTTCAGGGTCATGCAGACGCTCAGGGATGCGATGCAGGCGATTGTCATCGCCCAGTGTTTGCCGAGGTTGCGGATGCCGCGCACCGTCAGGAACCCGAAGGTCGAAGGCTTCATCATACCAGCACCACCTCCCCGGTCGGTTCCAGATGCTCTTCGCGGCCCACATAGGCAGGGTCGGCCGGAACGTCCGAAATGATGTGCCCTTCCTTCAGGGTGACAACCCGCTGGTGGAAGCGGTGGACCAGCTCGTGCTCGTGGGTGACCACCAGCACGGTGATCCCCATCGCACTGACCCGCTCCAGCAGTTCCATCATCTCGAGGCTCAGCTCAGGGTCGATGTTGCCGGTGGGCTCGTCGGCGATGACCAGCTTGGGCGCATGGGCCAGCGCACGGGCCACGGCCACGCGCTGCTGTTCGCCGCCCGAGAGGAACTCCGGATAGCACTTGGCTTTGTCTTCCAGATGGACCAGCTCGAGCATATAATTGACACGCTCTTTGATCTGCTTGCGTCCGATGTTGGTGACGTGCATGGCAAAGGCGATGTTTTCGTAGACGGTCATGCTGGGGATCAGGCGGAAATCCTGAAAGATGATCCCCATCTGCCGCCGCAGGTAGGGCACCTGATGGCGGCGCAGGCGGGCGACGTTTTTGCCGTCCACCAGTACGGTGCCCTCGGTGGGGACTTCCTCGCGGAGGATTAGCTTGAGCAGGGTGGATTTGCCTGCGCCCGAATGTCCCAGCAGAAAGACGAACTCGCCGTCATCGACATGGAAATTGATGTCGTCCAGCGCGAGTCTGCCGCCTTTTTTGTACTCCTTGGAGACGTGTTCAAAGTCTATCATGAGATTGTATTACTCCTGACATAGTTTTTGGGAAATGCTACCTGCCTTGCCCTCTCAGTCACCTTCGGTGACAGCTCCCCCAAAGTGGGAGCCATTGGCATATCGGCTCACTTTCCGCAGATTGAACAAAGTTCATTTTTGCGCAAACATGAGTGCCCTGCGCTCCAGATTTGTTGCTGCGAATCCAGTCCGCAAGGCCCGGCTGCTATTGTGATATGATGTGGCTTGCCCGGCCTGCCAAGGGCTCTCCCTTTGGGAGAGCTGGCGAGCCATGCGAGCCTGAGAGGGTTACCCAAAAAGAACCGGCCAGCATCGGTTGCGAGCGGCCGGTTCTGCGCCGACGGCACGAAGCCGGCAGCGGAAATCAATATTTGGCCGGATTGTTGGACAGGTACTTCTTGACCATCAACGCTACCTTGAAAACGATAGCGTCATCGAACTCACGCAGATCCAGACCAGTAAGCTTTTTGATCTTTTCCAGACGATACACCAGCGTATTGCGGTGGACGAACAGGCCGCGGCTGGTCTCGGAGACATTCAGGTTGTTCTCGAAGAACCGCTGGATGGTGAACAGGGTCTCCTGATCGAGGCTCTCGATGCTGCCCTGCTTGAACACCTCCCGCAGGAACATCTCGCAGACGGTGGTCGGCAGCTGATAGATCAGACGGGCAATGCCGAGGTTGTCGTAGCGGATGATCTGCTTCTCGGTGTCGAACACCTTGCTGACCTCCATGGCGATCTGGGCTTCCTTGAAGCTGGTGGCCAGATCCTTGACGTTGGCGATCGGGGTGCCGATGCCGACCACAGCCTTGATGTAGTGCTCGCCGGAGAGGGTATCCACGATGCTGGCAGCCAGCTTCTCCATATCGGAGCGGTCGATGCCCTTGCGGATCTCCTTGACCAGAACGGTGTCGGTCTCGCTGATATTGAACACAAAGTCCTTCTGCTTATCGGGGAACA
>CAVKKE010000127.1:0-8555 GCA_963656875.1 Barnesiella intestinihominis | reverse complement strand
CTGCTCCGGCAGGATGATGCGACGCCATGTCTGAAGGGCGGGCTGCAATTTCAATCGACGCTGTATCTCTGCATGGAATGCGAGACTTTCTTTCGCTGGTGGTCTGGCGAGCGTCAGCAGGGCGGAGGGGGCGGTGCCGATGCCTATCAGTTCCATTTCCGGTTACGACCCCTTCCGTGAAAAAGCAAATCAGAAAAGCCCGCAGGCTTTTCTGATTTGCAAATATAAAAAATAATATTTCCGCTAAATATGGCCAAAGCGCACGCGGCGGCCATTTCAAATCGTAAAACATCAGAAAGGAGGAAAACCGCCATGCGAAGCGGAATCACCCGCCGCTGGCTGCGCGGCAGCCTGCTCATCACGGTGCTGCTGGTGCTGCTGGCCGAAGCCATGTTCCTGTACAGCTATACCCGGAACTATTATAACAGCGTCCAGCAGACCATGTTCCGGCGGTTCTCCTCCGTGTCCGGCCAGCTGAAAATGTACACCGGAGACACTGCCCAGAGCACAGCGGCCACCCGCAGCGTGGCGCTGCGCCGCATGGTGGAGCAGTTCGCCGACAAGGATAAATATGAGTTCATGCTGCTGGACAGCTACGGTGGGGTCATTGCGTCTTCCAGCGGCACCAGCGCCGAGGGCATCGTGACCAGCACGGACTTTGAACAGGCACAGGACGCCGCCGATGGGCTGGGCGTGGCAGTCTACCGCACCCAGTCCGGCGAGATGGTCATGGCAGCCTGTTATCTGGTGCCCTATGCCGCTGAGGATGTGGCGGCGATGCGCCTTGTCACCAGCCTGAGCCTGATCGCGGAACAGGTCAAAAACACGGTCATGGTCAGCCTTGTGATCGTGGCGGTGATCCTGGCATTCACGGTCATGTCCGGCCTGTATTTTATCCGCAGCATCGTGGTGCCGCTGGGGCAGGTGGAACGCACCGCCGCCGGCATTGCCCGGGGTGAACTGGACGTGCGCCTGCCGGTCACCGGCGACGAGCACGACGAGGTGGACCGTCTGCGCGGCACCATCAACCAGATGGCCGAAGGGCTGGAAGAGACAGAGAAGATGAAGAACGAGTTCATCAGCTCCGTCTCCCACGAACTGCGCACGCCGCTGACCTCTATCCGCGGCTGGGTGGAGACCCTGCGCACGCTGGATGACCCCACGGACGAAAACTACCGCAAGGGGCTGGAGATCATCAACAACGAGACCGGCCGTCTTTACAACATGGTGGAAGAGCTGCTGGATTTCAGCCGCCTGCAGAATGGCCGCATCCGCATGGACTGCCGCCCGCTGGACCTTGTGGCGGAGTTGACCGACGCGGTGCTTTTCTGCGAAGCCCGTATTCAGAGAGAGGGGCTTGTGCTCTCCTACAGTGAGCCGGAAGAAATGATCCCGGTCTATGCCGACCCTGACCGCCTGCGGCAGGTGTTCATCAACATCATGGACAACGCCATCAAGTATTCTGCTCCCGGCGGGCGCATCACGGTGAAGCTGTGGGCGGGCGAGTACAAGGCATTTGTGGAAATTCTCGACCAGGGCCGCGGCATCCCGCCGGAAGACCTGGAAAATGTGAAGACCAAGTTCTACAAGGGCAGCAATTCGGTGCGCGGCAGCGGCATCGGCCTTGCGCTGGTGGATTCCATCATGACGGCACTGGACGGCACCATGGACATCAAGAGCACACTGGGCCGCGGCACTGTGGTCACGCTGGGTCTGCCGCTGTATCATAAATGATTTTTCATAATTCTATGATAAAATAAAACTTGTTCGCGCTCTGTGAAAAGAGGGCAAGGCTGTTTGTCTGAAAACTAGGAGAACCCAATGAATCAACCCAAACAGGAACGTTTCAAGACCAGCGTCGGCGGGCAGGCTTTGATGGAAGGCATCATGATGCGCGGCCCGAAGCTGATCTGCTGCGCGGTGCGCAAGCCGGATGGCACCATTGAGACCAAGATCGACCCGGTGAAGAACCACGGCGTGTGGACAAAGATCCCCCTTGTGCGCGGTGCAATTTCCATGATCGAGAGCCTGATCGTGGGCTACCGTTACATGATGTATTCCGCGCAGGTGAGCATGGGCGATGACTACGACCCCGAAGAGGAAGAGACTGCATTTGAAAAATGGGTGGGCGACCATCTGGGCCAAAAGGCGGAGGACGCGCTGCTGGCCTGCGCTGCCGTGCTGGGCGGCCTGCTGGCGATCTTGCTCTTCACCGTGCTGCCCACCCTCATCGTGGGCGGCGTGAACCACTTCGTCACGCTGGGCCGTTGGGGCAAGGTGGTGCTGGAAGCAGTGCTGAAAGTGGGCATCTTCCTGACCTATATGGTGGCCATCTCCAAAATGAAGGAGATACACCGCGTGTTCGAATACCACGGTGCAGAGCACAAGACCATCGCCTGCTATGAGGCCGGCGACGAGCTGACCGTGGAGAACGTGCGCAAGTACACCCGGTTCCATCCCCGCTGCGGCACCAGCTTTTTGATTTTGGTGGTCATCGTCAGCGTGTTTCTTTACAGCGTGCTGCCCTGGGGCAGCATCGGCCTGCGGGTGCTGTTCAAGCTGCTGCTTCTGCCGCTGGTCATGGGCATCAGCTATGAGCTGCTCAAGTGGTGCGGACGGTCGGACAACATCGCCACCCGCATCATCCGCCAGCCGGGCATCTGGGTGCAGCACCTGACTGTGTTTGAGCCGGACGACAGCATGATCGAGGTGGCCATTGCAGCTGTGACGCCGGTCCTGCCCGAGAACCCGGAGGAAGGCAAATGGTAAACGAAGCCATGACGCCCCGGCAGGCGGTGCAGGAGGTGGAAAGCCGCCTGACCGCTGCCGGGTGCCCGGACGCGGACTATGATGCCCGGGAACTGTTCCGGGTGGCAGCCGGGCGGGATGCGCGCATTTCTGACCGGCCTTTGACCGCAGAGGAAGCCCGGACGCTGGAAGCGCTCTGTGTCCGCCGCGAAGCCCGGGAGCCGCTGCAATATCTCTGCGGCACATGGAGCTTTCTGGATTTTGACTTGGTTGTCGGCCCCGGCGTGCTCTGCCCCCGGGCGGACACTGAGGTGGTGGCCGAAGCTGCCGCCGAACAGCTTTCCGGCATTGCCGCGCCGAAGGTGCTGGACCTGTGTGCCGGCACCGGCTGTCTGGGCCTGGGCGTCAAGCGCTTCTGCCCGGCAGCGCAGGTGACCTGTGTGGAAAAGAGCCCGGAAGCCTTCCGATATCTCGAAAAGAACTGCCGCTGCGCCCTGAAAGGGCAGGGCGGGCAGACCGAAAACCTGCTGGAACCCACAGCCTTTGAGGAAGCGGAAGCGCCGGCCTTTGACTGGGGCCCGGCACTGAACGCTCTGCGCACGAAGGCAAAGCCTGCCTATGCGGTGCAGCCGGTGGAAGGCGACCTGTTCACTTATTGGCAAAGCCTGCCGGAAGGACAGCTGGATCTGATCGTGTCCAACCCGCCCTACCTGACCGCTGCCGAAATGCGGGAGCTGCAGCCCGAAGTGGCGCAGGAGCCGGCCATGGCGCTGAAAGCGGGGGAGGACGGCCTTGTGTTCTACCGTGCCCTTGCGCAGCATTACCAGAATGCCCTGCGGCCCGGCGGGGCGCTTGTGCTGGAGATCGGCTGGCAGCAGCGGGAGGCCGTGTCGGCTCTGCTGGCAGAGAACGGCTGGGCAGATATCGAATGCCGGAAAGACTTTGGCGGCAACGACCGCTGCGTGATCGCCCGCAGATCCGAAAAATAAATGAAAAATAGAAACAACTTCTTGTTGTAATATTTTGATTTTGTGGTATACTATACTGGAAAAGGATACGATCGCCCGCCAAAAGCGGGCAGCAGGAAGAAAAGGAGCAGCACGCTATGGCGAAAAATCAGAATAACACCGTTGCCCCGGCCACCAAAAAGACCGAGCCGGAGGCAAAAAAAGATGCGCTGGCCACCGCACTGGCCCAGATCGAAAAGCAGTTCGGCAAGGGTGCCGTCATGAAGCTGGGCGATAACGCCTCCATGCAGGTGGATGCCATTTCCACCGGCAGCCTGGGCCTTGACCTGGCTCTGGGTGTGGGCGGTGTGCCCCGCGGACGCATCATTGAGGTGTACGGCCCGGAATCCAGCGGTAAGACCACGCTGGCACTGCACATTCTGGCCGAGGCCCAGAAGAAGGGCGGCGAAGTGGCCTTCATCGACGTTGAGCACGCACTGGACCCCAATTATGCAGAAGCACTGGGCGTGGACATCAACAACCTGCTGGTGAGCCAGCCGGACACCGGTGAGCAGGCCATGGAGATCTGCGAAGCATTGGTGCGCTCCGGTGCCATCGACGCCATCGTGGTGGACTCTGTTGCCGCCATGGTGCCCCGTGCTGAGATCGAGGGCGAGATGGGTGACAGCCATGTGGGCCTGCAGGCCCGTCTGATGAGCCAGGCCATGCGCAAGCTGACCAGCGTCATCGGCAAGACCAACACGGTCTGTGTGTTCATCAACCAGCTGCGTGAAAAGGTGGGCGTCATGTACGGCAACCCGGAGGTCACCACCGGCGGCCGCGCCCTGAAGTATTACGCCTCTGTGCGCATCGACATCCGCCGTGTGGAAGGCCTGAAGGACTCTTCCGGCCAGTTCATCGGCAACCACACCCGCGCCAAGATCGTCAAGAACAAGGTGGCTCCTCCGTTCCGTGAGGCAGAGTTCGACATCATGTTCGGCGAGGGCATTTCCAAAATGAGCGAGCTCATCGATGTGGGCGTCAAGCTGGGCATTGTCCAGAAGAGCGGCGCATGGTTCAATTATGGCGACATCCGTCTGGGTCAGGGCCGCGACAATGCAAAGCAGTTCCTGAAGGATAACCCCGAGATCGCCAACGACATCGAGGGCCAGATCCGCGCCAATGCAGACAAGCTCTATGCTTCCCGCCGCCCGGCAGGCAAGGGCGCTGCTGCCCCTGCCGCCGACAAGGCCGAAGCACCTGCAAAGGATGCCAAGGAGCCTGTGGTCAAGGCTCCTGCCCGCAGCAGCGAGAGCGAGCTGGATATCATGGTGGAGGACTAAATGTCCTTTTACAGAAAGCGCCGCCCGCGCCCGGAAGAAGAAAAGTGCGCCGACCCGGCCAAGGCCCGCGCCCGTGCGTTGGATGCGCTGGCGTCCCGGGAGATGTCCTCGGCGCAGCTGTATGAGCGGCTGTGCTATGGTTTCACCGAGCAGGCCGCAGCCGCAGCCGTGGCTGAGATGGTGGAGCGGGATTATGTGAACGACGACCGCTATGCCGAGGCCCGGGCCCACAGCCTGCTGGCCTCCCGCAAGAGCCGCCGCGCCGCTGCCCAGAACCTGCGGCAGAGGGGACTTTCCGGCCAGCAGATCGAGCAGGCATTGGAAAGCGTCTATGCCCCGGATGAAGATGGCGAAAGCCCGGAGCTGGAAGCCGCCGCTGCGCTGGTGCGGAGCCGCTACATGAAAAAGCTGGCCGATGGCCGACGCGACCTCGTGGTGGCCGCCTTGCAGCGCCGGGGTTTTGCGTATCCGATCATCAAAGAAGCAATCCGAAGGGAGGAAGAAGAGTAGAACTCCTTCAGTCAAAGCCTTACGGCTTTGCCAGCTCCCTCGGTGAGGGAGCCTCTGGCGAAGAGGGAAGCTTTACCGTACTGCCAAGGGCCCCATCTCCGAGGGGGCTGTCTGCGAAGCAGACTGGGGGAGTCAGGTGAGATGCCATTCCCCTCCACGACCCATCCCGTGAAAAAGTAAATCAGAAAAGCCCGCAGGCTTTTCTGATTTACAAATATAAAAATAATTTTTCCGCTGAATATGGCCAGAGCATGAGCGGAGGCCATTTAAAATCAAAGAGTCAAAAGCAACCCTCAAGAGAGAAAGAGAGTATTATCCCCTATGAAAATTGCGTGTATTTCCCTTGGCTGCCCGAAGAATCAGGTCGATCTGGACGTGATGGTCCACATCCTGCTGTCTGCAGGCCACGAGACCGTGGCCGACCTGGCCGACGCCGATGTCATCCTCGTCAACACCTGCGGCTTCATCGAGAGCGCCAAGACCGAGGCCATCGAGAACATCCTCGAAGCCTGCTCTTATAAGCAGCAGAACCCGGATCTGAAGGTCATCGTTACCGGCTGCCTGGCCGAGCGCTACCGCAGCCAGATCGAGGAGGAGATCCCCGAGGTGGACGCCGTTGTGGGCTGCGCCTCCAACAAAGCCATCGACACCATCGTGGCCCGCCTGTTCCATGGCGAAGACCATCTGGAAAGCTACGGCGCGAAGAAGGACTTCCCCCTGGGCGGCAAGCGTGTCATCGGCACCCCCGCTCACTATGCGTACTTAAAGATCGCTGAGGGCTGCAACAACCGCTGCCACTACTGCGCCATCCCTACTATCCGCGGCCCGCTGCACAGCCGTGACATGGCCGACTGCGTGGCCGAGGCCCGCTGGCTGGCCGGTGAGGGCGTCAAGGAACTGATCGTTGTGGCGCAGGACCCCACCGCTTACGGTGAGGACTGGGGCAAGCCGGGCAGCATCTGCGAACTGCTGGACAAGCTGAACAAGATCCCCGGCATTGAGTGGATCCGCATCATGTACGCCTACCCCGAGCGCATCACCGACGAGTTCATCGCCGCCATGAAGCGCAATGAGAAGGTGCTGCCTTACCTTGACCTGCCCATCCAGCACTGCAACGACGTGATCCTGAAGAACATGAACCGCCGCTCCAACCGCGCTGAGCTGCTGGACGTGATCGGCAAGCTGCGCCGCGAGATCCCGGGCATCACCCTGCGCACCACCCTGATCGCAGGCTTCCCCGGCGAGACCGAGGAGCAGTTCGAGGATCTGTGCAATTTCGTCAAGGAAGTGCAGTTCGACCGTCTGGGCTGCTTCGCTTACTCTGCTGAGGAGAACACTGTCGCAGCCAAGATGGAAGGTCAGATCGAGCAGGAAGTCAAGGACAAGCGTGCGGAGCTCATCATGCAGATCCAGACCGGCATCATGGCCCAGAAGCAGGCTGAAAAGGTCGGCCAGACCGTGCATGTCATCTGCGACGGCATCGATGAGGAGAGCGGTCTGTACCTGTGCCGCACCGCAGGCGATGCTCCCGAAGTGGACGGCAACGTCTGCGTTTCCAGCGAAGAGCCGCTGTATCCCGGCCAGTTCTATGATGTTCTGGTGGACGACAGCGACCTTTACGATCTGTATGGTACTGTTGCGAAATAACAAATTGGAGGAGGATTTTGTATGAATCTGCCCAATAAACTCACCCTGACCCGTATTCTGTTGGTGCCGGTGTTCATGATCTTCGTGTCGCTCGGCCAGTATCAGACCCCGGATTACAGCCCGCTGTGGTATCTGATCGCAGGCATCATCTTTGCTGTGGCAAGCTTCACCGACTTTCTGGACGGTCATCTGGCCCGCAAGTGGAACATGGTAACGGATTTCGGCAAGTTTGCCGACCCGCTGGCCGACAAGCTGCTGACCACCGTGGCTTTCATCTACATGATGCGGGACGGCGTGTGCAGCCCTGTGGTGCTGTGCATCATTCTGGCCCGCGAGTTTGCGGTGTCCGGCCTGCGCATGGTGGCTGCCGGTGCCAAGGACGGCAAGGTGATCGCTGCCAACATGTGGGGCAAGGTGAAGACCGTGCTGCAGATGCTGACGATCCTTTTCTATTATTTCAGCGTTTCGCTGACCGGAAATGTGCTGGGCGCACAATGCGCTTCTGTGGCGTCGGTGCTGTGCTGGCTGGTGGCGGCTGTCACTGCCATTTCCGGCATCAAGTACCTGTGGGATAACCGCAGCTTCATCAACACTGCAAAGTAACAATGGCTTGAAAAAGGGCAGGGAAACCTGCCCTTTTTTCGAACCAGAAAGGCCCTTTATGAAAAAATTCCTCGATATCCTCCGCCGCCTGCTCTCCATTGCGCTGAACCTGTTCGTCATCTGCGTGGAGCCCATCGCACTGCCCCTGAGCTGGAGCTGGGGGCAGGAGGGCATCTTTTTCTTTTACACCGAGGACTCGAACATCTTCGCGGCGCTGGTCTGCGCCATGGTGGCGGTGGGTCAGTTGGTGTGCATCTTCACCGGAAAAGAGCTGCCCCGCTGGCTGCATACCCTCAAGTACATTGCCACCTGCTGCCTGACCATGACCCTGCTGACGGTCATTTTTGTGCTGGGGCCCATGTATGAGGACGGAAACGGCTGGTACATCATGCTCTGCACCAGTTCCATGCTGTACCACCACCTGCTCAACCCTCTGGCAGCGATCCTGTCCTTCGTGCTGCTGGAGCGCACGCCCCGCCTGCCCCACAGCACGGTGAAGTGGGCGCTGGTGCCCACGGTGATCTACGGGGCTATTATCCTGTGGCTGAACGTGCAGCGCGTGGTGGAAGGGCCGTATCCCTTCTTCAAGATCTATGAGCAGAGCGTGGCGGCGTCGGTGCTGTGGTGTATCGTCATCCTGCTGATGGCTTACTTCTACGCCTGGCTGCTCTGGAAGCTGAACGGCGGGAAGAAAGAGTAAATAAAGGGGCTGTTGCAAAATAAAAATGCGATAGCAATTTGCACAAAAAATAGCGCA
>CAVKKE010000126.1:0-8780 GCA_963656875.1 Barnesiella intestinihominis | reverse complement strand
AAAGGTTCCGGGTTTTGTGCATGATTTTTTCAGCGAGCCATTTTGCAACAGCCCCATTTGCGCTTTCTTTATGCGTTGAACATATCCTTCAGCTTTTTGAAAAAGCCCTTGCGCTTTTCGTAGTTTTCCTCTTTCAGGGTGCCCTCGAATTTCTTCAGGGCCTCGCGCTGGGTCTTGTTCAGCTTCTTGGGGATCTCCACCTCGCACTTGACGTACATGTCGCCGCGGCCGCGGCCATTCAGGTACTGGATGCCCTTGCCGCGCAGGCGGAAGGTGGTGCCGCTCTGGGTTCCCTCGGGCACGGTGTACTCCACCTTGCCGTCAATGGAAGGCACCTGAATGGCATCGCCCAGCACAGCCTGACTGAAGGTGATGGGCACCGTGACCCACACATCATAGCCATCGCGCTGGAATACCTCGCTGGGCTTCACGGTCACGGTCAGCAGCATATCACCTGCGGGGCCGCCGTTGGTGCCTGCGTCGCCCATGCCGCGCAGTGCGATGCTCTGATCGTCATCGATGCCCATGGGGATGTTCACATCCAGAGTCTTCTTGCCGGACACCTTGCCGCTGCCATGGCAGGCCTTGCAGGGGTTCTTCACCAGTTTGCCCTTGCCGCCGCAGCGGGAGCAGGGCTGCTGGGTCTGCATCACACCGAAGGGAGTGCGCGTCTGGCGGACCACAAAGCCGCGGCCGCCGCAATCCGGGCAGGTCTCGGGACTGGTGCCTGCAGCGCAGCCGGTGCCGTGGCACTCGGTGCACTCCTGCTGGCGGGTGATGGTGATGTTCTTCTTGCAGCCGTGCACAGCCTCGTCAAAGGTCAGTGTGATGCGCACGCGGATGTTCTGGCCCTTCGTGGGGGCGTTGGGGTTCGCCTGCTGGCGGGACGAGCCGCCAAAGCCGCCAAACCCGCCGCCAAAGATATCGCCGAAGATGTCACCCAGATCCACGCCGTCTCCGCCGAAACCGCCGAAACCGCCTGCGCCGGGGCCGCCGCCGTTCTGTGCGGCATAAGAGGGGTCAACACCGGCGAAGCCGTACTGATCGTACAGCTGGCGCTTCTTCTCATCGGAAAGCACCTCGTTGGCCTCATTGACTTCCTTGAACTTTTCCTCGGCTTCCTTGTCGCCGGGGTTATAGTCCGGGTGGTACTTCATTGCAAGCTTGCGGTATGCCTTTTTGATCTCGGCATCGGTCGCAGTCTTGGACACACCCAGCACTTCGTAGTAATCACGCTTTTCCTGTGCCATATCCACTCACCTCTCCGGGAACGTTCTATCCGGGAAACGCCCCGGTCGGTTCCTCTCTCTATAACCAGCAAGAGCCGCCCCGGCCAAAACCGGAGCGGCTTTTGCTATTTCATGCGTGCATCTCCACCGGTTTGGCCGGACATGCACCGCTCAGTTTCCGTTATCAGACTTCCTTGAAGTCAGCGTCCACAACGCCGTCATCGTTGGGCTTCTGCTGGTTGTTGTTTGCGCCTGCGTCGGGGCCGGGCTGTGCGCCTGCAGCCTGCTGTGCGGCAGCGGCTGCCTGGTACATCTTCTCGAACACCTGGCTCAGAGCTTCCTGCTTTGCCTTGATGTCGTCGATGGAGCCGGACTGGACAGCGGTCTTCAGGTCGGCCAGCTTGCTCTCAGCCTCGTTCTTCACGTCAGCGGGCAGCTTGTCACCGTTCTCCTTCAGCATCTTCTCAGTCTGGAAGACCATCTGGTCGGCACCGTTGCGGATATCGACCTCTTCACGCTTCTTCTTATCGTCGGCAGCGAACTGCTCAGCTTCCTTCACAGCCTTGTCGATGTCCTCCTTGGACATGTTGGTGGAAGCAGTGATGGTGATGTTCTGCTCCTTGCCGGTGCCCAGATCCTTTGCGCTGACCTTCACGATGCCGTTGGCATCGATATCGAAGGTGACTTCGATCTGAGGCACACCACGGGGAGCCGGAGCAATGCCGTCCAGGTGGAAGACACCCAGACTCTTGTTGTCGCGTGCGAACTCACGCTCGCCCTGCAGGACGTTGACCTCAACAGAGGGCTGGTTGTCTGCAGCGGTGGAGAACACCTGGCTCTTGTGGGTGGGGATGGTGGTGTTGCGGTCGATGATCTTGGTGCACACGCCGCCCAGGGTCTCAATGCCCAGGCTCAGCGGGGTGACATCCAGCAACAGCAGGCCCTTGACGTCGCCCTGCAGGACGCCGCCCTGAATAGCAGCACCCACAGCCACGCACTCATCGGGGTTGATGCCCTTGAAGGGCTCGCAGTTCAGTTCCTTCTTGACTGCATCGTAGACAGCGGGGATACGGGTGGAACCGCCGACCATCAGGACCTTCTTCAGGTCAGAGGGGCGCAGGCCTGCATCCTGCAGAGCCTTGCGGACGGGGCCCATGGTGCGATCGACCAGATCAGCGGTCAGCTCATTGAACTTTGCGCGGGTCAGGGTCATATCCAGGTGCTTGGGGCCGGTAGCGTCAGCAGTGATGAAGGGCAGGTTGATCTGGCTGCTCATTGCGCTGGACAGCTCGATCTTTGCCTTCTCAGCAGCTTCCTTCAGGCGCTGAGCGGCCATCTTGTCCTTGCGCAGGTCGATGCCGTTCTCGGTCTGGAAGGCATCTGCCATCCAGTTGATGATGCGCTCATCAAAGTCGTCGCCGCCCAGGTGGGTATCACCGTTGGTGGCCAGAACTTCGGTCACGCCGTCGCCCATCTCAATGATGGAGACATCGAAGGTGCCGCCGCCCAGGTCGTAGACCATGATCTTCTGGTCTTCTTCCTTATCGATACCGTATGCCAGAGAAGCAGCGGTGGGCTCGTTGATGATACGCTTGACGTTCAGGCCGGCAATGGTGCCTGCGTCCTTGGTTGCCTGACGCTGGCTGTCGTTGAAGTAAGCGGGGACGGTGATGACGGCCTCGGTGACGGTCTCGCCCAGATAAGCCTCGGCGTCAGCCTTCAGCTTCTGCAGGATCATAGCGCTGACCTGCTGGGGAGTGTACTCCTTGCCGTTCAGGGTCACCTTGTGGTCGGTGCCCATGAAGCGCTTGATGGAAGCGACAGTGTTCTCGGGGTTGGTGATGGCCTGACGCTTTGCGACCTGACCGACCAGACGGTCGCCGGTCTTGGTGAAGCCGACCACAGACGGGGTGGTGCGTGCACCCTCAGAGTTTGCGATAACGACGGGCTCGCCGCCCTCCATGACAGCCACGCAGCTGTTGGTAGTACCAAGGTCGATACCAATGATCTTGCTCATAATGAAATCTCCTCTCGAAAGAACAAATCTTGTTGTTTATATGATGCTCAAATTTTACTAAGCGGATGTTATATTCAAAACCCTTTCGGGTTTCTGCATTGTTATTCAGCCACCACAACGGTCGCATGGCGGACGATCTTGTCGCCCAGCTTGTAGCCCTTCTGGTAGACCGTGATGACCGTGCCGCTCTCCTGTCCGTCAGGGGCGGGGATCTGCTGCACGGCGTTCATGAAGTTGGGGTCAAAGGGCTTGCCCAGCACTTCGATCTCCTCCACATGGAGGGCATCCAGTGCCTTGGCGGCTTTGTCCAGCGTCATGGTCACGCCCTTTTTGTAGTTCTCGTCGGTGGTGGGAGCATTTGCTGCCATCTCCAGCGTATCCAGAATGGGGATGATCTGGTTCACGGCGAAGGACACGCCGTCATTGAACTTCTGCTCGGCTTCGCGGGTGGAGCGCTTGCGGTAGTTCTCATACTCTGCAGCCATGCGCAGCAGCTGGTCTTTGGCCTGCGCTGCATTCTGCTCGGCGGCGTCCAGCTTTGCCTTGACGGCTTCCATCTCGCGGGCCTTCTTGTTGAACCAGCCGCCGTCCTTCTTCTTGTCGTCCTTCGATTCGGCCTTTTCTTCGGCTGCAGGCTCCGTTTCAGGGGCTGCGGCCTGCTGGGCCTTTTCCTCAGGAGCGGCGGGCTGCTCAGCTTCCTGAGCCGGGGCCGTCTTCTTTGCTTCTTCGCTCATTCCAGATCCTCCTTATAGATCACAGTCCGCCGGGGCACGGCAGCCTGCGGGGTGTCTTTTCGTTTGCCGCTCATTCCTTCGCCAAGCTGGTCTGCAAAGTAATGCAGCAGCGGCATCAGCTTCTGGAAGGGCATCCGGGTGGGGCCGATCAGTGCGATGGAGCCCCACAGGCCTCCGCCCACCAGATACCGGTCGCTCACGATGCACAGGCCCGGGATCTGGGGCTCCAGATCCTCGCCCAGCAGCACGCTTTCGCTGCGCTCTGCGGGGGGAGCGATCAGGCCGGCAGCCTGTTCCTCGTCGTTCAGCAGTGTGAGGATGTCGCCCACCTTGCCGTCCAGCTGGGGCCAGTCCAGCAGGTACTGCTCGCCGCCCAGAAAAACATGGGGCTTGACGGAATCCTGCAGGATGGCGGCCGCCGCGCTGATGACGGGCACCAGTTCCGGGTCGATCTGGCTGCACAGCTCTGCCAACAGCCGGTTGGAAAGATCCACCGGTGCCACAAAGGTCAGGTTGCGGTTCAGCAGCGCGGCAAGGGCCGCTGCATTCTCGCGGGAAAGACCGGTGCGCACCCGCGCCACGCGGGTACGGACGTAACCAGCCGTGGTGACGGCCAGCACAGCCGCTGCACTGCGGCCCACCTGAACGACTTCATAGTGGGCGATGCACAGATCCTCGGCACACGGAGTGCTGATGGCGGCGGTGCAGCCGCTGATGGCAGCCAGCGCCTTGGCAGCACCTGCAGCCAGCTTTTCCGGCTCGTGGTCAAGACTTGCGAACACCGCATCCACACGGGCGCGGCTCACACGATCCAGCGGCTGATCGTCGGTCAGAAGATTATCAAGGTAATAACGGTAGCCCTTGGCACTGGGCACGCGGCCCGCGCTGGTGTGGGGCTGCTCCAGCAGGCCCAGCTTTGTCAGCGCTGCCATCTCATTGCGGAGCGTCGCACTGGAAACCGCCATGTCAAAGTAGTTTGCCAGCACACTGCTGCCAACAGGCTCACCTTCGAGACCATACAGCGCCACGATCGCCTGCAAGACTCGCTGCTTGCGTGCATCCATCGTCATAGCGCCTGCCTCCTTTTTGCTTTCGCTTATCTCTTTAGCACTCCTTGTTCCTGAGTGCTAAGACCATTATAGCCAATTTTCTGGTGCTGTCAAGAGTTTGCACGAAATGTTTTAAAAGATTCATAATTCTGTCATAAAGAGCATCCAGCCAAACCTTCCCCTCATCAGTCATGCCGCTTCGCGTCCTGACAGCTTCCCCCGAGGGGGAAGCCTAAAAAAACGCCCTCCTTATATAAAAGGAGAGCGCCTGTCATTTTTTATTCTTCCATCTGTTTTGCCAGAAATGCCGCTGCCACGCTGATGGCCTTCATCTGGGCGTCATCCGGCACAGCGGTTCGGTCCTCGGTCAGCAGGCCCACCGCGCCGGTCACATCTCCCGCCGCGATGATGGGCACCGCACACAGCAGCGCCCGGGGCGAACCCTCACAGGGCAGGATGCATTTTTCCGGCACGCCCTCGCTCTGATACGGTCTGCGGCCCTCCATCAGCTTTTCCAGCGGCTGGCTGATGCTGCGGTCAGCCAGTTCCCGCCGCCCGCTGCCGCTGACGGTCAGGATGCGGTCCCGGTCGGACACAAAAGCCGTGAGCGCAAAACTGCGGTTCAGCACCTCCGTGTACTGGGCCGCAACGCCGCTCATCTCCCCGATGGGCGAATACTTTTTAAAGATCACCTCGCCGTCCCCGGTGGTGAAGATCTCCAGCGGATCGCCCCGGCGGATACGCTGGGTGCGGCGGATCTCTTTGGGGATCACCACCCGGCCAAGTTCGTCGATGCGGCGTACAATGCCTGTTGCTTTCATGCTGTATCTCCTCCGATCTGCTTTCCTTGCAATTGGTTCTTTCCCCTAGTATCTGTCATCCCGGGAAATTTATACCTCTCATTTTTCCTGTCCCGGCATGGTGTCAAAAAATGGCATTTTCCCAGTGGAAACCTTTTTGTCCTTATTCTATAATTTTACATGGATAAACATTTTTGCCTGAGAGGAGACGTGCCTTTTATGAGTTTATTGTGGACAGAGTATGAAAGTGAATTTCAGGATCTTGTGGATGCTGCATTCCAGTATGAATGCACGTCTCACCCGGATTACTATGCCCGCATCAGCCCAAGAGTGGAGCGCATCATCTACCGCGACACCCGCTACAACGCCGATTATCTCTACACATCCTATCTGCTGAACGATGACAAGATCATGTCCGATTATGCCGCGTGGCTGTTCGAACTGCTGGCATCCATTCTGAGAGACCGCCAGACCCGGGAGCAGACGGCTGAGTACACCATCGACAACTTCACAGCGCTGGCCCACGGCATGAAGACCGTGGCAGCTGAGGAAAAGCGTCCCCAGATGCTCGCCCTGCTGGAGACCGCCAAGCAGCGCGTACGCGACACCGCTGCCCAGCCCGCGGCCCCCATTGGCCGCCCCAGCCGCTTTGAAGCTCTGATCAAAGAATACATGGACTGCCTGCTGGCCAAGGACAGCAAACATGCGCTGTTTCTGATCCAGAGCTATCTGGAAAAGGGCATCTCCCTGAGCGACATCTACGCCGAGATTCTGGCCGAGAGCATGCGCCGGGTGGGTGAGCTGTGGCACACGGCCCGCATCACCGTGGACACGGAACACTACTGCACCTCGGTCACGCAGATGGCCATGGCTCAGCTGTATTCGGAGCTGTTCGACACCCAGCGCCGCGGCCGCACCATCCTGTGCGCCTGCCCGGGCACCAAGCTGCACGAGATGGGCGCCCGCATGGTGGCAGACCTGTTTGAGCACGACGGCTGGGACAGCATCTATCTGAGTGCTGCTGTGCCGGAGGACGCCATGCTGGACGCCGTGCGGGAAAACAAGCCTGACATCGTAGCCCTCTCGGTCACGATGCCGCAGCACCTGCTGACCTGCCAGCAGCTGGCGCAGGCCATCCGCCGGGAGTTCCCGCAGGTCAAGATCGCCGTGGGCGGCAAGGCCTTTGAAAGCACCCATGACATCTGGCGGCATTGGCCGGTGGATCTTTACACCAGAGACGCACGGGACTTTGTCCGTGAGGCTGACGCATTGTTTGCATAAAAGACATAAACTACGCAATTTTTCTCTGCGATAAGCAGTGGCATATCCAAAAGGCCCTGCGCCTGCCGCCCGGGCAGCAGCTCCCGCCGGATGCCTGCCTAATCGACTGGCTGACAGACCCCGGCGTGCTGACAGACGCGGAACTGTTTGACGGCCAGAAGCAGCGCTTTCTGCTGCTGGATCTGCAGGGCGGCATCCATATCCCGGCCATCCTGCGGGCCTATCCCCGGTGCAATCTGGTCTTTCTTGTGCGCATCCACAGCGAAGAAGAATTCATTGCTTTTTCCAGCATCTATTCCCGCTGCACGGTCTGGGCCGAGGAAGCTTTGCAGGACTACCACGACGAATACTACCAGATCTCCCAGATGAACAACCAGCTCATCAACTCCCAGCGGGCTCTGACCAAGGCGAACCAGCAGTACCGCCGTCTTCTGCAGCAGGTGCACGAGGCCAACAACCTGATCTCTGTGCTGGAACAGGATGAGCTGACTGGCCTGCTGCGTCTTCCCGCCCTGTACCGCAGGGCCCAGCAGATCATGGAAGCGGAACCGGGCCGGGCTTTTGACATGATCGCCGTGAACTTTCATTCTATCCGGACGGTGAACGAACTGTTCGGGCGGGAGACCGGCGACCGCTTGCTGAAAGATTTTGCCCTCTTCCTCGCCGGGCAGGAACATGCCGATCAGGGCCTTCTTGCCCATGCGGCAGGCAGTGTTTTTCTGCTGTTTCTGCCATCTGAGCTGCATTTCCATGCGCAATTGAGGCAGAAGGCCAGCGCATGGCTCAGCCGTTACCCGCTGCCGCTTCAGCTGCGGGTGCGCATCGGCGTGTGCACCTCTGACGACAGCAGCACCGCCGCTGAGGCGCTCTACGACCGCGCCCGCCTTGCATTGGACACCCTGAAGCAGGATCCGGGGCAGCAGCTGGCCTTTTACACCGAAGAGCTGCACCGTCAGCTCCTTCTGCGCCACAAGCTGATGGACAACATCCCCACCGCACTGACCCGGCACGAAATTTTGCTCTATCTGCAGCCGAAGGTGCGGCTGGAAGACGGTGCCGTCGTCGGGGCTGAGGCTCTGGTGCGCTGGCAGCACCCGGAGCTGGGCCTGAGCCCGCTTTCCGTCTCGGTGAACATGGCCCGCAGCGATTTTTACCAGCCCGATCTGCTGGACTTCCTGAAAGGTCTGCTGCTGACCTATGATCTTGCCCCTGAGCAGCTGCATCTTGAGGTTCTGGAGCGGGCCTATGTGCAGGACTCCGCCCACCTGTGTCAGGTGCTCACCGACCTGCGGCGGCATGGCTTCGTCATTGAGATGGACTATTTCGGTGTGGGCGAATCTTCGCTGGCCATGCTGGCGGACATGCCCATCGACATCATCAAACTGGATCGTCAGTTCCTGCTCACCGCGGAGCAGAACACTGCCCACATCGAGGTCATCCGCTGCATCATCCAGCTGGCCGAAAAACTGAACATCGGCATCATTGCCGAGGGCGTGGAGACGCCGCAGCAGGCCGAGCTTCTGCGCAGCCTGGGCTGCGGCCATGCTCAGGGCTATCTCTACGGCAGGCCGGAACCCGCCGAACATTTCCTGACCCCATAAAAGCCATGGCGTTGTGAACCGGTGCGTAAAAAGTAGACAATAGACAAAAAGCCTCCCCGTGTAGGATAA
>CAVKKE010000125.1:0-8960 GCA_963656875.1 Barnesiella intestinihominis | reverse complement strand
TCGTTGGATTTTAACCAGTCCACCTGACGCATCAACAGACGAACTTCCTCCTGTACGCTTCTACAAAGCGATTTTTCCTTGATGGACCATACGTCCAGACCGGAAATCTGTTCTCTGCGTAATTGTAACCATATTGTAATTGTTTACCAACAAAAAATCCCCCGTCAGCTTTCCTTTCGGATTGCCAACGGGGGATTTTCTACATTTTATTCAGCTTTGTAGCAGGTCAATGCACCTGCTTTTTCAGGTTTTCCAGAACACTATCCGCCTGAATTGCCTCTTTGCTGAAACTGTTGTTGTTCCACCATGCGATCAGGGCAGCCACAGTGGTGATGCCGGCAGTGACAAGCTGCTCCACAGTGCTGCTCTCAATGGGGATGATGGGCTTTCCCATCGCAGAAAGCAGCTGATTTGCAAGAGCCAGCAGCAGGCAAGCGGTGCGGACGATAGTTGCAGTAGAGATTTTGTAGTTACCCATAATTCATTCCTCCGTGTTGTCCTGTTCGGACTTCTGCTTCAAAATTTCAATCGCCCCGGTCAGTGCTTTGGGAATCGGAACGCCCATAAGCCCGGCGTTCTCGATGATCGACAGGGTCTCATTTGCGATAAAGGCGATCACGGTAGCATCCCGGATAAAATTAGACCCCATCACCGTGTCGAGGTGGCAGGCCACCAGCACGATCAACAGGGTCACTCCTTTGCGACACAGCCCTTTCCACCCGGCGCGGGATTCCAGTGCGCCGTTTTCGCTCTTGGGGCTGGCGTGGAACACACCCGCAACCACAAGGCCCGTGATGTAATCGACTGCCATGAACAGGATCAGCGTCGAAAGCGCGGCATCCCATCCGCCAAACTGATTTGCGATCAGACCGCCGATTACTCCAACCATGGTGCAAACTCCATTCTTTACTGCATCACCCATCTGCTCTTTACCTCCCGCACATCGACGTGGACGAAACCGTCCGTGTAATATCGGCCAATGCCGCCCTTGCCGGGCAGCAGGGTTTCGACATAGGCTGCCAGCGTGTCCACTGATACACCCGCAATCCAGATGTCAGCCGCTTTGCCATAGAGGTGCTGGCTGTACTTGGACGCTTTCTTCTGCCGGGCATTGTGACTGGCGGTGCGGAATGCGCTGTTAATATTCACCGCCTTGCCGAAGTGATCTCTGATCTTCTGCAGCAGGGTCACAAGCTCGTCGTCGATAAAGATCGGGTCGCTGCCATCCTTGCACTTAAACTCCCGGACGTGGAAGTTTTTGCTCAGAGCCTTGCTCCCGTCCTTCGCATAGGAATAGGCTTTAATCGCCATCTTCAACATCTCCTTTCGGGCGCAGGTCTGCCCCACACCCTCTCATGCAGCAATCCACCATCAGCACACCAAACTCTGCTCGTTCGGTGGCTGTGTCCGCCCCCATCGTTTCCAGCCTATCCAGCAGGCTTTCACAGAGGGCAGGCCAGCTTTTATGCTGCATACGGTTCACCCACGATCTCCGCATACTCGTCAGCGGTGATCCAGCCCTTTTTGACGGACTTTGCCACGGTAGCCTTGCTCCAAATGTGGTGATCGTAGTAGCTTTTGACATCGGGGAACTTCTTGCTATGCTCAGTCATATCCATATCACATATCCTCCAGGTCAATGTCGCCATTCATGGCGAGGTAATCAATCTGTGCCCGCACCCGCATTTTGAACAGTTCATCTTCGGACAGTTCCCGCAGGATGAACCACCACTTGCCGTCCGGGTTATCGTGTGTGATCTGCACAAGCTCTGCATCATGCAGGACAGCCGGGTATGCACACCCGGTCATATCGCCATCACTGGCGGAAATATGTACCTCCGACAAATTGCCATCGAAAATATCCGCCGTGATCTCGGTCTCCGACTGGAAGTTGTTTCCGCCCAGCGTCAGGTTTTCGATCAGTGTGCCATCAGCCAGCGCAACCGTCCATGTCCGTTCTTTTTCCATGTTGGCTCCTTCCCGAACAAGTCCTTAAACAAGTTCGTCATATTGCGGATTTGCTGCCTGCTCATGTACTTGTAGTTGGCGCAAATCCATGATTTGTAAGAATTTTCGATTTCACCGTAGGTCATTACCCCAGCATCCATTTTCCGCTTATAGGCTTTGAGCTTCCGCCGTTCTCTCGTGATAGCTTTTGGGCTGATCTTTCGGATGATCCGCCCATCTTCCTGCAAAGAATAAAGCACTTGCAAATGGCGATACTGGCCGGACAACTTGTAAACATGGGTTTTCTTTTCGTTGATGATGATACCCAGTTTTGCCGCCCACTGTCTTACCCCGGCCATTACCTCTTGCAAATGCTCTTTGCTTTTGTCGATGATGTAGAAATCGTCCGAATATCTTCCATAGCCCTTCACCGCACACACGATCTTGACGTAGTTGTCAATGGGCACCGGGAGAAATATCCCCGTGTTTTGTGAAACTTGGTTTCCTATGTCTGCACCCTTTCTCAGCATTTTCTCGCCAGTCAGGGCGGATGGCGGAACGTCAACATTGAGCGTTGAACGCACCTTTTCGTGGTACATTTTCTCAATTTCTTCATCGGAAAACCGAGAAACATCCAACTCAAATGTGCGAAACGCCAGCCGCAGCTTGTCCATAACGTCCGCCAATTCTTCTGGGTCTTTGATTTCCCTCGCAAGATACTTGCCGAACTGGGCCAATGCAACTTCATGCACAATGTTGTCATAGTAGCCGGAGAAGTCCGAGAATCCAATGTATCCTTCATTGGTGCCCTCCCGCTCATAGTATTTTCGCAGCTGGATTTCAAAGCGATGCCGATGAAACGCAACTCCTTTTCCGACCTGCGAAGATGAATTGTCGTACTGCAAATATTTTTGAAGCAGCGGTGTGAGGTATTCGTCACAGGTAATGTGGTTCACCGCCTTGTCTGCGGTTGCTGCACTCGTGATATACCGTGCGTGTCCTCTTTCCTTGATGCCAAATTTCAAGCCCGGCTCCGGCTTATATGTGCCGTCTTCCATAGCTTTCTGAATATGCGCAGTTTCGAGCAGATGATTTATCTCGTACAACTGCGTTTTATATTTGAACATCGACGCTTTCATTGCTTTGGTTCCTGCTTCATGGATATAATTTGCATCTGTGTATTTACTCATATTTCCTTAAAATAAACTGTACAATAGCTCCATCGGTCATAACCGGGAACGTCACAGTTAGCATTTATCGCAGATTTCCTACGAAAGGATGGCCTTTCCTTTCACAGAGCCGCACCGGGTCTTGCCCTTTATGTGTGGTTGTGAAATCCAAAAGCCCGGCGACGGGGCGGACACCAGCCTCATTCGAGGCATTGTTGTAGTTACAATTCCCGTTGTTGTTCGCGTTGGCGAAATAGGCTGCCGAGACAACGTACAAAAGTCACCCTATTGTGTTATTATTTTCCTTCCATCTGTTTGAAACGCTTTGCATCCGATTTCCGCAGAGCTTTAATTTTGTTCACCAGTTCCTCAATTTTCAGAGCCAGCTTCGTGAACTTGTTAAAGTCTGCGGGCAGAGCTTCCGCCACATACTGCAATTCGTCCATCAGCATCCAACAGGCGGCAATAGCCTTGTCGAGTTCCAGCCGTCGTGCATCCAATTCCAGTTGGCAAGACGGCCAAATAGAATTTGCTGCACGGAGGTGAAGTGGAATGTCACGGGAAAGATCGTGCATCCGCTTTCTCTCCTGCTCGATCAGCCAGATATTGAAGTCCTGTTCCTGCTCCCGGATTTGTGCGATTGCCGTTTCTCGCTCCGGGCCTGCGGGGATGTACTTCGTCATGGCTTCGAGATGTT
Source organism: Barnesiella intestinihominis (assembly GCA_963656875.1). GTDB lineage: Bacteria > Bacillota > Clostridia > Oscillospirales > Ruminococcaceae > Faecalibacterium. The sequence continues at coordinate 5,147 of CAVKKE010000125.1, read as the reverse complement.
TCTCGAACTTCGATCTGCTATACCCGAAGGTTCGGGCAAGCTCTGTCGTAATTTCTTTGCTGATCTCAAGTGCAAGATGGTGCGCTTCCAATCTGGAAGGGCTTCGTTTGTGTACTGGTACAGACGTTTTCTTTCACTTCCTGTCCTGCTCTCCATCCCACGGTACAAGCCCGTGGGATTGTCGATCAGCCGATCAGCCCGGCGACGGGGCGGACACCAGCCCCAGCCGAGGCATTGGTGCAGGCACAACGCCCGAAGTGGCTCGCGTCGGCGAAACAGGCTGCCGAGACAACGTCTCGCAGCCAGCACCATGTACTGCGAGTAAAGCTCAGCCACGGTGCCAGCCGGAACAGCGGCAACTGCGCTTTGGAGATCGTGTAGTTGTTCGGAATGTTGGTACCATCAGAGGCAGGAGCAAAGATGTGACTGCCGTACATCATGTTCTCGTTGGGGAGTTCCACGGTGCTGTCATACCATGTGCCGCCGGACGGTCCGCCATTGGACACGGCGTTCGTCAGATGCTCACGGTGGTTCAGGATATGAGCAGAGCCAAAGGCAGAATTGAAGGTTGCCCGTGCCTGCGTCAGGCCGTTCTTGTACATATCGCTGCCCACATAGCCGCCCTCAGTCGTGTTGCTGGCGTTCATGTGGTAGGTGTACAGATGATTGCGAGGGATGATGACAACATGGTGCGTGGTGCAAGCCGTGTCGCCGCACTGATACCAGTAGTCAAAACCAGCAACGAGGTAGTCCACACCGCCGATCTGCCAGTAATCGCCGAGGTAGATGTCCTCGAATGTACCAGCTTTGATAGCCGCGGCCTGCTCTGCGGTCAGGCTGCTGCCCAGGTTTTTCCCCCGGTAGATCATATTGTGGGTGCCGGCATTATCCAGGATGCTGATGGTCTTGCCGCCGCCGGGCATAACCAGCGGACCGGTCAGCGTACCGCCGGACAGGGGCAGATAGGTTTCCTGCGCTTCCTTCTGCAAGTCCTCTTTGGTCTTGTCGATTTTGGTGTTGACCTGCGTGATCTGCTTCGTAACCATCGCCACAGATGCAACAGCGTTCGGGTCCACGGTGACTTTGATGTTGGCGATATTGGAGATTGCCATAACACCAAACAACTCGATCACAAAGTCGCTGTTCTCGGTGTGGGAAGGGATTTCCACGCCGCGGTCATCCTGCATGATAAGGAGCAGAGTTTCTGCTCCATCGGCCAGCTTTGCATAAATGCCGACCTGGTGCAGAATATAGCCCGCTTCCACGTCGCTGTTCGTGATCTGAACCTTGATGCGCTTGCCCATGTCATTGCCGCTGCTGTCAGCTGCGTCCTCGATGCCAAGGATTTTAAGGGTCTGCTTTTCCTCCTGCACATCGGTGAGGGCTGCCAGCGATGCCTCCGCCGTGGTGCCAGCACCGCCCACAGCCTTGGTGATCGTCATTGTTGCGCCGGACAAAACTTCGGACATCATATCCGTGCCGGCATTGGTAAAGACAGATTTGTTCCAACTCATGTGTTCATGCCTCCAATTCTGACTTCGATTTGCTGCCTGTATGCAGCAATGCCCGCCGGAACCAAGGTCGTTGCCTTGTGATCCGCCGGGCGAATATTTCCTTTGATGTGGGCTGTCATCTGCATCCGTACAGCAGCACAACCCACCGGGGCGTATGTGGTAGCTTTGTGGTCCTTTGGCCGCAGGGCACCCGTAATCTTTACAGATTCCTGCTGCCGGGTGCCGCTCAATCCTGCCTTTGCATAGGTCGTGGACAGCAGTTCACGGGGCCGCAGAGCACCGGCAATAGGCACCGTCACACGCTGGGCGGTTCCATGGTAGCCCGCGCCGACGTATGCGGTGGTCGTATCGTTGAAGATCAGGTAACTGATTCCTTCCAGGTGCGCCGTGCAGCGGCGGGCATATCCCAGCAGGTCTTCCATTCTCTTGATGGTGTAGTACGAGATGTCGGTGTTCTCCGTGATGTTGACACGAAGCCGCCAATGCCCCGGCGTTCCGCCGTAGTCGTACCACTCCACAATCTCCGAATTGGGGTAGATTGCCGAGATTGCCTGTTTCACCGCCCATTCGGTGCCGCAGTACCGCCGCACCTCCATAGCCGTTTTGATGACCCGACGTTTGGTTTCAACTGGGTAATCATCCCGATACCAGTCCACCTTGAACTGGATCGCCAGAACATCCAGCAGGTCTTCCGGCAAAGAATCTATTGCGGTATAGACGTGGATGCGTTCGATGACTTTCAGTTCTTTTTTCAGCCGTTCCCGGTATACTGCATCGAGGACTTTAACCCAGTGCTGTTCTGCAATGCCGGGCGGCAGACCTTCCAAAAGGCCAGTATCTCCGAGTTTAATCATCTTCGATGCCCCCGTAGGTGATCTTGCACTCTGTCACCTTTGACACCTGGATTTTGGACACCACCGTATCAACCGGGGCTGCCAGCCGCGGGCGTTTCGCCCCAGCTTCCCGCACCCGCATGATGAGTTCCGCCGGGTCGATGTCCAGACCGATCTTTCTCTGCCAGGTCTTGTATTCTTCCACCGCTTTCTCGACGTTCGCTTGGATCAGACCCGCATTTTTGACATTGCTGGATGCGATGTAGTAGGTCAGGTCGATGCTGTACGGTACTTCCTCCGGGGGAACGCCCACCACAAGATCGCCCATTGGCTTCTTGATGTCTGCAAAGTAGCGTTCCAGTTCCCGGCATTCTTCCTCCGTCGGGAGCCGTCCATCCTTCAACAGGAAATAGATGTAGACCGTATACCCATCCTCACAGATGGGCTTTGCGGCAGTGACATCACTGCGCCAGCTTCTTGCGAAGTATTCATACAGGTCAACCGGGCCAGCCACGGACACATTGGACGGGGCAATATAGGCGCGTTCGGTGAGGGAATCGTCGTCTTCTTTCTCAATGCCGCCGCTGGTCGTGGAGGTATTCTCCACCGATGCCACATACGGGATCGGGCCAACCAGTACGTTGATCTCACCGGCGGCAATGCCCGTGCTGTCCGTGCCAGCCTCTACCGCCACCGCCGGAACATCCACGGTCAACTTGCCAGCTGGAATCTCTGCGTACTGGCTCGTGATGAAATACCGCTTGTCTGCCGTCCGGGTCTGCGTTCCTTCCGGGATGATCGTTGTGCTCGTCCTGATGGCTGCCAGCGTAAACCGCAGCACCGTGGTGGCGCGCCCGGCTTGCAAACGCTCCGTGCCAACAAAAGTAACCAGGTTATCCAGGTTTGCCCCGGCACTCGTGGGCAGAAGCTCCGCTTTCAGGGCGTTCGTGGCATACTCAATCGTGTGATGGGAGCGGTGCGCCAGCGTCAGCAGGATAAGCCGTGCCTCATTGCACCGTGCCAGTGGGGCGCTTTCTGTTCCGTCAAGTTCCTTGTCGAACTTGGCATACAGGTTCTTGCAGTCCTCAATGGCTTCTTCCAGCGTTTCTGCGCCCTCAATCTCAATGTCGGGAATATTTTCAAAAGCCTTGATCTTAGACAAGTTCGTACACCACCTTCGGGATCACTTCGCCGCGGACGACATCGCTTTCCAGCCAGTCAACCCGCACCACCCGTGCCCGCGGCTCAAACTCTGCTGTCTTCTCGGTCACTTCCCGGACATACAGAGCCTTTGCCACTTCGATGGGCTTATCAAGAAAAACGCCCTGGTCGATACCAAGGCTGCGGTCTCCCTCCTGGCTTCCAAGAGGGGTGGAGTACAGTGTGCGCAGGCACCGCGCAACATCCTGTATTTCCTCCTGCGTTGCGCTGTCTTCGGACAGAGCAAGCATAGTGTTGCTGATGTCGATCATGTATACTCCTTTATCGTCAGGCTCACCTTGCACTGTACCAGCAAGCCGTGTTTTATCACGGCATCCCAGCTGTCACTTACATCTGTGATCCTGAACTTGTTTTCCGATAGCGGGGCAAAGCCGATGATGAAGTAGTGAACCTCACCATCTTCCGCCATCTGTGTCAGGCGTTTCAGCATCTTGTGCGGATTCACTCCATGGGCGGCATCCAGCAGAATATCGCAAGTATATTCCTTGAGCTTCGGACCAACGTACTCCGGCTTCGCCTTGCCGTTGATGACTTTATGCTCCACCCACTCTGCGCCGGTGCTGCCCTTGAAATTGGAGAGCGTCAGCGTCCGCAGGTGCCCCACGGAGAAAATGACATCTCCGAAAATTCCAACGTACATTTCCGCACCTCCTTACAGCGGCGGACTGGTTGCATTGCCCAGGTTGCCCGTGTGCGTGTGGTTCACCAGAGACTTGCCAGACACTACTACGTCGCCACCGCCGCCGTTGATGTTCACCGTTCCGGCACTGGCCGTGATCGTGCTGGCGGACAGTTCCAGAGTTCCGGCAGCTTTGATGGTAATCCCCGCCGGGGAGTTTACCGTCACGGCTCCGCTTTCGCTGACCGTAACGGTTGCGCCGCCCACCTTGATTTCCAGGCTTTTGGCTTCGAGAATGTGCTTCCCGTCCACATGGTCCGTCAGTTCCTTTGCATTCGCATCGAACTTTCGGTATGCCTGGCCGTCAGTGTTGGAATACTCTTTGCGGAAGACACCCTTCTTGCCCTCTTTCGGCTTGAGCTTTTCGTTATTGATCGTACCCAGTACCACCGCATCTTCCGGGCTGTCTCCGGGATGCACTACCACCACCATGTCTTCTACTTCCGGCATACGGTATTCCCGGTTATAGAGGAAGGGAACTTTCTCGGTCACGGTATCATCCCTATCCGGGTAGTGAACCTCACAAAAGCCATTCTCGTAGTCGATGGAACTCACATAGCCCACTCTGACTTCGCTCATGTAAATTCCTCCTGTTCCACCTTGCTGGCCTTGACCTGAGTTTTATATCCGCCGGACTGCGAATAGCTATGCTCCATCTCGTCAATGAAGTATTTTCCAGCCATTTTTCCAAAGCCCACCACATTGATACACTGGGCAGATGCTCCCACCGGGTAGCCCGGAACGGTGAAGCTGATGGTCGTTGCACCGTGGTTTGCATTTTTGAGCTTTGCAATCAGCCGGGCCTTTGCGTCCGCCTCACTGCTCACCTTGCCGGATAGCTTCAACTGCCGTTCCTCGGTGCCGACCTTGACGTTGATGTTGATCTTCTTTTTCTTGTTG
>CAVKKE010000124.1:0-8985 GCA_963656875.1 Barnesiella intestinihominis | reverse complement strand
AAGGTTCCGGGTTTTGTGCATGATTTTTTCAGCGAGCCATTTTGCAACAGCCCCGTTGCGGGGACTCCTTCTGCCATCGCAAAAGGCATCTGAACAAACTCCTCCAGTCACCTTCTGTAGGGAGCGGATTCATCCGCTCCGCAGGTCAAATGCATCTGCCGGAAACCAGCGGAACGCATGAATGCGTTCCCTACAATAGAACCGGAAAACTTCATCTCTTCGCCAGGGGCTCCCCCTTTGGGGGAGCTGGCGCAAAGCGCCTGAGAGGGCGAGGACGCTGACAAGGAGTTTTATACCTCCCCACCCTATTTTTTCAAAATTCCAATTTCCTACTTGATTTCTCGGATATCCTGTGCTATACTCATGCCGTAAGTTAGATACCCCCTTAGGGTAAAGGAGATCATTATGGACAACGAAAAAAAGCCCTGTTGCTGCTGCGGTGAGCCCGCGGCGGAACCCTCCGTCCCCGAAACCGCGGCAGAACCCGTTTCCCGCTGCGCAGAACCTGACGCTTCCCCCGCCGGGAGCGAAGAGCCTGCCGCCTGCTGCTGCCGCCACAAAGACCGCACCCCCGCCGAACACCGGGCGCTGGTCAACCGGCTGAGCCGCATCGAAGGCCAGGTGCGCGGCATCCGCGGGATGCTGGACAAGGACGCCTACTGCGTGGACATCCTCGTGCAGGTGGCGGCGGTCAACTCGGCGCTGAACAGCTTTTCCAAGGAGCTGCTGGCCCAGCACATCGGCACCTGCGTGGCCGACGACCTGCGGGCAGGCAGCAGCGAAAAACTGGATGAGCTCATCAAGCTGCTGCCCAAACTCATGAAATAACTTCTCCTTTTCCCGTGCATACTCAACAGAGGAGTGATATTTTTTATGGAACAATTCAATGTCACCGGCATGAGCTGCGCGGCCTGCTCTGCCCGTGTGGAAAAGGCCGTGAAGAAGGTGCCCGGCGTCACCAGCTGCTCGGTGAGCCTGCTGACCAACTCCATGGGCGTGGAGGGCACCGCCAGCGATGCCGCCATCATCAAGGCCGTGCAGGACGCCGGTTACGGTGCCAGCCCGAAGGCTGCGGGCGCTGCTTCCGCGTCAAGCTCCGCCAGCGCCGACCTTGACGCTCTGGCCGACCACGAGACCCCCAAGCTCAAGCGCCGCCTGATCGCGTCGCTGGGCTTCCTGCTGGTGCTGATGTACTTCTCCATGGGCCACATGATGTGGGGCTGGCCCCTGCCCCACTGGTTCGACGGCAACCACGTCGCCATGGGCCTTGTGCAGCTGCTGCTGGCAGGCATCGTGATGGTCATCAACCAGAAGTTCTTCATCAGCGGCTTCAAGGGCCTGATCCACGGTGCCCCCAACATGGACACTCTGGTCGCCATGGGTTCCATGGCAAGCTTCGTGTGGAGCACCTACGCCCTCTTTGCCATGACCCGCGCTCAGGTGGACGGCAACAGTGAGCTGGTCATGCACTATATGATGGAGTTCTACTTCGAGTCCGCCGCCATGATTTTGACCCTCATCACGGTGGGCAAGATGCTGGAAGCCCGCTCCAAGGGCAAGACCACCGACGCCCTCAAGAGCCTGATGAAGCTGGCCCCCAAGACCGCCACCCTGCTGCGGGACGGCGCAGAGGTCACCGTGCCCATCGAGCAGGTGCAGAAGGATGACATCTTCGTGGTGCGCCCGGGCGAGAACGTGCCCGTGGACGGCGTGGTTCTGGAAGGCACCAGCGCCGTGAACGAGAGCGCCCTGACCGGCGAGAGCATCCCCGTGGACAAGGCTGAGGGCGACAAGGTCAGCGCCGCCACCACCAACCAGTCCGGCTTCCTCAAGTGCCGGGCCACCCGCGTGGGTGAGGACACCACCCTGTCCCAGATCATCAAAATGGTCAGCGACGCCGCTGCCACCAAGGCTCCCATTGCAAAGATCGCGGACACCGTGTCCGGCTTCTTCGTGCCTGCGGTCATTTCCATCGCGGTCATCACCACCATCGTCTGGCTGCTGCTGGGCCGTGAGCTGGGCTACGCGCTGGCCCGCGGCATCTCGGTGCTGGTCATCAGCTGCCCCTGCGCACTGGGTCTGGCAACGCCTGTGGCCATCATGGTGGGCAACGGCCTGGGCGCTAAGAACGGCATCCTGTTCAAGACCGCCGCTTCGCTGGAAGCTGCAGGCCGCACCCAGATCGTGGCGCTGGACAAGACCGGCACCATCACCAGCGGCGAACCGAAAGTGACCGACATTCTGCCCGCCGAGGGCGTGACCGAAAACGAGCTGCTGACCCTCGCCGCCGCACTGGAGCGCAAGAGCGAACACCCGCTGGCAAAGGCTGTTCTGGCCTACACCGACGAGCACCAGCTCACCGCCCCCGAAGTGGCCGACTTCGCGGCCCTGCCGGGCAACGGTCTGGCCGCAAGGATGGACGGCGTGGAAATTTTCGGCGGCAATGCGTCCTTTATCCAGACCAAAGTTTCCGTGCCTGCTGCGCTGCAGGACAAGGCTGCGGCCCTGTCCGCCCAGGGCAAGACCCCGCTGTTCTTCGGCGGGGCGGGCCGTCTGCTGGGCATCATCGCGGTGGCCGATACCATCAAGGCCGACAGCCCGCAGGCCATCAAGGAACTGCGGAACATGGGCATCCGGGTGGTGATGCTCACCGGCGACAACCAGCGCACCGCCGACGCCATCGGCAAACAGGCAGGCGTGGATGAAGTCATCGCAGGCGTCCTGCCCGACGGCAAGGAAGCGGTCATCCGTCAGCTGCAGAGCTACGGCAAGGTGGCCATGGTGGGCGACGGCATCAACGATGCCCCGGCCCTGACCCGCGCCGACACCGGCATCGCCATCGGCGCAGGCACCGACGTTGCCATCGACGCGGCAGACGTCGTCCTGATGAACTCCAAACTCTCGGATGTGCCCGCCGCCATCCGCCTGAGCCGCGCCACCCTGCGCAACATCCACGAGAACCTGTTCTGGGCCTTCATCTACAACACCATCGGCATCCCGCTGGCAGCCGGTGCGTTCATCCCCTTCGGCCTGACCCTGAACCCCATGTTCGGTGCAGCGGCCATGAGCCTGTCCAGCTTCTGCGTGGTGAGCAACGCGCTGCGCCTGAACCTGTTTGACCTGCACAGCACCAAGCACGACCACGCACCCAAAAACGCCGCTTCCCTGCCCGCTGCCCTGACGCAGCCCGCAGCGGATGAGCATAAAGAGAGTACCAAGGAGGACGATCCCATGAAGAAGACCCTGAACGTGGAAGGCATGATGTGCGGCCACTGCGAGGCCCGCGTGAAGAAGGCCCTTGAGGCCCTGCCCGAGGTGGACGAGGCTGTGGTGAGCCACGAGGCTGGCACCGCCATTGTCACCCTGAACGCCGATGTCGCCGACGACGTGCTGAAGAAGGCCGTCGAGGACCAGGACTATAAGGCCACCGGCATCCGGTAAGCGCCCGCATTTCTCTTCAAATGGAAAGGCCGCTGCACGAAAATCAACGTGCAGCGGCCTTTTTGCATCTTTAGGTTCGCAGGGCAGCGGGGAGTTCCCACGCAAATGCTTCGGGCCATTCCATCGCCCGCCCTACTGCCTTCGGCAGCAGGGTCCCACCCCAGCGGATCATTTGCTTTGGGAACTTCCCGCCGCCCTGCTTAGGATACTTCTGACTCAAATCTTTACGAATTGATCAGTGCAGGTAATTCACAATTCATTCGTCCGCACCGTCCAGCGCATCAAACAGTGCATCCACATTGTCAAACACTGGCTGCTCACCTGCCGCGATCTTCGCTCTTGCCTCGTCGGCCTCACTGTGAAGCATATCTTTCATCAGCTTCGCTTCAATGCGCATCACATCCGGAAAAATCAGCGGGACGCCTTTTCTTTGCAAGGCAAGCACACGTCTTGCTTTGTCCAGCAGCTCTTTTTCAAAAACACCATTGACCTGAACCGGCACATTCGTCCGCCGGTCGATGTACTCGTTTGCAATATATTTCGCTGTGACAGGGCACATATTCTGGATCAGGAATGCTTTTTCGTAGCCCAGCACTTCGCCAAAAGCAAGCGTATCACAGCGGCGATACCTCTGAAGTTTTGCTTCATAATATTTGCGGAACTTTGCCACCTGCGAAGAAAACGGGATCATCCAATAAAGCCCTGTGCCCTTTTCTTCAAATGCATAAAAGCACGGCCTGCCATGCAGTTCTCCGTTGACAGATTCTTTGTTCCTCATCAGCTTCGGGTCTGGAAAGTCAATGAAATACTGGTCATCGATATAATAAAAATGCCCTTTGTCCATCCTTGCGCCCTCATGACAATAAAACAGCCCCATCCGAACGAATGGGGCTAAACATTTGCGCTCGACCATTTATCCGTCGCATATCGAGGAGCGACAAACATTTGAACTCGGCCTTATTTCAGCTGCATACCGAGGAGCAGCAAACATCGAAGAATCGTCAAAAAGGCTTTTCTTCATCTTTAGTATATGCAAAAGTCAAAGCATTGTCAAGTATTTTTCGGTGTTTTTTCTCACAGAAAACGTTCACTTTTCTCAAAGAAACTACTTCTTGACGTATTTTTCTCCAAGGTTTATACTTATATCACAACGTTCTGTTTTATTTTTCATTCATGAAAGGAGAAATGCATCATGTATGTCACACCCGAAGACCGCGGGGATTTCCTGCGGGTGCTGGACAGCTGCAAGACAGAGCAGCAGCTGTTCAGCCGCCTCACCTTTGCTCTCGTGTTCCGCCAGACGGACGAGGACGCCCGCAACGAAATGCTGGAAGCCGTGCGGAGCGCGGCCTTTGCCATGGGCCTGCCCGCCGTCAACTACAAGTACGACCAGTGGCTCAACAACTGCCGGGATGCCTGGCTGGCCGACCAGAAGGCTTTCATGGCCTCGGTGAACGAGGACGCCGCCGAGCGCCACAAGGCTCTGGACGCCCCCGCACCCGGGCCCGGCCTGCTGCAGGACGTGCCCATCCAGAACGTAGAGTGGCTGGTGCCGGAGCTGCTGCCGCTGGGCGAAGTGTCCCTGCTGGGCGCGGACGGCGGCACCGGCAAGGGCATCTGGCAGGCCCAGCTCATCGCCTGCGTCACGGCGGGCAAGACCTCGGGCTTCTTCCCTGTGCCCCCGGCAAAGACGGGCCGGGTGCTCATCCTGTCCGGCGAGGACGACCCCGGCAAGGTGCTCAAGGCCCGGCTGATGGCCGCAGGGGCCGACATGAGCCGCGTGCTGGTGCTCACGGCGGACGACTACTACGCCAAGACCGGCCAGCCCCTTACCTTTAAAGATAAGGCGCTGGAAAAGTTCGTGCAGGAGTCCGGCCCCCTGCTGCTCATCGCGGACCCGCTGCAAAGCTTTCTGCCCAGCGACGTGGAAATGGCCAGCCGCAACCAGATGCGCGGGGCGCTGCTGCCCCTGCGTGCCCTTGCGGCCCGGCAGGGCTGTGCGGTGCTCATTGCCATGCACTCCAACAAAAAGCAGGGCGTCTCGGGCCGTGCCCGTCTGGCCGACAGCTCCGACCTGTGGGACATGGCCCGCAGCGTGCTGATGATGGGCCGCAGCAAGGCCGACGGCAAAATTTATCTCAGCCACGAGAAAAGCAGCTACTCCCGCCCCCAGCAGACCGTGCTCATGCACATCGACGACGTGCTGGTGGAAGGCGTGCACACGGCGCGGGCGGTGTTCGACGGCTACACCGACAAGAAGGACGCCGACTTCATCGAGGAACGGCGGGTGCGCACGGCCGAGACAAAGCAGGACGCGCAGGCCGCCATCCTGAACACCTTGGCGGAGAGCCGCCTTGGCAGCATGGCCAGCAATCAGCTGCGCGCCGCTGTGCTCAGTGAGCTGGGGTGCAGCGAGAGGACATATATCCGTGCTTATGGCGAACTGATAAAATCCGGGCAAATCACCAAACATCAGTTAAGCCAGCGGGACGGCTCACGCGGCTGGTTCACCACACTCTCTACCGTGGAGAAATAAGTGGCAAAGTGGCAAAAATATAATATAGCTATGTTTAAAATCGTCACTTTGCCAACTTGGCAAAGTGACCTTTATTGGCAAAGTGAGTCAGTTTGCCAGGCAACAACCAGTTTGCCACATTGGCAAAGTGTGTTTTTAAACGTTGTATCGTTTAAAATCAGTCACTTTGCCAGATAACTCCACCACAGTGATCGCGGAGGAACTCCTTCCGTCATTGCTTCGCAATGCCCCTGTTCCCCACTCTGTCGCTTACGCGACATCTCTCCCCGGCCGGGGAGAGTCTGTCTCGGAGAGGGAGGCTTTGGCAGTACGGCAAAGTTTCCCTCCTCGCCACCTTCCCCCTCGGGGGAAGGTGGCGAGGAGCTTGCGACGAGACGGATGAGGGGAAGTCGCGGCTAGATTTCGTTCTGTCCAAGCGGCTTCTAAACACAGCTGCCCCTCATCAGTCACCTTCGGTGACAGCTTCCCCCAAGGGGGAAGCCTTCTAGCGAAGAGGGAAAGCTTCCAGTTTTGCCAAGGGCTCCCTCCTTGAGGGAGCTGTCGAGCGGATGCGAGACTGAAGGAGTTTGTTCAGAAGCCGCTCCACAGGTCAAATGCATCTGCCGGAAACCGGCGGAACGCATGAATGCGTTCCCTACAGTGGGACCCCAAACTTCTCCCTCTTCGTCAGAAAGCTCTCCCCTCGGGAGAGCTGGCAATGCCGTCAGGCATTGACTGAGAGGGTCATGCGCCGCGGCGCACATCATTTTGCGCAGCAAAACATCATCGCGTCAGCCCATCATGCCGCAGGCACATCATTTCCCCCGCTTCCCCTTGCAATCCATCGGCTTTTATGGTATACTATTCTGGCATTCAGATGAATGTGTCGGACAGCGCCTGCTGCGTGGTTCGGCATACGGATGCGGGTCCTGTACGATGGATTCGCTGTGAACCAGGTCAGGTGGGGAACCAAGCAGCCTTAAGCAGTGCGTTCGTGCGTTTCAGTCAGCCTGCATCCGTATGCCGAGTTACGCAAGGCGGGGACAACTCCCCGTCACGCGCTGTCCTTTTATTTTTGCAATTTTTGCCGGGAGGTGCCTGCTCATGTATCGCGCGTTATACCGCAAGTGGAGACCGCAGCGCTTTGAGGACGTGGTGGGCCAGCGGGCCATCGTCACCGCCCTGAAAAACCAGATCACCGCAGGCCGCGTGGGCCACGCCTATCTGTTCACCGGCGTGCGCGGCACCGGCAAGACCACCTGCGCCAAAATTTTCGCCAAGGCCGTCAACTGCCTCCACCCCGTGGACGGCGACCCCTGCGGCCAGTGCGAAATTTGCAAAGGCATCGACAACGGCAGCATCCTCGACGTGGTGGAGATGGACGCGGCCTCCAACAACGGCGTGGACGACATTCGCGACCTGCGCGACGAGACCGCCTACACCCCCAGCGCCTGTAAATATAAGGTATACATCATCGACGAGGTGCACATGCTGTCCACAGCGGCCTTCAACGCCCTGCTGAAAACGCTGGAAGAGCCCCCCGCCCACGTCATCTTCATTCTGGCCACCACCGAAATTCAGAAGGTGCCCGCCACCATCCTGAGCCGCTGCCAGCGCTACGATTTCACCCGCATCGGCCCCGAGGACATCGCCCGGCGGGTGGAGTACATCGCAGGCGAAGAGCATTTGGAGCTCACCCCCGACGGCGCGGAGCTCATCGCCCGGCTGGCGGACGGTGCCCTGCGCGACGCTCTGTCCATTCTGGACACCTGCGCGGGCGTCACGGCGAAGATCGACGCTGACGTGGTGCGCCGCATGGCGGGCGTCACCGACCGCAGCTATCTGTTCCGCATCTCGGACGCGCTGGACGCCCGGGACGGCGCTTCGGCGCTGGCGCAGCTGGCCCAGCTGCGGCAGCAGTCGGTGGACGTGAAGCGCCTGACCGAAGAGCTCATTGTCCACTACCGGGCCCTGATGCTGGCGGCCCTGCCCGGCGGGCAGACCCTTTTGTCCGGCGTGTCCCCCGAAGAAGAAGCCCTCTATCTGGAAAAGGGCCCCAAGATGGGTCAGCGGGAGGCCATCCGGGCCATCCGCCTGCTGGGCAACGCTTTGGAGCACATGACCCGCGGCAGCGACCAGCGCATCGAGCTGGAACTTGCCCTGTTCGGCCTGTCGGAGCGGGGCCAGCCCCTCATGCCGCAGCCCGTGCAGACGGCTCCGGTGCAGGCCGTTCAGGCTCCTGCCGGGGCTCCGCAGCCTTTCACGGCAGCACCCCAGCCCTTTGCGGCAGCACCCGTGCAGCCCGCACCGCAGGTCTCCCCTGCCCCTGTGCCCGCTGCAGAACCCCAGCCGTCCGCGGCACCTGTAGTGCAGGCCCCGGCAGAACCGGCCCCGCCGCCGGTGAGCGAAAAGCCCGCCGACGACCTGCCGCCGCTGCCGGAGGAACCCCCTGTGCAGGCATCGGACGCTCCCCTGCCCTGGGACGAGCCCGCCGCGCAGGCCGCACAGCCTGTGACCCCGCCCGCCCCCGTGGAACCGGAACCGGCTCCCCAGCCCGCTCCGGCCCCCGCAGCGGAAACACCTGCAGACCCCAAGCCGCAGACCCCCGCAAAGCCTGCGCCGGGTCAGCCCCCTGCCCCCTATGCCCCGTGGCCTCAGGTGGTGCAGAAGCTGCAGGAGCGCGACCCCATGCTCTACACCTACCTGCGCAAGTCCAAAGCCTACTTCGACGGCACCCGCGTGCTCATCGACGGCGGCAAGACCTTCCGGGACTTCATCCGCGCCAACAAGGACAGCCAGCGGCTCATTAAGCTGCTGATCAAGGAAGTGTCCGGCTCCGCGGTGCCCATCGGCCCCTATGAGCCCAAGAGCGCAGCTAAGCACACCTCCAACGCGGAGCAGTCCCTCCGCGCGCTGGAAAAGCTGGGGCTCGAAGTGACCATCGAGGATTCCGCGAGGAAAAAACGGTAAGGAAACTCCTTCAGTCTCGCATTCGCTCGACAGCTCCCTCTAAGAGGGAGCCCTTGGCA
>CAVKKE010000123.1:0-9268 GCA_963656875.1 Barnesiella intestinihominis | reverse complement strand
AGGTTCCGGGTTTTGTGCATAATTTTTTCAGCGAGCCATTTTGCAACAGCCCCTGCATGAGTCACTGCGGGGAAAGGAGTTTTTACTCCACGCTGATCATATAATAATAAACGGGCTGGCCGCCGCGGATGTGGCTGACCTCAACGTGGTTCGGGCACTTTGCCTTGACGATCTCGGTCACCTTCTCGGCATCCTCGTCGCTGACGTCGCAGCCGGAGATAATGGTGACAAAGCTGGAATCCTTCTTGCACATGCCGCGGGCCAGACGATAGGTGGCCTTGGCGATGTCGTTGGAGGTGGAGACGATCTTGCCGTTCTCCAGAGCCATGATCTCGCCCTTCTTGATGCGCTTGCCGTCGTACTCGCTGTCGCGGGCAGCATAGGTGATCAGGCCGGTGGACACCTTGTCGGCAGCAGCCATCATGTTGATGGTGTTGGTCTCGGCGTTGACGGAAGGATCGAAGTTCAGCATGGCGGTGATGCCCATGGGCACGGTGCGGGTGGGCAGGACCACGACCTGACGGTCGGCCAGCTTCTGGGCCTGCTCTGCAGCCATGATGATGTTCTTGTTGTTGGGCAGAACGAACACGGTCTTTGCGGGCACGCTCTGGATGGCAGCGAGGATGTCCTCGGTGGCGGGGTTCATGGTCTGACCGCCGGAGACCACAGCATCTGCAGCCAGATCGGTGAACACAGCTTTCAGGCCCTCACCGGCGGCAACGGCCACGAAACCGTAGTCACGGCTGGGGTCCACAGCAGCGTAAACGAACTCACTGGACTGGGAAGGAGCCTTCTCAGCGGAAGCCTGCTTTTCCAGGCTCTTACCCTGCTTCTGGCGGGTCAGGAACTGCTCGTGCATGTTCTCGATCTTGAAGTTGGTCAGGTAGCCGTACTTGATGGCCTCGCTCAGGATCTTGCCGGGGTCGGCAGTGTGAACGTGCAGGTTGATGACATCGTCGTCCTCGATGCAGACCACGCTGTCGCCGTTGGACTCTGCGAAGGCGCGCATCTTTGCGGCGCTGGCACCCTCATTCTTGTTGATGAGGAACTGGGTGCAGTAGCCATTCTTGATGTCTTCCACCTTCATCAGGTCGTCGGTGAACACGCCTTTGCCGGCGTTCTCAGTGGACAGCTTTGCCTTGTTGGGGGCAGCCTCGCCGCCGGCCACGATGGGCTCACCGTGGAAGACCTTGCCCATGCCCTCAAAGATGATCAGGATGCCCTGACCGCCTGCGTCCACAACGCCGGCCTTCTTCAGAACGGGCAGCAGGTTGGGGGTGTCGTCCAGAGCCTTCTGGCCGGCAGTCATCACCACGTCCCACAGGGCGGGCACGTCCTCAGCGCCGCAGGCGGCGGCTTCCTCGGAGGCAATGCGGGCCACGGTCAGGATGGTGCCCTCAGTGGGCTTCATGACGGCTTTGTAAGCGCCCTCGACGCCCTTTTTCAGAGCCTCGATGATGTCAGCAGTGTCGGCTTCCTTCTTGCCTTCCAGAGCCTTGGAGAAGCCGCGGAACAGCAGGCTGGTGATGACGCCGGAGTTGCCGCGGGCACCACGCAGCATGGCGGAAGCGGCGGTCTTGGCAGCTTCGCCCACGGTGCAGCTGTCGTCCAGAGCTTCCAGCTCGCGCACGGAAGCGCCGACGGTCATGCCCATGTTGGTGCCGGTGTCGCCATCGGGAACAGGGAAGACGTTCAGCTCGTCCACGCGGGAACGCTGATTGTTGATATTGTTGGCGCCGGAAATGATGGCGTCACGCAGGATCTTACCAGAAATCATTCTTTTTTACTCCTTGTAACTCGCCGGAGCGCACTGCGGCCCGGCGCTTTGATGAACGGTCAAAAATCAGGCGATCACATCGTCCACCGAAACTACTACGCGGGCAACTTTCAGGCCGGTGGCCTGCTCCACCTCGTCCTTGACGCGGTGAGAAATGCTGCGTGCAGCGGTGGAAATGTTCAGGCCGTAGCTCACGGCGATGTGCAGTTCGATCACCAGACGCCCATCCTCCTGTGTGACATGGACACCCTTTTCCGGGTAATCGGAACCGTGCACCATGCTCTTGACGGCATCGGTCATATCGCGGGGTGCCATTGCGGCAACACCGTAACACTGTTTGGCTGCTTCACCCACTAAGGTCGAAAAATACCCGGCGGTAAAGCTGACATCCCCCAGAGGGAAACGGGAAGTGATCATAGTCGCTCTGCTCCTTTATGTTATTTTTTCATAAAACACATTCAAGGTCTGGGGTGCGGCGCGGCTGCAAAACACGCAGACGCCGCCGAGAAACACCCACTCTATTATACAACTTCGGAGCGCTGTTGTACAGTTCAAATTGCTGGGATATCCGCTTTTTGCGTGTATTTTTGCAGGAAAACCACGCTTCGCGCCATTTCGCGCAGCGTCAGAGCGAAAATGATGGACAGCCGTCGGGCAGACGGAAGAAAAAAGTATGACAAAGGAGTGAGAACAATCTGTTAAAAAATTATAAAAGCTGGCAAAGAACCCTTTATCTGTCTATGGAAAAGTGCTAAAATGAAGGTAAGGATAGGGACTGCGGCGCAGGGTCCCGCTTGTGCGGATGAACTGCGTTCTTTTTTGCGCAGATGCGTTTTTCAGTATTGATTTTAGGAGCTGTTGTCATGAACATTCTGTTTTTCCTTTCCCCCAAGCAGGATCTGATGTACGTTTACGATGATTTCACCCTCCGCCAGACACTGGAAAAGTGGGAGAACAACCGCTATGCATCCATCCCGGTGCTGAACCGTCAGGGCAAATATGTGGGCACGCTGACAGAGGGGGATATCCTCTGGGGGCTGAAAAAGTTCCATGGGCTGGATCTGGAAGCAGCAGAGGATATCCCTATCTCGGCTTTCCCCCACAAGCGGGACTATAAGGCGGTCACCGTGACCACCAGCATGGATCAGCTGATTGAAGCCGCCATGAACCAGAACTTTGTGCCTGTGGTGGATGACCGCGGCATCTTCATCGGCATCGTGCGCCGGCAGGCCATCATCCGTTACTGCTACGATAAGTCCCGTGCGGAGCAGCAGACCCGGGAACAGAACCATCCGGCATATGCTGCCGTGCATTGAGCCGGATATTTATAAATAGGTAAGACAAACCGCCCTGTGAAAAAGTGCACAGGGCGGTTTTTGCGTTTGAAAATCCGGTTTATGGGACTCTTATTGTGCGATAATGTCATCACGGCAGGAAAACCGTGAAAAAATACACCGAAAAATGATGCACAGGAGGGAACACAGATGAAAGACGTTGAGCTGCGCTATGTTGGGAGCCATGTGGAGGTATACACCGGCAGCGGTGTGTTCCTGTTTTCGGCGGACACAGTCCGCGAAGCCATGGAGGAGCTGGCAGGGTAAGCTTTGGCGAACCGAAAGCACTTTTGAATGCAATGTAAAATGGATGTAAAATAATTGAAAAGAACAGGACGCGTTTTTGCTAAGACACAGAAAAATGTGTAGAAAAAGTGATTTTCATGTAAAATAAACCTTGTTGTCACAGGGAGGAAGATGATATAATAATTAATGAGCGCGGCTGTTGTGTATGGCTGTGCAGGAGAACACACGGGCCTGCCCGGCGGACGGCGGGGCAGCGGCCCGAGAACGGCTGCCGGAATGCAGGAAGAAGGCGTTCCGGCGGCTGTGTGCTGTAAAAGGATCAAAAGGAAGATCACAATCTAGGAGTATCGTTATGGATATCACACACATTACCTCTCTGTTGGGCGGCATTGCGCTGTTTCTGTACGGCATGTCCATCATGGGCGCTGGCCTGGAAAAGCTGGCCGGCGGCAAGATGCAGGGCGTGCTGCAAAAACTGACCTCCTCCACCATCAAAGGCGTTATTTTTGGCACCCTCATCACGGGCGTCATTCAGTCCTCGGCGGGCACAGTCGTGATCTGTGTCGGCCTGGTCAACTCCGGCATCATGACACTGACGCAGTCGGTTGGCGTCATCATGGGCGCAAACATTGGTACCACTGTCACTGGTCAGCTGATCCGCATGGCGGACATCTCCGGCGACAGCCTTTGGCTGACGCTGATCCAGCCCAAGACCTTTGCGCCTGTGGTGGCGTTTATCGGCTGCATTTTTTTTGTGTTCCTGCGCAACGCGAAGAAAAAGAACATCGGCCAGATCATGCTGGGCTTCGGCATCCTGTTCACCGGCATGAGCCTGATGGACACTGGCGTTTCGCCCCTGCGTGAGAGCGCCATGTTCCAGAACCTGTTCGTCACCATGACCAATCCCATTCTGGGTGTTCTGGTGGGCGTGATCGTCACGGTCGTTATCCAGTCCTCCTCGGCTTCTGTGGGCATCCTGCAGGCGCTGTCCAGCACCGGTCTGGTCACTTTCAGTTCGGCCATCCCCATCATTCTGGGCGCCCACATCGGCACGGCGTTCACCCCGCTGCTGACCATCGGCGGCTCTTCCAAAGACGGCAAGCGCGCTGCCCTCATCCACCTGTATTTCAATGCGATCGGCAGCATCGTCCTGCTGGCACTGGTCTATGCGGTGCAGTTCACCATCGGCATCCCCATGTGGCATGACGTGATGAACAAGGGCTCCATCGCAAACATCCACACCCTGTCCAGCATCTGCGCGATGCTGCTGTTCCTGCCCTGCAGCGGTGTGCTGTCCAAGCTGGCCATGCTCACCGTGCCGGACAATGCAGAGGAAGCGCAGGAGCTGAGCATGCCCGTTCTGGACGAGCGTCTGTTCAAGAGCCCGGCTGTGGCTCTGCAGCAGGCTAAGAATGCGGTGGTCAAGATGTCCCGCCGCGCTGCCCGCAACGTGAACCTGGCTTCTCCGCTGCTGCTGAAGATGGACGAGGACACCGTCAGTGCCATCAAGGTGCGTGAAAACCTCATCGACCGCATGGAAGTGGCGATCTCTAACTATCTGATCAAGATGACCGATCAGGAGCTGGGCGATGACGAGAGCCATGAGGTGACCGAACTGCTGAACTTTGTCACGGAATTCGAGCGCATCGGCGACTACGCCGTGAACATCATGGAAAAGGCAGAGGAATTGAACGAAAAAGAGGCTTCCTTCAGTGAAAGCGCTCAGAAGGAACTGCAGCTGCTGGAACAGGCGCTGGACCGCATCCTGACCCTGACCAATGACGCCTTTGAGAACGATGATATCCACAAGGCCGCTCAGGTGGAGCCGCTGGAAGAGATCATCGACGTGATGGTGGAGCGTCTGCGTGACCAGCACATCCGCCGCCTGAAGGATGGTGTGTGTTCCATCGACACCGGCGTCGTCTTCCTGGATGTGCTGAACAATGCAGAGCGTATTTCAGATCATTGCTCCAACATTGCTGCCCGGCTCATTGGCATGGATGCCGGTGAGGATTACGACTCCCACACCCTCAAGAGCGTCATGCACCACAACCCCACCAAGGACTACATGCTGGAATATGAGGAGTGCCGCAAGACCTACCTTGTTCCGCTGGAAGGCATGGAAGCATAACTGCTGCGATAACAACAAAGAAAACCTCCGGGAAGGACCCGGAGGTTTTTTCTTTG
The DNA here is from genome assembly GCA_963656875.1 of Barnesiella intestinihominis. GTDB lineage: Bacteria > Bacillota > Clostridia > Oscillospirales > Ruminococcaceae > Faecalibacterium. The sequence goes on along the minus strand of CAVKKE010000123.1, from coordinate 3,724 downwards.
TCACAGCCGTCAGACCGGCTTCTGCGCAACGATGACCCACTTGTGGGGCGTGTGGAAGCCGTCCACCTTGGGAGACTTGTTGCAGACACCGGGGTTGGGCGGGCCGCTGAGCAGGCCCTTGCTGGTCTGCATCCCGCAGAAACGACACTTATAATGGAGCTTGATCGGTTCGGACATGGGAAACACTCCCTTCTTCTGACACGGGCACAGGTTAAGAAACTTAGCTTCTTTAATAATTATACAATTACACGGCAACAATGTCAATAAAAAATGACAGATTTGTCATCATTCGCCCAGGTCTTCCAGCAAAAGATCCAGTTCGCGCTCACTGTGGACGATCACGCCTCTTTTGATGCGCACAGCGTCATTCTCCGGCAGGAGGTTCGTATAGATGCCGGTGATGGTGACAAGGGCCCCGGCTTTTCCGTCGGCATTGCAGCGATACACGGCCACCCGGCCGCCTTTGTCCTGCAGCAGATAGCTCTGGGCGGAAAGCTCCGGCACGGCCTGAGCAGCAAGGCTCGGCTCTGCAGAAGAGGGCGGAGTTTCGCTTCCGGCAGGGGCGGGCAGTGTGAGCCGGGGCAGGGACATCCAGAACAGGCTGAACGCGATGGTGAACACGCACAGCCCGTAGAACAGGCAGGTGCAGAGCTTGCGCATGAAAAACACGCTCCTTTCGCGGAAAAGTATGGCTCACAGAGGGCAAAAGTAAACATTTTTCACACAAGAATGCTGTACTTTGCCCGGCGGGATGTGCTATACTACAGATAATTAGGGCAATTGAACGGCCGGGCATGCAGATTGCTTCTTGCCCGCGGTTTGCGGGCGTGCTATAATATGGTATTGCGTACGATCATGTGCGCCCTGATTTTTTGAAAGATCACCAGCGCCAGGCGCTGGATCATCAAGCCCGTAAATGTTAGGAGGCGATCCCTATCTCCAGCAATGAGATGAGAAAGATTCACCGCAGCGGCGAAGAGCATTCGCCGGCTTCGGCGGGACGTAAGGTGAATGTGAGCAACAGCCGCCGGGAGCCTCAGCCCTCGCCCAACCGCGGCAGGGCCCCGAAGAAACTGGAGGGAGAACCCGATGAGCCCCGGGAAAAGCGCAGACATCCCATCCTGCGCTTCATTGGACGCACCATTGCCACACTGCTGTGCCTTGGCATCATGGCCGGAAGCCTTGTGATGGTGGGGGCTGTTTATTATGTGGTGCAGGCCACGGCCAACGACGGCGACCTGCTGGATCTGGACAACATTGAGCTGAGCCAGTCCAGTGTGGTCATGGCCACCGACCCGGACACCGGAGCACAGGTGGAGTATGCTACCCTGCGTTCCTCCAACAGCCACCGTGTGTGGGCAGATCTGGAGCAGATCCCCACCAATCTGCAGTATGCATTCATCTGCACCGAGGACAAGGACTTTTACAATGAGCCCGGTGTCAACTTCAAGCGCACCATCGGTGCCATGATCAATGAGTATCTGCTGCCCATCTACAGCTCCAAGCAGGGTGCGTCTACGCTGGAGCAGCAGCTCATCAAGAACCTGACGGATGACGACAGCTCCAGCGGCATTGATGGCGCTCTGCGCAAGCTGCGCGAGATCTACCGCGCCCTCTGTCTGAGCCGCAGCTACTCCAAAGAGACCATTCTGGAAGCATACCTGAACACCATCAGCTTCACCGGCACCATTCAGGGCGTACAGACGGCGGCAAATGAATACTTCAACAAGGATGTCAGCCAGCTGACCCTGTGGGAGTGTGCCACCATCGCGTCCATCACCAAGAACCCCACCAATTATAACCCTTATACCAATCCCGAAAACCTCATCAACCGCCGCAACTTCCTCATGTACAACATGTGGCAGCAGGGCGTCATCAGCGAGGACGAGTACCGCAACGCTGCGGCCCAGCCGCTGGTGCTGGCAGAAGAGGATGACAGCAAGCAGACCTCTTCCACCACCTCTTACTTCACCGATGCGCTGTTCACCGAGGTGGTGCAGGACATCATGGCCAAGGAGAACATTTCTGAGGCTGAGGCTCAGAAGCTGCTGTACACCGGCGGCTTCACCATTGAAGCCACCGTCAACACCAAGGTGCAGACCGCCATGGAGAACCTGATGCGCAACGACGGCGACGCCTATTTCCCGGCCGGCTGGCATGAGGAAGAGGTGACCTCCATCTCGGACGATGACATTCAGGTCATGAACGATGACGGCACCCCCAAGACCCGCACCGGCGACGATGGCACGATTTATTATTACCGCAACGTCCGCACACAGGCGGCTATGGTCACGCTGGACTATGACGGCAATGTTATCGCCATTGTGGGCGGCCTGGGCGAAAAGACCAAGAGCCTTTCGCTGAACCGTGCTTACAGTGTTACCCGCCAGACGGGTTCTACCATCAAGCCCATCGGTGCCTATGCACTGGGTGTGGAGTATGGTCTGGTGAACTGGTCCACCATGCTCAACAACTCGCCGCTGTATCTGAAGCAGGACATGGTCATCCGTGACGAGGACTACTGCCGCAAGAACGGCCTGATGGGCCTGTCGGACAAGCAGCTGCGGGCTTACCCCAATGCATGGCGCAGCTGGCCCCGCAACTACGGCGGCAATTACGGCGACAACAGTGATGTGCCGCTGTGGAATGGCCTGGCCCGCTCGCTGAACACCATTGCCGTCCGCGTGGGCGACCTTGTGGGCGCAAACAACATCTTCAACTTCGTTTACAACACCCTGCAGCTGGATACGCTGGACCCGGTCAACGATGTGGGCCTTGCACAGATGGTCATGGGCAGCCAGACCCACGGCGTCACCCCGACGGCGCTGGCTGCTGCATTCCAGATCTTCTATGACGGCGAATACACCACCCCGCACCTCTACACCCGTGTGCTGGATCGTGACGGCAACATCTATCTGGAAAACAACGCCACCAGCTATCAGGCACTGACCCCGGACACCGCCTATGTGATGAACCGTCTGCTGAAAAACGTGCTGTACTCCAGCGTGGGTACTGCCAGCGGACGCTATCCCAACTCCAACGGCATGGAATCCTTCGGCAAGACCGGTACCGCCAGCGATGAAAAGGATCTGTGGTTCGTGGGCGGCACGCCCTATTATGTCACCGCTGTGTGGTGGGGCTATGATGCACCCTACGACATGACCAAGACCCTGGGCAAGCAGCAGGCCAAGACCCGCACCTGTGTCATGGCGTGGAAAGCCCTGATGGAGGAAGTTCAGGCGGATTTGCCTTACAAGGCATTCCCGGCATCTGAGGGCGTTGTGGAGCGCCGCTACTGCACTCAGAGCGGTCTGCTGGCCAGCGGCTCCTGCCCGAGCACTGCTGTGGGCTACTACCGTGCGGACGATCTGCCGGACACCTGCAATTATTCTCATGCATCTGCAGCGGCACCTGCGGCTTCCGCACCGGCAGAAACTGCACAGGATGCTGCTCCGGAGCAGACTGTCATCCCGGCAGATACAAGTAATCTGGATACAGAGTGATTTTGTTGCCGTGTGACGGACAATGAACGCGAAAATCGTACTTTTGCGCCGCCGGGGCGAAATTCCGGCAAGGAAACACCGCGCTTCATAAGACAAAACTGGATAATCTGACAAAAACGCATCCGACCTCTTGCAATGCAGGGGGTCGGATGTTATTATATTCACTGCAAGAACACTTGTGTTTGTGAGGTGAACAAGTTGGAACGCCGCTTTTATCTGGT
>CAVKKE010000122.1:0-9417 GCA_963656875.1 Barnesiella intestinihominis | reverse complement strand
GGTCGGCAGACGGATTTTTTCATTTTGGGTCTTGACTTTTAATAGTTAGTCTCCCCAGACAGTCTTCTGTGGGTCCATCCCATATTTTTCCACGATGCGCTCGACCGTGCCGTCCTGCTTCATTTCGTTCAGCACCTGCGTCAGCTGCCGGCTCAGTTCCTCATGGGTGCCCCGTTCAAAGGCCACGCCCAGTTCCGATGTGTAAAGGCTCTCTTCCAGAATGCGGTACGCGCCGCGGCCCTCTTCGGTCAAAAGCTTCAGGGTCTCCTCATGGGAGGCGATGGCGTCCACATAGCCTCTGCGCAGCAGCGCGTGCAGTTCCGCAATGGACGAGCAGCAATACAGCTGCCCCACCTGCGGGATGCGGGGGTCGGTGCGCTGCAGCAGGATGGTCTCCGGCTTGGTGGTGGCCTGCACGCCCACCCGGCGGCCCTCAAGATCTGCCAGTGTCCTGATGCCGCTGTCCGCCTGCACCACCACAACATGGCGGCTGTAAAGATAGGGCCCGGCCCACTGATAGAGATCCTCCCAGCCCGTCATGGTGAAACAGCTCCACAGGCATTCGACGGCCCCGCTGTTGAGCAGGCTGTCCCTCTCTTCCCACTGGATCATCTGGAACTGCGTCTCATAGCCCAGCCGGTGGAAGGCTTCCGTGGCCAGCTCCACATCCACCCCGGCAAAGCTGCCGCTGGCTTCGATGTAGGTGTAGGGCTCATAGTTGTCGCAGCCTATCGTGATGGGCGTGCGCTCCTGCGGCACGTCCTGCGCTGTTTTTGCCGTGCAGCCGCACAGCACCGCAAAGACCATCACCACACACAGCACCGCCGCACATGCTCTTTTTCTGCCTGTTTTTTTCATGCCGCAAACCTCCCCGGGCACAGTTCCCAGTGCCAGCCCCCGCAAAGAGCTGCACCTGCCCCCTATTATAATTTCATTATATAAATGCCGCATATGCCGCTCCGGCAGGCAAGAAAGTTTCGGAAGTTTTGGCAAAACCACCGCATCTTTCTGCCGTTTTTGTGATTTTCCGAAAAATTTTTCTGCTGTTGCGCAATTCTCCGTCCTTTTCCCGCCAGAAGGCCGAAAGCCGCGAAAAAGATGGAAAGACGGCTGGTCAGCCCGCCGAAAAAATGATATAATTTTCTGCGGGCAGGTGCGCAGTCTGCAGGCCGCGCCGCCAGCCCGTTCTATCCCACAAGCAAAGGATGTGCTCACCCTATGACCCGGATCGCATTTTGCGATGACGATCAGGCCGTGCTCGACCAACTGGCCTCCCTGCTGGAAAAATACAGCGTCCAGCGGGGTGCCGACCTCCAGTGCACCGCATTTCACAGCCCGCTTGATCTGCTGGCGCAGATCGAAAAGGGCGTCCGCTATGACATTCTTTTCTGGATGTCATCATGCCGGCGGAAAACGGCATCACTGCCGCCCGGGAGATCCGCCGCTTTGACACCGCCGTCAAGATCATTTTTCTCACCTCGTCCGCCGAGTTTGCGGTGGAATCCTATGTGGTGGGAGCTTATTTCTATCAGCTCAAGCCCATCTGGGAAGACAGCTTTTTCCGCCTGACCGACTCGGTGCTGGCAGAGTGCCGCCGCGCCCCAGCTCTACCGCTATCTGGACGAACCGCTGTTCATTGCGCAGGTCGGCGTGGGCTTTGCCAAGGATGCAGACACTGCCGTGGTGGAAAAGCTGAACGACGCCCTCACCGAGATGAAAGCCGACGGCACCATTGCCGCCATTGCGCAGAAATACGGGCTTGATGAACAGGACTATCAGAGCTTTGAACAGGAGGATGCCTATGAATAAGCGCACCCACCGCCCGGAGCGGGGCATCCTGATCTGCATCATCGTCCTGCTGTGCTTCTTTCTGGTGACCGTGATCTAGGCCGACCAGCGGGACACCTCCGACCTGGCCGATGAGACCATCGACTTCCTGAAAACGCTGTGCCAGCGCTATGATAACTACGCCGACGGGCAGGACGCTGCCGAACTGAACATCGTGCTGAACAAGACCCTGTCCCTGGCCGAGTTTGCCCCGGGCTACCTGCTCAGCACCCAGAGCTATGTGTCCGGCTATGTTTCAGAGATGGGGCTCACCGGCGTTCTGATCACCGACGATGCGCTCAACCCAGTGACACAGGCCGACATCGCCGGGCTCAAGCCTGCCGTGCTGCTGGCCGAGGTGCTGGAAAACCCCAGCCTGCAGAACATCCTGCAGGCCCACAACAAGACTTTCTCTCAGCGGCTGGAGCTGAACGGCACGGTCTATGATCTGGCCGTTTCCGCCCGCCGCGACACCACCGGACTGGTCATCGGCTATCATGCCGTGACCTCCCGCAGCACCGACCTCTATGCCCCCTCGCTGGAAAAAGCACTGGAGGGCAACAACTTCCACAAGAACCCCCGCATCCTCATCACGGACGACACCACCATCCTTGCCACCAACGCCGACATCAGCTATGCCGGGCAGCCCATCTCGGAGTTCCCTGCGCAGGATGTCATCCTCAGCGAGTGCGATTTTGACACCCTGATCCGCGTCCGCTACGATCACACGCTGTGGTATGGCAAGCGGCAGGTGTTCCAGAAGTACTACATCTATGTGTTCTACCCTTTCACGGAAGTGTTCACCAACATGCTGCCGATGGTCACCTCGGCCATTGCCGTCTATGCTCTGCTGTGCATGCTGCTGATGACCATGCGCACCCGGGCCGAGCGGCGCCACCGCCAGACCGAAGAGCAGCAGATCCGCATCATCCGCACCTTGAGTCGGCTGTTCGCCGGCACCACCTTGCTGCATCTGCAGGAAGACACCTTTGAAAACATCACCACAGCGCCCCGGCAGAACACTGTGCCCGTGGAGCAGGCCGGCATCCGGCAGCTTTATGCCATCTACGCCGAAAAGCTCATTGCTCCGGCTTACCGGCAGCAGCGCTATCTGGATTTCTTTGACACAGACACTATGGAGCAGCGCCTGGATGGAAAGTCCAGCATCGCCACGGTCATTCAGGACAGCGCCGGGCGGCTGAAGGATGTGCTGGTCGCATCCCGCGATATCACCGACTACAAGCAGAAAGAAGAAGATTATCAGGCCCGGCTGCGCAAGACTGCCGCCGATGCCGAGATCGCCAGCGAAGCCAAAACGCTGTTTCTGCGCCGCATGAGCCACGACGTGCGCACGCCCATCAACGGCATCCGGGGCATGGCTGTGCTGGCCCAGGATTCGCTGGACGATCCCGCCGCCGTCCGGGGTTGCATCGACAAGATCATCACCTCCACCGACTATCTCCACGAGCTGCTGGAAGACGTGCTGCGCATGAGCAAGCTGGAATCCGGCAAAATTCAGTTTGAGGACAAGCCTTATGACCTGAACGTTGTCATCCGCGAGACTGTGGAATTCATTCAGGTGCAGGCCGACGAAAAGCATCTGACCCTCACGCTGGACACTGCCGATCTGCAGCACAGCCGGGTCATCGGCAGCCCGCTGCACCTGCGGCAGGTCATGCAGAACATCCTGTCCAACGCGGTCAAGTTCACCGAGCCGGGCGGAAAGATCCACGTCACCTGCCGGGAAACCGGCTGCACTGCTGACACCCTGCAGTTTGAGTTCGTCTGCGCCGACACCGGCATCAGCCCGGAGTTCCGCCCGCGCACCTTTGAGCCGTTTGCACAGGAATTCGACTCCGCCGCACCCGCTATGAGGGCACGGGCCTTGGCCTGCCCATCGTCAAAGAGCTGCTGGATCAGCGGGGCGGCACCATCACGGTGGACACCCGGAAAGGCTCCGGCTCCACCTTTACCATCACGCTGCCCATCAAGCTGGACCCAAGCGCTGCGGCCGCACCCGCCCCGCAGAACTTCCCGGCTTCCATCGAAGGCGCACGCATCCTGCTGGCTGAGGACAACGAGATCAACCTCATGGTGACCCAGAGCCTGCTGGAAGACCGGGGTGCCGCCGTCACTGCCGCACGGGACGGCCGGCAGGCCGTGGACGCCTTTGCGGCGTCAGAGCCCGGCAGCTTTGATATCATTCTGATGGATCTCATGATGCCAGTGATGGACGGTTACGAAGCCACCCATGCCATTCGCACCATGGACCGCCCCGACGCTGCATCGGTGCCCATCTTCGCCATGACGGCCAACGCCTTTGTGGATGACATTGAGCACTGCCTGAACGTGGGCATGAATGAACACATCGCCAAGCCCATCGATCTGGACCGGATGGTGCAGGTGATCGCAAAATACTATCACAAGCGAGGATAACTATGAAGCCGTTCCAATACAATGTGCTGCCCGGCCGCTACCGGCATTTCAAGGGCAATGAATACGAAGTCATCGGCATGGCACGCCACAGCGAGACCGAGGAAGAGCTGGTGGTTTACCGTGCCCTGTACGGGGAGCGGGGCCTTTGGGTGCGCCCCGCCGCCATGTGGTGTGAGACCGTGGAGCGGGACGGCAGAGTGCAGCCCCGTTTTGTCCGCATCGAAGAATAAAAGGAGGGGTCACTCTTGTACAGTGAACAGAAAGAGGCGCTTGCCGCCGAACTGAATTTCAAACACCCGGCCGTGCTGGCCGTCAGCGGCGCAAAAGGCTGCGGAAAAACTGCGCTGCTGGCCGGGCTGATCCCGGTGCTGAAACGCCGGGGCCTGAAGGTGGGCGTCATCCGTCAGGCGGACATTCCCGTCTCCACCGACGCCGACACCGCCCACCTGCATGAGGCCGGGGCCGAGGGCGTGGCTGTGTTCACGGCAGACCGCTATCTGCTGACCGAGCAGTTCCGCCTGAATGAACAGGACCTGCTTGCTCTGTTTGAGCGCCACGGCTATGATCTGGTGCTGCTGGATGGCTTCAACGACAGCGGCTGGCCCAAAGTCGAGGTCATCCGCAAGGCTGTGACCACGGAGAACACCGCGTTCCAGCCGCTGGCCGTCGTGGGCGACATTCCGGGGGCAGACTTTGCGCTGGACGAAACGGACGCACTGGCAGACTGGATTGAAAATCAGATGCCGACGCTGTAAAAAGGGAAGCATCCTCGCCCTCTCAGTCGCTAACGCGCCAGCTCTCCCAAGGGGAGAGCCCTTGGCAAAACTGCAAACTCTGCATGGAATGCCAAAGCCTCCCACTTTGGGGGATGTGGCACGCCGTAAGGCGTGACGGAGAGGTCGAGCACGCAAAAAATTAAAGAACCCTCTGCTGCACATTCCCGTATGCAGCAGAGGGTTCTTTCCACTTTATATACTTTTATTCTCTCATTACTTCTGGTAGATGCACTCGCCGCCAAGGTAGGTGGCCATCACAGGGATGTCCTTGATCTCGTCGTGAGATACCTCGAAGATGTTCTTGCCCAGCACCACAAAGTCCGCCATATAGCCCGGGGCAATGCGGCCCTTGACGGCCTCTTCAAAGCTGCCCTTGGCGCTCTCGATGGTGTAGCTGTCCAGCGCTTCCTTGACGGTGAACGCCTGATCCGGCAGATAGGGGCCCACATGGTCGTGCAGGGAGGTGCGGGTGACGGCGCACTGAATGCCAGCCAGTGCGTCCGGCAGCTCCACAGGGCAGTCGGTGCCGTTGGACACGGACACGCCGTGGTCTTTCAGGGTCTTCCAGTTGTAGCTGGTGGAAGCCAGCTCCTTGCCCAGGCGCTGCTCCACGATGTGGTTGTCGTAGTCCAGGAAGATGCTCTGCATGTAGACGTGCAGGCCCATTTTTTCAATACGCTCCAGCTGGTCGGCGCGGCTGGCCTGGCAGTGGACGATGCCGTGGCGATGACCGTTGCGGGGGTGCTCAGCCAGCGCGTTCTCATAGCAGTCCAGCACCATGTCAAGGCAGGCGTCGCCGATGGCGTGGGTAGCGATCTGCATTCCGGCAGCATTTGCACAGGACACCAGCGCCTGCATGTTCTCCTTGGAGAACAGCGGGAACCCGTGGTTCTCGGGGTCGTCGGCGTAGCCCTTGCTCAGGTAAGCCGTGCGGCCGCCCAGAGCGCCGTCGCCCAGCAGCTTCAGCGGGCCGATCTTGAAGTGGTCGGTGCCCTTGCCGGTCATGTTGCCGTCGGTGAGGAACTGCTGCAGCTGCGAAAGCTCGGTGAAGTTGCACTGCTCGTAGACGCGCACAGTCAGCTTGCCTTCGGCTTCCAGCTCCTTGTAAGCCTCGTTCACCTCGGAGTACGGAATGCTGCGGTAGACGCAGTAGTCGTCGGTCTGGCTGCTGGTGACACCGTAGCGGTTCAGCTCCCTGCAGGCTTCCAGCATCATTTCCTTCAGCTCTTCGCGGTCAGGAGCCTTGATGGACTCATAGACCGGGTCCATGGCGTTGTCGTAGAAGCGTCCATCCAGCTCGCCGTTCTCGTCCAGACCGATGCGTCCGCCGTCGGGCTGCGGGGTGTCCTTGGACACGGGCAGCAGCTCCAGCGCCTTGGAGTTCACCACAAGGCAGTGGCCGCAGGCGCGGGTGATGAGAATGGGCACCTCGGTGGACACCTTGTCCAGATCGTAACGGTCGGGCATCCGGTGCACATCGGTGAAGTAGTCCTGATTCCAGCCGCGGCCCCGCAGCCATGCGCCGTTCCTGCGGGGATGCGCTGCGAGGAAGTCCCGCAGGGCATCCAGCAGATCGGCCAGGCTCTCGGTGTGCTCGGCCAGCTTGGCCGCCCCCAGAGATGCACCATAGTTCAGCAGGTGCATATGACTGTCGTTGAATCCGGCGCAGACGAACTGACCATTCAGGTCGGTCAGGACATCGCCCTCTGCGGCCAGCGCCTTGGCGTCAGCGTCGGAACCGGCAAAGATGAACTTGCCGTCTTCCACCGCAAAAGCGGAGATGACCGCTTCGCCGGTGTAGACCTTGCCATTGTAATAGATCGTTTTCATTGATTTTGCTTCCTTTTCTAATCCAAAACAGGTTTGCATTATGAATGGGCCAGCGGAAAGTTTCCTGAGCAAATTCCGGCGAAGTGGGGCCCCAGTGCGAAGCGCTGGGGCAAAGACTTCCCCCGGCCGGGGGAAGATGTCACCAGAGGTGACAAAAAAGGGAACACAGGGGGTTCCGGGCTCATTTGCGAGGGAAAGCTCCCCGCTGACCCCCTAGCCCATTTTTATTCCTTGGCTTTGGCCGGAACTGCATCCTCATAGAAGAGCTTGGTGTTATTGTCCACCTTGCCGATGCCAAGGTAGCGGGCCTTGTAGTCCTTCAGCAGCTTGAAATAGTCGCCGGACAGGATCAGGATGACCGCCACGTTGACGAAGGTGGGAATTGCAGAGGTGATGTCCACCACCGTCCACACAAAACCCTGATTGTTGGTCTTGACCAGATAGATGGTCCACAGCAGGCCGGGCAGTGCACGGGTGAGGTAGAACAGCTTCATGATGACCTTGCCGAAGATGCCTTCGCGGTTCTTGTACAGGTGGTTCAGGATGGCGATGTAATAGGTGAACCAGCCGCCGGAAGTGGTGGCCGTGAACACGATCATGATGATGGCCAGCATCCATGCGCCCACCTGACCGAAGCCCTGCTGGAATGCTTCCAGAGCCAGTGTGCCGCCGTCGGTGCCGTCGGTCCACATGCCGCTCAGAATGACGGACAGTGCGGTGATGGTGCAGATGATGAAGGTGTCGAAGAAGACCTCAAAGGAGCCCCACATGCCCTGAGAGACAGGGTGGTTGGTGCGGGCGGAGGAGTGGATCATGGGAGAGGTGCCCCAGCCAGCCTCGTTGGAGTAGACGGCGCGGGCCATGCCCACGCGGACGATTTCAGAGACAGCCACGCCTGCAAAGCCGCCCATGGCAGCGGTGCCAGTGAAGGCATCGTGGAAGATGGAGACAAAGGCGGCAGGCACGCGGTTGATGTTGACCACGATCATGGCAATGCCCATGAGGATGTAGATGATGCTCATGACAGGCACCAGCTTGGAGAAGATCTGGGCCACGCCCTTGACGCCGCCGCTGGTGATGATGTAGTCGATGACGGTCAGGCCGACACCCACCAGAATGATGCCCTCCACCTCGAGAGAGCCGATGTGGTAGGTGCCCAGATTAAAGGCGCCTGCCACGACCTGAGAAGCGGTCAGGGTGGAAGAGGTGACGAAGAAGGTGCTGAAGATGCCGATGCCGAAGATGATGGCCGGGATCATCCACAGCTTGCCCCAGTGGCGCTCACGGCCCAGGCCGTACTCCATGTAGTAGGTGGGGCCGCCGAAGGTGGTGGAGCCGTCCTCTTTGGTGTGGCGGTAATAGCAGCCCAGAGTGACCTCCACCTGCTTCAGGATCATGCCCAGAGCAGCGGTGAACCACATCCAGAACACAGCGCCGGGGCCGCCTGCAGCCACAGCGGTGGCCACACCGGCGATGTTGCCGAAGCCGACGGTTCCACCGATGGCGGTGGCGATGGTCTCAAACGGATGCAGCATGCCCTGGCCGGACTCGTTCTTATCGGCAGTGCCGTGGAAGATCTGGCCGACAGTGTTCTTCATGATCCATTTGAAGTGGGTGAACTGGAAAAATCCAGACCGTACGGTGAAATAGATGCCGGTGGCCAGCATCAGGACGATCAGCGGGATGCCCCAGAGGACGCCATCCAGCCAGTTCAGGAAGTTGATCATTTTTGTTATTTCCCCTTTCTTGTTGTGCGGAATAGCCCTCAAACATAACCCGTAAACACGCAGCCGTGCAGCCCCGTTTTTCGCAAATAAAAAAGGCACCTGCACAGCAGCGCTGTTTCACCCCGCATCCTTGCGAGGTGCTGCACTGCTGAGCAGATACCCAGAATTGCAATAGCGCCACTTCATGTTCCATGAAGGAGTGGCACAGATGTTTTCTGTGCCCCCACGCAGACCTGCCGCCGCAAGGCCCCGTTCGGCGATGGTTGCCTTTCGCTCACTTCACAGCCTGCCGGCTCCATGAGGTACTCTTCTGCATCGCATCCTCTATATTCGATTTCTATTCAGCTCAGTGTGTAATAAACACGTCTTATAGTATGCTCCGGAAGGACAGTTTTGTCAACCCTTCCTGAACGAACGTTGCTTTTCATCATTGTTTTGTGAATTTGTTTCACCTTTCTGCTGAGCAAAGCACGCAAAAAATGCCCCCGGCGGGGTCAAGCGCCGGGGGCATCTGCACAGCGGAGAGCGGTGCGTGGCAGGTATTTCGAGCGATAGGTTTGGGTAAAATCAGGATGGTTAGGAGTTCAATTTGTTAGAAGGAGACTCTTGCTCTCCGCAGAGGATACGCAGGTTTTACTTGATGAAGCCGACGTGCTTGCAGATCTCTTCAATGGCCTTTTCCTTGCGCTGGTTGAAGATGACCTTGTTCTCTTCAAACAGGTTGCGGCCCTCGGTGTCGATGGAAACGATCAGGGGGCCGAACTCTTTGACATGGCAGTGCCACAGAGTTTCCGGCATACCGAGGTCACGCCACTGGGCCT
>CAVKKE010000121.1:0-9441 GCA_963656875.1 Barnesiella intestinihominis | reverse complement strand
ACGCCCTGCATTTTGCGGGCCTTGATCTTGATGCCGCCGGGCAGGGTGGAGCCATCCAGAGCAGCAGGCACGCAGTCGCCCAGCTTCATGTTGGTGGCACCGGTGCTGATGCGGATGTCGTGGCCGTACTCACCACAGTCCACCACACACTTGGTCAGGTGGGTGCCCTCCTGCTTTTCCATCTCGACGATCTTGCCGACGACGACCTTGCTGATGCCTGCATCCAGCGGGATCAGCTCCTCGACCTCAAAGCCGCAGGAGAAGAGCTTTTCCTCCAGTTCCTGCGCGGTGACGTCGATGTCTACATATTCTTTTAACCAGCTGAAAGGTACTTTCATTGTCTCTTCTCTCCCCTCTTATTCGTGGAACTGCTTGAGGAACTGCAGGTTGTTCTCGAACATCAGGCCGATGTTGTTGATGCCATACTTCAGCATGGCGATACGCTCGATGCCGATGCCGAAGGCAAAGCCGGAATACTCGTCCGGGTCGATGTTGCAGTTTTCCAAAACCTTGCGGTTGACGACGCCGCCGCCCAGCACCTCGATCCAGCCGGTGTGCTTGCACAGCGGGCAGCCCTTGCCGTGGCACTCGAAGCAGCTCACGTCCACCTCAACACTGGGCTCGGTGAACGGGAAGTAAGAGGGGCGCAGACGGGTGCGGGTGTCGGCACCGAACAGCTTCTGCACGAAGGTGTTCAGTGCGCCCTGCAGGTCGCCCAGAGTGATGCCCTTGTCCACGGCCAGACCTTCCATCTGATGGAACATGGGGCTGTGGGTTGCGTCAGAGTCAGAGCGGAACACACGGCCGGGGATCAGCACCTTGATGGGCGGCTTCTGGCTGTCCATGGTGCGGATCTGGCCGCCGGAGGTCTGGGTGCGCAGCAGGAACTCATCGGACAGATAGAAGGTGTCCTGCATGTCGCGTGCGGGGTGATCCTTCGGCACGTTCAGGCGGGTGAAGTTGTGGTCGTCGTCCTCGATCTCCGGGGCGTCTGCCACAGCAAAGCCCATGCCGGAGAACACGTCGATGATCTGGTTGGTCACCAGAGTCAGCGGGTGCAGACCGCCCACAGTGCGGGTCTTGGCGGGCAGGGTGATGTCCACGGTCTCGGCGGCGTTGCGGGCAGCAAGTTCTGCCTGCTTCACCTTTTCAGCAGCAGTGTCATAGTCTGCCTGCACCTTTGCCTTGAGTTCGTTGATGATCTTGCCCATGGCGGGGCGCTCTTCGGGGGCGACGGTGCGCAGGTTCTTCATCAGAGCGGGGATCTTGCCGTTCTTGCTGAGGTATTCCTGCCAGAAGGATGCCAGCGTTTCCTTGCTGGAGACCTGACCAAGGCTTTCAGCGGCCTGTTTTGCCAGCTCGTCGATCATTGCTTGCATGGATTTTCTCTCCTTTATTCTTCGTGTTTCTGAGCGGAACGCAATAAAAAAGCTCCGTCCCCTGCCCGGCCAAAGGCCAGACAAAAGGGACGAAGCTGTTGATTTTCTGCTCCGCGGTACCACCCGGTTTCCACCCGTACACAGGTGCCGGGCGGCTCTCAGAACGCCGTAACGGGGCGCAACCGTTCTGTGCTACTGCTGTTTCGCACAGACCGCTCAGGAGCGAACTTCAGCGCAGGTGCACCCGGAAGCCCTCTCAGCCGGTGAAGCTTCTCTCTTTGCCGTGCACGCCATGCCTACTCTCTCCGTCGCTGCGTTTGGGAGTATTCAGGTTTTATAACCAAGAGTTATGTTACCACATTTCGTGCCGGTTTGCAAGGGCTGTGCGCGCACTTTCCGCAAAAATCGCGCTCAGTAGCACTTTTTGCAAGCAGTGAAGCCCTGCTTCTTGGCGTTGGACAGGGTGACCTTCTCGGGGTCTTTCATGTTGCTGCAAGTGGATTTACTGTGGTACTTCTTGCCGCCATGGGTAGGGATCCAGACCATCTCCTCGGTCTTTTTGCTGGTGGAGACCTGCTGGACGGTCGCCTGCCCCGCCGGGGCCGCAGCGGTCTGAGCCGTAACAGCCGACGCCGCCGGGGTGAATGCCACGCTCAGGCACAGGGCCAGAGCCGCCGCCAGAATGCGAAAACGCTTTTTCATAAAATTCATCCTCCTGTTTTGCCGATAACTCGGCTATTGTATGGTTTGAGCATACCGTTTGTTTCCTTCTGCATCAATTCTCAGGATGTGTTGTTTTTCTGCCTGTTGCGACGCATTTGGGCAAAAACGAACTATTTCATCCTCATGATATAACATTTTGTTTTATACACCAATATAACGATTCGTTATTCCCTATACTTTGTCTGTAAATGCCAGCACAGACGAGGTTTTTATGTATCAGCGAATTCGAGACTTACGGGAAGACCACGATCTTTTGCAAAAAGACATCGCTGCTTATCTGCAATGCACACAGGTCTGCTACTCCAATTACGAAACCGGCAAGCGGGATATTCCAACAGACGTATTAAAAGCACTTGCGCTTTACTATGGCACAAGCACTGATTATCTTCTTGGGTTGACGGATGAGATCAAACCATATCCTCGACGGATAGATAAGTCGTGAGGTGACAGCGATGGACGAACTAAGGATCAAAAAGCTTACAGAACCCGTTACATTTACGATTCGTGTAGATAAATCAATCCTTGATTTTTATGATGACCTTGCAGGCAAGACCAACCGTTCCCGCAACGAGTTGATCGGCCTTGCACTGGACTACGCCAAAGATAAGATCATCGTGGAAGAATAAAAAAGCGCATGGCCGTTTTCTTGACAGAAGTACGGTCATGCGCTATAATATTAACAGAAAAGGCACTGCGACAAGCGGTTTAGCCTCTTTAAGGTTTTAGGTCAAAACAAAACCGTCACCTTGGCAGAGGTGGCGGTTTTACCTTTTGATTCGCAGTGTGAACGTAAGTCCAAACAGATGGAACGTCAAAGCAATTGGCATCTGATCACATCCCTTTCAAGGAAGTGCGAAGCCAAACCGCCTGCCGTGTGCAGTGCCTGCCGCCTTACTGGCAGCAAAATAAGTGTAGCATAAAATGCCACAAAAAAACAAGGAGCCGACATATTTCATGTCAGCTCCTTGTTTTTATTTTGCCCTTGTTTTATTTCCCCACGATCTCCGCAGCCAGTGCGTCCATCTGGGCCTCTGCAGCAGCACTTGCGGCAGAACGGATGGTGACCACATTGTCGCACACCGTGATGTTCTTCATGCCTTCCAGCTCGGCACGCATAAGTTTTGCGGCCATAGGTGCCCAGGTGCCGTTCTCCATCAGGCCGACCGTGCGGCTCTGGAACGCCTTGGTCTTGAGGTGCGCCAGCAGGTTTTCCATCGGCGGGAAGAGGAAGCCGTCGTAGGTAGCGCAGGCCAGAACCAGCTTGCCATAGCGGAATGCCGCTTCCACTGCGTAGGACACATCGGTGCGGGTCAGATCCATCTCCACGACCTTTGCGCCCTGTGCACGGAGCTTTTCGGCCGTGGTGCGGGCCGCATCGCGGGTGTGGCCGTGGATGGATGCGCTGGCCACCAGCACCGTTTCCGGCTCCTCGGGCTTGTAGCTGGACCACATATCATAGTAGTTCAGGTATTTGCCAAGATCGCCGGTGAGTACCGGGCCGTGCAGCGGGCAGATGGTCTTGATGTCCAGCGCCGAAGCCTTTTTCAGCAGAGCCTGCACCTGCGGGCCGTACTTGCCCACGATGTTCAGGTAGTATCGGCGGGCACCATCGGCCCAATCGGTGTCGGCAGTGTAGTCAGCCACTGCGCCGAAGCGGCCAAAGCCGTCTGCGGAGAAGAGCACCTTTTCGGCGGACTCATAGCTGACCATGACCTCGGGCCAGTGCACCATGGGCGCGAACACAAAGGTCAGGGTGTGGCTGCCGAGGGAAAGGCTCTCGCCGTCTTTCACGGTGACACGGCGTTCCTTGGCGACAGCGTCCGCGCCGAAGAACTGATCCATATACAGGAAGGTCTTTGCGTTGCCCACCACCTGCATCTCCGGGTAGAGTGCAGCCAGCTTTGCAATGTTTGCACCGTGGTCGGGCTCCATGTGGGAGACCACCAGATAGTCCGGCTTGCGGCCTGCCAGCGCGGCCGTCAGGTTTGCCAGCCATTCATCCGTGGCACGGTTGTCCACGGTATCCAGAATGGCGGTCTTTTCGTCCAGAATGACATAAGAATTATAGCTCACGCCTTCCGGCACAGGATACTGGCTTTCGAACAGGTCAATGGTGGTGTCATCCACGCCCAGGCCCAGAATGGCTTCGCTGATCTTTTTCACGCTCATAATGTTCGGTCTCCTTTTTATGATGTGCCGTGGAATGCGGCGGTTATTTCTAAGAACAATTCCTAGTATAGCATATCGTTAGAAATTTCGCAAGAGGAAACCTTCCCATCAAAAAGCGGTCACGCACGCGCTTTCACCGGGATGCGTATCTCGGTCACATACTGCGCCGGGTCGTCGGAGATGCAGTTGTCCACAAGAGCGATCTCACAGGAAAATCCGGCGATCTCCAGCTTGTTTTCGTCCAGATATTCCATCAGCTGCTGGTAGTGGGCCGGGGCGTTGCCGTGGTCGCCCCGGAAGCGCACCGACGCGCACCGGCAGGGTGGGAGAACATCTACCCTCCCCTCGTAAATATCCTCTTCTTCCAGCACCAGAAACACAAGGTCATAGTGGCCGAATTCTGCATTTTTCAGGTTCTCTTCCGAGATGCCCACGCCCACTTTTCCAATGTAGCTCAGAGGCAGCTTCTGGTTTTGCTCGATTTTTCGGATGGAGTGTTCCAGCCAAAGATAGGAGTTGAATTTTACGCTGTCCCGCAGCAAGACCAGTTTCAAGGCAGGCTGTTCGATCAGCCGGATCTCATCCAGCGCACAATGCCATGCCTCTTCCAGCTGCGTGAGCCGCCGGTCAATTTTTCTTTCAATGATCTCAAGCTCCTGTTTTTTCCGGGCCACCAGTTCCTTCTGGCGGCGGAGCGTCTCCGAGATCGTGTTCACGTCCCGGTTCCGCAAAGCCGCCGTGATTTCTTCCAACGGCAAATCCAGTGCCCGCAGATAGCGGATATTGGTCAGCTGCTCAAACTGCCGGACGCTGTAATAGCGGTAGCCCGTATCCGGGTCCACATACTCCGGTGTCAGCAGGCCCACCTGCTCATAATGGCGCAGAGTGCCCACGCTCAGGTGGTACATTTTCGCCACTTCACCGATCTGGAACAGCTCCGTTTCAGCCATGCAGAGCCTCTTTCTGCTGACGCTTGAGTCAGCGGTAAGCGATCAGGCACACCAGAATGGAGAACAGCGAACCGCAGGCTGACGCCAGACCCATGGGCAGCAGGGTCTGCGGGAAGAATTTGGACGCGAGGTAAGCACCCGGCACACGAACCAGCAGAATGGACAGCGTGTTGTGCAGGAAAGACAAGCCGGACTTGCCGTAGGCACAGAAGTAGCCGCTGAAGCTGAATTGCACGCCTGCAAACAGGCAGTCGAAGATATAGCCCCGGATGTAGGATGCACCCTCCAGCACCACGGCCTCGTCCGAGGTAAAGGGCCGTACCACCGACGGCGCGATGAACTGCATCGCCACGGCCACGATGACGCCGAAGGTCACGCCGATGCCCACCGCATAGCGCAGGATGGCATCCACGCGGTCGTGCTTGCCCGCACCGATGTTCTGGGCCCCCAGTGCCGACACAGTGGACAGCATGGAGCTGGGCACAAGGAACAGGAAGCTGATGATTTTTTCCACGATGCCCACGGCGGCGGCATCGGTCAGGCCGCGGTGATTGGCAATGATGGTGATGATCATGAAGGACACCTGAATGAAGCCGTCCTGCATCATCACCGGCACGCCGATGGCGAGGATCTCACCCAGCGCACTGCGCTCCGGCTTGAAATCCGCACCCGAAAGCCTGATGCCGCTATTCCGGCGCAGGATCACCGCCAGCGAGATCACCACGCTGACCAGCTGCGAAAGGCTGGTGCCCAGTGCCGCACCCGCCGGGCCCAGATGCAGCGCCCCCATGAACAGATAGTCCAGCGCGATATTGCTCACACAGGCCACAGCGATAAAGTACATGGGGCTTTTAGAATCGCCCAGCCCTCGGAAAATGGACGCAATAATGTTATAGGCCGTGATGCAGGGGATGCCAATGAAGCAGATAATAAGGTAAGTTTTCGTGCCCGCCACGGCTTCTGCGGGCACCGACACCAGCCGGATGATGGGGTCCACCAGCCCCACCAGCACCGCCGCCAGCACCACCGACCCCGCCATGAACAGGGTGGCCGTGTTGCCGATGAGCCGGGCGGCGCGGGGCTTGTTTCCTGCGCCCACAGCCCGGCCGATGGTGACCGTCGCGCCCATGGCAAGGCCCACGATCATCACGGTGATCATGTGCATCACCTGACTGCCGATGGACACCGCCGTGGTGCTGGCTACGCCCTCATACTGCCCGATGATGAACAGATCGGCCATGCCGTAAAGGGTCTGCAGAAAATACGAGAGCAGATACGGCAGAGAAAAATAAAGGATGCTTTTCAGCACGCTTCCGCTGGTGAGATTCTTTTCCATGTGTGTTTTCACCCGCTCTCCCCTCTTTTTTCTTCCGAGCGGGTTCTCCTTTCCGTCATAGATAGTAAACCCTACAACGGTTATAGAGTCAAGGCTTTGCCCACAAAAAAGCAGGGCCTGCGCTGCTCTCGCCCCGCCGGCCCTGCCGTCTTTCTTTTATTACTGTGCGCTGTAGATGCTGCCCATGGTCCAGGAGTTGGACGCATTGTACTTTGCGTGGTTGCGCAGATAGGTGACCCATGCACCGTAGCCGTTGCCTGCACTCAGATGCACACCGTCCGGGGCAGCCAGCATCTCTTTCAGGTTGCCCTCACCGTCGGCCAGTGCCTCCCACAGGTCGAGGTAAACGCAGCCCTTGCTGTCCGCCAGCTGGGCCAGCTGCTCGTTGACGCCCTGCAGCACGTCCGACGCAAGGCCGGGCTTTTCCGCTGCCGCCGAAGGCCGCACCGGCGGGATGGACTGCACATAGATCACGCAGTCATCGCCCAGAGCCGCACGCAGGTCATCCAGCATCTGGCCGTAATAGGCCAGGAAACGGTCCGATGCCCCCAGCGTGGTCAGGGTGTTGGTGCCCAGCAGGATATACAGCTTTTTCGGCTGCGCTGCCGCCAGCACATCCAGTGCCACTTCCTCTCCACGGGTGGGGCTCTTGACTGCGCTGCGGTTCACGATGGCATCCGGGCCCACACCGGTGTAACCGCAGATGAGAGCCCCGCCCAGATTGATCTGATAGTCCGAGAAACCCACGGTCAGGCTGTCACCCAGGAAAGCCGCATCCGAGAAGTAGCTCAGGTCCACCTGCCCGCAGCTGGGCTGGCGGATCACGCTGGCGTCATGGGCTTTCACCGTGTAGGCACCTGCGCTCTGTTTTGCCGGGCCGAAATTCTCCAGCGCTGCGGCCTGCGCACCGGCGCTTCCGTCCGAAGCAGCACCATCCGCATCGGAGCCCGCCTCGCCCTGCATGGGCAGCGGAGCCAGAATGTTTTCTGCGATGCCGCTGGCATTCACCTCCGGCGTCTCGTCCGTACTGCTCGCTGCACCGTGCTCCAGAATGGCCGTGATAGCGTAGGCCAGCAGCAGGATCACAATGAATGCGCCCAGCAGGCGCAGCTTCCAGTTGACGCTGCCGTGCCGCGCCCGGCGCGGTGAAGAGTGATATTCGTGCGAAATGCCCATGGTTTTTGTCCCGCTTTCTGAGTTTCTGATGGGCGGTACCGTTCCCGATGGCAGACCCCGCCCTGTGCCCACTTATTTTATCACAATTTTTTTGCCTGTGCAACCAATTGGGTCTTGCATACAACAGGCAAAACAGGTACAATAAGGGTGTGGCAATTTTGCACATTTTACAAAAAGCGTGTGCACATGCCGCAAACTTTTTTGTATCACTTGCAGTGTCTGGTTTGTTTGCCGCCCGGTCTGCGGGCAGTGCAGGGCTCAAAGACCATTTCACACAGGCGGCGCGGAAGCCGGGCACCCAGTGATGCGCAGTGATAAGAATGGTAATTTAATAAGGAGGTTCTCATGGCCAGGAACGTGATCATTGGTCAGAGCGGCGGTCCCACCGCCGTGATCAACTCCAGCCTTGCAGGCGTATACAAAGCCGCCTGCAGCCTGGGCGCGGACAAGGTGTACGGCATGAAGTACGGCATCGAAGGTCTGCTCAAGGAAGAAATGCTGGAGCTGAACGTTCTGCTGGATGACCGCATGAGCATTGAACTGCTCAAGCGCACCCCGTCCAGCTACCTGGGCAGCTGCCGCTATAAGCTGCCCGACCCGGATGTGGATTCCACCCCGTTCATCAAGCTGTTCACCCTGTTTGACAAGTACGACATCTGTGCGCTGTTCTACATCGGCGGCAACGACTCCATGGACACCATCGCAAAGCTTTCCCGCTACGGCGACCGCGTGGGCAGCAGTGTTCGGTTCATCGGTGTACCCAAAACCATCGACAACGATCTGTGTCTCACCGACCACACCCCGGGCTATGGCTCGGCAGCAAAGTACATCGCCACCATTTTGAAGGAAGTCATCCGTGATTCCTCCGTGTATGACATCCGCAGCGTGACCGTGGCCGAGATCATGGGCCGTCACGCCGGCTGGCTGGCCGGTGCGGCATGTCTTGCCGGCGGCGACGACTGCGAAGGCCCGGACCTGATCCTTCTGCCCGAAGTGCCCTTTGATCAGGAAAAGTTCCTGGCCCGGGTAGACGAACTGCAGCGGGTCAAGTCCAATGTCATCATCGCGGCCAGCGAAGGCGTCAAGACTGCCGACGGCACCTATCTGTGCGATCTGGTGTCCACCGCCGGGCAGCTGGACGCTTTCGGCCACAAGGCCGTGCTCAGCGGCACCAGCCGGTATCTGTCCGATCTTATCCACGATAAGCTGAACTGCAAGAGCCGCGCCATCGAGTTCTCTACTCTGCAGCGCTGCGCCAGCCATCTGGCCAGCCGCACCGATGTGAACGAGGCCTATGCCGTGGGCGGTGCCGCAGCAGCCGCAGCCTTCGCAGGCGAGAGCGGCCGCATGATCGCTCTCAAGCGCATCTCCGCTTATCCCTACCAGTGTATCACCGAGTCGGTGGATGTCCAGCAGGTGGCAAACCTTGAAAAGAAAGTGCCGCTGGAATGGATCAGCCCCGATGGAATGCAGGTGACGGCGGCATTTGAGGAATATGCCCGCCCGCTGATCCTGGACGAGGTGACCCCCGTCTACGTCAACGGCACCCCGCGCCACATTCGTTTGTGATCCCTTTTCCCGCGTCTGTTTTCGTGCACCCTGCACGTTAATAATAATTGCCGAAACAGAAAAACAAAAAAGGAGAAATCATCATGGGTAAAAATGCAATCGTTGGTCAGTCTGGCGGTCCTACTTCCGTCATCAATGC
>CAVKKE010000120.1:0-9497 GCA_963656875.1 Barnesiella intestinihominis | reverse complement strand
CCGGTAATATCTTTCAGCACGATGAAGGCCATCGCCTTGCTGTTGCGCAGGTTCTCGATAAAGCCCTGAACCTTGATCGTGTTTCCAATTTCCTTTTGTACCTCATTGATATAGGTGCGATCCATGGAAATCCTCCTTATTTGTATGCGTTTACGGTACTATTATATAACTTTTTCGACAGAAAGCAATAGCCCTCTCAGTCAAAGCCTTTCGTCTTTGACAGCTCTCCCAAAGGGAGAGCCCTTGGCAGACCGGTCGAGTCTGTGCAGGACGAAGAGGTTCCTTATTTTTTAAAAGCGTTGGCCCTGTTATTCCCGATAGAGGCAGTTTCGGTGTTGCGTCTTGTTTCACTGCTTCTTCGCTCGTCCGTAAGGCTCTCACGCCTACGGAAGCGAAAGCCTTGCTCGGTCAGAAAAAGCTGTTCCGATATGCCAATGGCTCTCCCTTTGGGAGAGCTGGACGCGAAGCGGCCTGAGAGGGCTACTTTCCCTCTTTATGCAGCGTTCCCGTGCCGCCTTCCACCACGCCGTCGTGGTCCAGAACGGCCTTGATGGTACCAAAGAAGCACTTCACGTCTATCCAGAAGCTCAGATGCTCCACATAATAGCCGTCCAGCCGGGCTTTGTCGGCAATTTCCAGCTCGTCCCGGCCATGGATCTGGGCCCAGCCGGTCAGACCGGGCCGGACATCGTTGGCCCCGTACTTGTCCCGCTCGGCCAGCAGATCATACTGGTTCCAAAGGGCAGGCCGCGGCCCGATGACTGCCATATCGCCTACGAAGATGTTCCACAGCTGGGGCAGCTCGTCGAGGCTGGTCTTGCGCAGAAAATGGCCCATCCGGGTGATGTATTGATCCGGGTCGGCCAGCAGATGGGTGGGCATATCGTGGGGCGTGTCGATCCGCATGGTGCGGAACTTCAGGATGTTGAAATGCTGTTTGTGGATGCCGACCCGCTTCTGCTTGAACAGCACCGGCCCGGGCGAATCCAGCTTGATGGCAATGCAGAGGATGAGCAAAAGCGGCGACAGCACGATCATTCCGCACAGTGACAGGATGACGGCCAGCACCCTCTTGATTCCGTTGCGATACATGGAGATTCCTCCCTATTTTGTACTTCGTCTCCGGTGTTCCGGAAAGCACATCCATTATAACAGGCATTCTCCGATTTTTCAATTCAAGCGATGCTTTTTCGCCTCACCGCTCCACCGAAATCGCCATCCGATGGTAGGTGTGCCGGATGCCCCGCACCGCCACCGAATAGGCCATGATGTTTTCAGGCAGCGACATTCCCGCATAGCCGGCGTCGCCGAGATGGTGGATGTCGGTGCCGGTCATCTTGCACATCAGAGCCAACCGCTTGATGGTGTCGGTGTCCGCGCCCTCCTGCGAGGTGCCGATGGCCGTAATGGTCAACGCCCCCAGCTTGTGCGCACAGGTGACCAGCGACCGCGCATACTCAACCGTAATGCCCGGCACGGTACCCGGAGCCGGCAGCAGAACGATCTCTGCACCGGCCTCCACAAAGCTGGCCACATCCTGCTCGGTCATGATGTTTTCCGCAGCCTCCGACAGGACGCCTGCCGCGTGCATTTTGCCTGCCGCCAGCACGATGCTGTCGCCCACGGTCTCTTTGAACTGCCGCAGTGTCCGGACGATGGCCGGGTTGGACACACCCATCCCCGGGTTGCCCGTCAGCAGGATAAAATCGGCACCCAGCTCCTTAGCACGCAGCGCATTTTCGACGGTGGCACGCCGCCCGGCCGACATCTTCCACAGCGGGTCAGTCTCCCCTTCCTCGCCCTCTTCCACCGGCTCCAAGTTGATGCCGATGGGCCGGCCCGTCAGCTTTTTCAGCAAACGGACGACGTTTTCCGGCTCACACTCCGGCAGCCCGTTGATTTTGGGGTTCTGCACGTCGAACATATTCAGCAGAAGAATGTCCGCGCCCATCGACGCGACAAACTCCGCGTTAGTCACATTGCCAAGCATGGGCTGCACTGTGCCGATGGTCTCACAGGCCAGCACCCGCCCCTCGCTCTTCCGGATGGATTCCAGCAGGTCGTCCTTCGTAAATTTCGCAAAATCCGATGCACAGCAGTCTAAGAAACGTTTTGCCATTGGAAACTCCTTTTTTCTTTATCATTGGTCGTTTTGCTGCGGTTTATTTCTTTTTCGGTGCGTAATCCTTCATCCCGGGTATGGCACCGCCAGAGACCGCCCAGAGATACAAACTCGCCACGCTGCAATAGGGGCTGAACCGGCGGCGGTATTTCTCGAAAAGTTTCCGGTCGATTTTCCGGTGATGGTACACCATCCGCAGTCCCCGTTGGATGGCAAGGTCGTCGTAGCTGAACACATCCGGCCGCTGCATACAGAACAGCAGGATCATCTCCGCCGTCCAGACACCGATGCCCTTCAATGCGCTCAACTCCCGGATCACTTCTTCGTCCGGCTTTTCCCAGATGCCTTCCAGATCAAACGCACCATTCTGGACTTTCTGCGCAAAGTCGGTGATGTACTCTGCCTTCCGGAAGCTGATTCCCAGCGATTGCAGTTTCTCCACCCCGGCATCCAGCACGGTCTGGGCGTTCACGGTGCCGAGGGTATCTTGCATTCTCTGCCAGATGGTTTCCTGCGCCTTTGTGGAGATCTGCTGGCCCACAATGTGATGCACCACCGCCGAAAACAGGTCTGTGTCCACCTCTCGATACACCGGCCCGATTTGCGCAATGACCTCGCCCAGCTTTTTGTCCTTTGATGTCAGATAGTTGATCTCGGTTTCTCCGTATGCAAAGTACATCAGTATTGCCCCTCTGCCTCGCGTTCCCGCCGGATGTCGCTCAGTTTTCGGCCCTGATAGGTCCAGTGAACCGGCCCCTGAAGCGGATAACTTGTCTGCAAAATCTTTTGTGCCAACGACGAAAGCGAATAGGTTTGCCCCTGATACATGATCTGCCGATCATCCTTCACCGTTGCGACCACTTCCGGGTGTCCCAGCAGCTCGATTTCCGTTCCTGCCGGGATGCCGCACCGCACAAACGAGAACGGTGCCTTCCGCTCCTTGGCCTCTTCCTGAATCTCCGCTGCAACTTCTTCATCCACCACTTCATGGCCTTCCGGTGTCAGCCGCTGCAGCTTGTCCATCGTTCCGCTGAGTTTCGCAATACTCTCTAAAAGTGCATACGCGTCCTCTTTGGTCATCGCATAAAACTCTTTGGTGCGCGTTTTTCCGTCAAACGTGTCGATTGCCCGAAGCTCCGGATTCAGCCGGTCGATCAGTCCATGAAGTTCTTTGTCCTGCAGAGGCGTCGAGACATCGTATGTTGCATAAACCCGGAACGCAAACGGAATGCACTCGCTCCGATTCAGCTGCTTCAGCCGCTTTTCAATGTCCGTCGCATAGCCAATCTTCACATAATCCGGGAACGAAGGATTCGTCAGAATATAGATCACGCCAGTCTTTTTCGCTGCACTCATTGCTTTTCCTTCGCTTTCTTTTGTTTTTACGTCCGTTGAGACATTTGGTCGTTGGTTCTATTGTACCAGATTCTCTCTTTTTTGTCACGGTCGTTTTGGATTGGTAGAGCAACAAAAGACCCCGGAAAGCTACACATAAACGTTGCTTTCCGGGGAAGATGGATGATTCTTTATTCGAGCTCAACTTCTGGCAGGGGATTTCTGGTTATACCATACCGCTTTTAACCTTTTGAAAAGGTCTGTTATTCTTTCTCATGCCATACGTTTATTTGAGTGTCTAAACTTTTGGTGTCAGGTTGATGCCGGTCACCTTTCAGGCAGGTTTCTTGGCATCTAATGCCTTGATTTCTTCGAGGGAGAGTTTCGTGTATTTCGCCACGGTTTCATACGGAACATCGTCGGCCAGCATCGCCAACGCACACTCTGTCAAGAATTTTTGTTCACCCTCACGAAATCCTTCTTGCCATACTTCCTCAAAAGGATCACTCATATCTGTTACCTCTGCTTATGCAGACTTCTTGCCGTCCAAGGCTCTGACTTCTTCGACAGAGAGCTTGGTATACTTCGCTATAACTTCATACGGCACACCATCTGCCAGCATCGAACGAGCAAACTCAACCCGCTCTTCTCTCTTGCCTTCTTCTCTTACTTCTTCAAAAGCTCTGCACATAGTTGCCACTCCCTTCGTGTCTTCTTTGAAATAGCGTACCCGCTGCGCCAGCACCGGATAGTTCATATCATTCGGATTCGTGCAGGTGAAATCCTGCATCAACCGGCCCAGCTTAGTGTCATCCTTAATTTGCGAGTTCACATAGATAATATGCGCCCCGTCACCAAATTCTTTCCCGGTCTCCCGGATCATACGGTCGATGTGATAAATCGGAAGTCCAGCTTTCAAAATATCATTTTCCGTAATGAAAATGACATAGGTTTCATACAGCTGGTCATAACGGTCACCCGGTTCCGTGATGTTGGCATCCATCAGGCCGCTGTTGTAGCGGGCCCGTCTGACCTCTGCGCCACGGTCATTGCGCTGGATCTCGATGTTATAGGCCCGATTCTGCTCATCTACGGCCAGAATATCCAGCCGGGCCGAGCGGCCCTGAATGTTGTTCAGGCCGTACTGACTATGAACTTCACGAATCGTCAGGTCATCACGATCCAGAACCACCTGAAGCAGCACCTCAGAACAGCCCTTATCCTCGAAAACCTTCGTCATAAAGTTGTCGTCAAGCAGGCGAAGGCCCCGAAGCCGCTGCAGGTATGCTTCATGCCTGCGCTCAAAATCAAGGTCACGTTCCGTTTTATTGTCTGCCACCTGTTCACCTGCTTTCTATCGGACACTTGAACGAATCATTTGTCACATAAAGAATACCATAAACCCGCACTTTTTTCAAGAAGGCCCCCATGTGCTTTCACAATTGGCTCATGCAAAAAGGGAGCAGGTATCCAAACCCACTCCCTTTTTGCTCACTTATCCGACCTCGGCGGCCCCTTTGCCGCCTTGTCGAATCCAGTTCGGTTCCTCGTCCTCGGTTCCGGGTTCTCTTCCCGGACCATGATTTCGTCCAGATTACAGCCCAACGCTTCACATATCAGATCGAGATGATCCAAGTTTATTCTGTCACAAAGTTCATTGTAGTAGTCGCTGACGGTGTTTGGACGAATCCCCGTGGCGCGTGACAAGTCTGCTTGTGTCCACCGAAGCTCGCCTAACTTCTTGGACAGTAAAATTCTAACCATACTCGCTCGCTCCTTAACTAATGAATAGCACAAAACACACCTTCTTGTCCTCGAAATGTTACATTATAACGTATTTCGGTATTTTCTACCAGTTTATTTTGTTGAAAAAACACAAAAAACGAAAAAGCACCCCCACGGCGTTTTATTTAGAATTCCATCTAAATTCGCCGTGGGGGTGCTTCACTTATTTGCCCTGAGTGCTCAACTCGGCCAGCTGCCGCTGGTCGGCTTCCCTGTAACGTACATCCACGCTCTCCAGAGCCGCCAGATGCCGCTTCAGTTCGCCGTTCCAAAAGATCTGCCCGGTCTCGCTCTCCATCCTCTCAATGCCAGCACAGATGCAGAGAAGCAGGTCGTACTCTGCCTTTCGGCTGTCCATCTGAAGGATGTACCGTTCTTTCCGTTCCGAGCTGGCCTTCTCCCGCCGTTTCTCGGCCCGGTCAGCTGCGCCTTTAATAAGAAGCTGGTTCACTGTAAAGCTGATTGCGCCGCCGATCAGCGTCCCAAGGAACGCTATCACGGCCAAAGCCCATGCAGGAACCGTAATGGTAAGTGCTTCTGTTGTCTCTGCAAGCACTGATGTCCTCCTTCCTCAGTCCTCGGTCATCGTCAGCTCAATCCACTTCGTCAGGGGGAGCCGGTCTAAGAACCATCCAAACATCCGCTTAAACATTCTTCATAACCTCCAGCCCTTTTCTGGTCGCATCGAATGTCACCTGAACGACCTTGCGAATCAGTTCATCGGTCACAAGAAACCGCAACGGTGCGGGAACTCGTTCCCTGAGCCACGCCACAACGACCGCAAGCCGGGCCTCGCCCAGCTTGGTGCCGACGAACTCTTTCTCGGCCTTGTCGATGGCTTCCAAGGCCCACTCTGCCAGCAGGGATTTGTACCCCAGCCGAATCATGCACAGTGCAACAACCACAGCGGCCGCTACCAGAACCGCCCAAATAACCATAGTTTCGCTCATTTCAATGCTCCTTTCTTAGAACAGCTTTGCCAGAGCCGCTTTGGTCTTTGCTCCCACGATGCCATCAGCTGTAAGGCCATGGCTCTGCTGGAACTTCTTGACCGCGGCTTCCGTATTTGCCCCGAAGATCCCATCCTGCGAAATGCCAAGGGCTCCCTGCAGAACGACGTTGTAGATCCTCTGGGGGAATGCACTGGTTGCTTTCTGCAGATTCGCAGGCCCGAAAAGCTCTGCCGCCCAGTTCGAGGTGTAGGGCGTGGAACCGGGCGTGTTGGGGATGCCGGTATACTGGTAAACCGACACATAGCCGGTTTTCACATCATTGATGCGGATTTCCCAGTGAAGATGGCTTCCCGTGCTATGCCCGGTACTCCCCTCCACGCCGATCAGGTCGCCGGGCTTGACCTTCTGCCCGGCCTTGACGTTGATTTGGGAAAGATGCCCGAAATACATGAAGTAGGGGCTTGTCCCGATGCGGATTACGACACGCTGCCCGAAGCCCTTCTTCGGCAATGTTGCGCACTCCCATCCAGAGCGCACCACCGTGCCGTATACCGGGCAGTACAGGCTTTTTCCGCCAATCCCAACTAGGTCATATCCTTGGTGGTAGGTTCCATCAGCCCTCAGATGCCGGTATGCTTGCGATACCCGAAATGTGTTTTTGTACGGCGAGATCATCTTGTCCACCTCCTGCCAAAAAGAAAGACCGCCCTGGACAATTCCAGAGCGGCCCGCCGTCCCATATTTTTCTTAGTCCTCGGTCACCAGTTCTTCACAGCCGGAATCAACCAGCAGTTCCCGAACCTTCTGCTTCAGCTTTGCAGGAACATCTGCGTAAGTCTTCTTACCGTACATGATCTGCTGACACCACAGCATTGCCATCATTGTTTCACCCTCCTTTCCAAAGAAAATGAGCGAAGATGTCCTGCGGCTTACGCATAGACTTCTTCACTCATTTCCAGCAAGCAGTCGGTCAACATCTGCACCTGCTTCTGCAAGCCCGCACAGGTTTCGACCAGCTGCTTCATATCTGCAACGGTGTGTCCACCGCTGTCACCTGTATCATCACCGGAATCCTCGCCGCCGGTGTTGCCGGGGTCAGGCTCCGGTTTATCCACCGCTTCGCCAGCTTCCAGCTTCTCCAGCAGTTCTTTATACTCTGCTTCGGTGATTTCCTCAGCATCCACATTGCCGTCATACACGGCCCCATTGGGCGGCTCATTCAGCCATGACGGGTGGTAAATTGCACTGCCGTCCCTCGGGCAGATGAACTCTGCCTGTTCCGGGGTACAAATCATCATAACGCCACGGGATGCCAGCCACCGCAGGAATACGGTGTTGACATCAATAACCTTGCCGTCAGCAAGGATTGCATAAAAAATCATGCGTACACTCCTTCCATTCGATATCCACGGAACAGCCGCCAGTACAGCGACAGCATCCGCTTTCTGGTGCGGTATGCGTCGGCGTGATAGGAGTTACCGAACCACGCCGCAAAGGACGAAAACACGTCGTCCAAGGTCATAATCCCCCGGCGAACCATCCCAGCGAATTTTTTCAGCTTGCGACGCATCCGAACGATACCGGCCCGCACGAGGTTCTTCACCAGATGCCCGGTGTCTGTTACCCTGTAATAGATCTGCAGGAACTTCATCCCCTTGGAAGCTTTCGTGATGGCCGTTTTCTTGGGATTCATCACAAGCCCGACTTTGGCGGCTTCTTCCTTGATGGTCCGGCCAACGACCTTCAGTTCCTCTTTCGAGGGGCCAGCGGCCATAGTATCATCCATATACCGCTCATAGGCCCGGATTCCCAGCTTGTCCTTCACGGCATGGTCGATGCCGTTAGGAATCGCCAGAGCCATGATCTGGGATTCTTGGCTTCCCAAGGTCATTCCAACGCCCCGATGATGCTTTAGGTCATCCGCCCTTCTCAGTCGTTCGGCTTCGTCCGAGATGCCCTCCAGTTCGCTTTCCTGACACATCCGGGCCACCTTCATACCAAGGCCCTGAAGCATCCGGTCCGTCCTGCACTGCCGGAAAACACGCAAACAGTCTTGGTGCCGGAGACTGTCAAAGAACTTCTTGAAGTCCCCCGTCATCAGGTAGAACGCATTTCCGTGCCGGTTCGCCAGCTCATGCAGGAACATTTCCAGCCGGTTCCGGGCATCCGTAACGCCGCGGTCTTTCGTGCTGGCCGGGTTATCCCGGATAAGGCTTCGCTCCGTCAGGGGGACGAGGCAACTGTCACACAGGCATCCCTGTACAACACGGCAGTCAATCATAACCGCATGGATTTCCCGCAGTTTTCCCCGCTCATGGAGAAATATCTTCCGAATCGTCATGTCCACGTCGAGCTTTCCGGCCCGCAGCGAATCCTTCATCCGCTTCAGCTTCAGAATGGCATGAAATAGGAACCGCTGCACGTTCCCCTTCCACTCCACGCCTTTCCGCCGCTTCTGCAGGGACTTCATAAGGTTCTGAATGGTAAAGACCCACTCAAATTCTCCGAACGGGGTGACTGCTCTCAGCCGTTCTTCCCGGCATTTGATTTGGTCGAGTGCCTTGATGCGCATCTCCGCATAGGGGGTGCGCACTTCCAAGGATGACCGCATGATACGCCGCCATTGTCGGCTGCATCAACTTCGGTCGAACGAGCTTTTGATACCGCTTCGGGATGCTGTCGCATCGCTGGACTGTAAGCCGCACAAGCCTTGCGCAGTTCATCTCGAACTCCGTTGAGGCCTGTTGACGTTTCCGGGCAAGAACAGACATTTTGCATCACCTCCCTTTATTGTGGATAGCATACCACGCATTTTCTGTTCTTGCAATTAAAATTTTCAGCGGCTTACGCCGCCTGTTCGGTCCATTTCTCACCTTCTGCTTGGGCGGACTGTCGCCGCCCAGATTTTGGCAGATTTCACAGATGAAGCCGGGGCATGATGCCATAAGCATAGTTGGAGTAGTTCCAGTCGCCGCTACCGCTATAGTAGACAAACCAATAACCGTAGGTAGAGGTGGGATAAGCATCGCGCAGCCAAAAAATCTGCGCTCTTACCCAAATATGGCCATTCCAGATATAGCAGTAACTGGAATAGTAGCAAACATCGCCCACAGCAGGATCATCCGGCAAAGAGCCGGAAGTAAAGGTGCAATTTTCCCGAGATGTCATTCCACGGAATCTTGCTCTCGTAATATTTGAGACAACCCATGGAATCTGCTTTCCGCACTCCGTATAAGGTGCTTTAGTGCCTCTCCATTAGTTTTTGTGTATAATCACCAGAGAGAACGTACTAACGCATCTTT
>CAVKKE010000119.1:0-9761 GCA_963656875.1 Barnesiella intestinihominis | reverse complement strand
AAGGGGCTGTTGCAAAATGGCTCGCTGAAAAAATCATGCACAAAACCCGGAACCTTTTCAGGGCCAAAGTGGCTCAAAAAGGGTTCCGGGTTTCTGTTTTTGCGCTATTTTTTGTGCAAATTGCTATCGCATTTTTATTTTGCAACAGCCCCATTTTCACGGGGAAGAGTCCAAACCGAAAGCTTGATTTGTTTGTGCTTGTTTCCTGCGGAAACAGTCGCACAGCCGGAAAAGCCGCTTGTGAGCACACCCTTTGCTGTGAAAACAGTGATCGTAAAATAGCCGCTTTCTCAAAACATTACTGTAAACCACTGAAACGATGCATCTTGTTCAGAAATCAAAAGATGCCGTTTTCCTCTGCGGCTCCTCTCTGTAAAGAAGCAAATCAGCCAAGCCCGCAGGCTTGGCTGATTTGCAATATTAAAAATAATATTTCATTATTCTATGCCCAGAGCGGGAGCGGAGGGCATTTCAAATAAAGTTTTTCAGCAGTGCTCCCCTGCGCAGAGGGCTTTCACCTTCCGCACCGCAGCAGCCACCAGATCACTGATGGGCTGGTCGGGCACGCCGACGATATAATTTTCGCAGTGGTTCACCGGAATGAGCACCCGCGTGGCGTTGCTCTGGCAGACCGCCGCA
This sequence comes from Barnesiella intestinihominis, assembly GCA_963656875.1. Classification (GTDB taxonomy): domain Bacteria; phylum Bacillota; class Clostridia; order Oscillospirales; family Ruminococcaceae; genus Faecalibacterium. The sequence goes on along the minus strand of CAVKKE010000119.1, from coordinate 9,122 downwards.
GCCATGGCGGGGGGTGATCTCACCCAGCAGGGCGTCCGCGATCACGATGCCGATGGGACCCACGATGATATCTGCCCGGCGGCAGTTGACCACCACAGCGTTTTCCCCTGTAACGGCACGCTGGGCACCGGCCTTCAGCATAGCGTTCGCCGCCAGACTGTTGGTACCCACGGCGGTGAGCCGGGCTTCCGGGCACTGGGTGCTGATACCAGCCACCAGCTGCTTTCCCAGGCCGCCGCCCTGTCCGTCAATGACGAGCACATTCACCGGCTGCATCAGAAATCGATCTCCTCAAGGCGCAGCAGAGCGATGATATAGATCTTCACAGCCTCCAGAAGCTTGTCGATGGGTGCAGCTTCGTTTGCGCCGTGCATCGGGCCGCCAAACTCCGGCAGCGGCAGATCTACATGCTCGGGGCCAAAGCTGACCGCATAGGGGAAGTGACGGGCATAGGTGCCGCCGCCCATGGTGAAGGGCTTGGCGTTCTCGCCGGTGACCTCATTGTAGGTGTTGATGCAGGCCTGGATGGCGGGGCTGTCGGCCTCGATGTAGAAGGGTTCGGCAGCGGTCACGTCCTGCAGCTCGGCACCGTCGCCCAGAGCAGCGCGGATCTGCTTTTCCATGGTTTCGCCGTTGGTGCAGGTGGGGAAGCGGCTGTCCATGGTCTGATAGATGCGGCCATCCTGCATATAGATGCGGCCGCCAATGACGGTCAGCGGGCCGAAGGGGCCGTCAGCGCAGTTGATGCCCAGGCCCTCGCCTGCGGTGGAAGCGTGCAGCTTGCGGATGGCTTCCAGATAAGCGCGCTCAGCGTCGTTGCACAGACCGTTGTCCAGCAGGTAGTTCACCACCAGGCCGATGGCATTCACGGTGCCTTCCGGCATGGCGGCATGGCCGGCCTTGCCCCAGCCGCGGATGCGCACGCCGTCGCCTTCCGGCTCCAGAGTGATGTTGGGGGCATTCTTCAGCTTGGAGATATCGGTTTTGACCAGTGCGCTTGCGCGGTCAGGCACAGCGTTGTTTGCCACGCCGCCCTCAATGTCAGCGATCACGCCGTTGCACACCGGGCTGACGATCTTGGCACCGAACAGGCCCTTTTCGCCGTTGCACACCGGGAACTCAGCGTCCGGGGTGAAGCAGAAAGCGGGTGCCGGGTAGTTTTTGAGGTAGTAGTCCACATCCTGCATGTGGGTCTCTTCGTTGTCGCCGATCAGCGCACGGATGGGGTAGCGCAGCTCATAGCTCTGCTCCTTGAGGAACTTCAGAGCGTACAGGGTAGCCACCATGGGGCCCTTGTCGTCAGCCACGCCGCGGCCCAGCAGCCAGCCGTCCTGAATGCGCATGGTGAAGGGGTCTGCGCTCCAGCCGTTGCCCACGGGCACAACGTCCACATGGCAGATGGTTGCCAGATACTTTTCGGCGTCCTTGCCGGCCAGCTCTGCGTAGCCAATATAGTTCTCACAGTTGCGGGTAGCAAAGCCCATGCCTGCGGCCAGCTCAAGGGTCTTGTCCAGAGCTGCGCGGGGGCCTGCGCCGAAGGGTGCGCCCTCTTCCGGGGTGCCCTCCACGCTGTTGATGGCCACCAGAGATGCGATGTCCTTCAGGAGCTGCTCTTTGTTCTCTGCAATAAATGCGTCAATTTTCTGGTTCAGTGCCTGATCCATGATCTTATCGTTCCTTTCTGTCCGTCGGCTTTCTGCCGCCGGGGTTCAAAACACCTTTTTATTTTAGCACACTCAGGCTTAAAATGCCATTGTCAATTGTTGTGCTTTGCTGGAAGACAGCGTTTTTTTCTCAGCCTACAGCAAACAGGCTGCTCAGCGCCCCCAAAAAGCCCGCGCTTGCCAGACCCATGATGACGCCAGCCAGCAGCACGCCGCCCATGCAGGCCTTGACCACATCCTTGAATTTCATGTCCAGAATGGAGCCTGCCAGCGTGCCGGTCCAGGCACCAGTGCCCGGCAGCGGGATGCCCACAAACAGCAGCAGCGCCAGCGGCAGGCCGCGGCCCGCCTTGGCTTCCAGCGCACGGCCGCCCTTTTCGCCTTTGTTGATGCAGAAGCGGCAGATGGGCCCGATGACCGGTTTGTTGTAGCCCCAGATCAGGAACTTGCGGGCAAACAGGTAAATGAACGGCACCGGGATCATATTGCCAATGACGCAGACCAGATAGGTGGGCAGCACCGGCAGGCCCATGCCCAGGCCGATGGGGATGGCACCGCGCAGCTCGATGATGGGCACCATGGAAATGAAAAACACCATCAGATAGCTTTTGAGCATATGCTCCTCCTTACAGGTCGATGTCCAGCTCCACCGGGCAGTGGTCGGAACCGAAGACCTCGTTGTGGATCTCCGCCGCGCGGATCTTGTCAGCAATGCGGCGGGAAACAATGAAGTAGTCAATGCGCCAGCCCGCGTTCTTTTCCCGGGCATGGAAGCGGTAGCTCCACCAGCTGTACTTCACCTCTTCCGGGTGCAGCACACGGAAGCTGTCGGCGAAACCGGCGTCCAGCAGCTCGGTCATTTTGCCGCGCTCCTGATCGGTGAAGCCCGCACTCATGTGGTTGGTCTTGTCGTTTTTGATGTCGATCTCCTTGTGGGCCACGTTCAGGTCACCGCACAGGATCACCGGCTTTTTTGCGTCCAGTCCCAGCAGGTAGGCGCGGAAGGCGTCCTCCCAGGTCATGCGGTAGTCCAGACGTTTCAGGCCGTCCTGACTGTTGGGGGTGTAGCAGTTGACCAGATAGAACTCCGGGTATTCCAGCGTCAGCACCCGGCCCTCGTGGTCATGCTCATCGATGCCGATGCCGGTGGTGACAGCCAGCGGTTTTTCACGGCACCAGCATGCCGTGCCGGAATAGCCTTTTTTCTCGGCGGAGTAAGTATACTCGGTGTAGCCTTCCGGGGCGAAATCTGCCTGGCCGGGCTGCATCTTGGTCTCCTGCACTGAAAAGATGTCCGCGTCGAGGGCCGCGAAGCTCTCGGCGAAGCCATGGGTCAGGCAGGCCCGCAGGCCGTTGACGTTCCAGCTGATGAGTTTCATAAGGATACTCCTTTATATGTTATGCCTGATATTTGGTCTTCCATGCACCGCTGCAGAAACGGATCACGAAGCAGATGACACGGCAGATCCAGTCAATGATCATGGCGATCCACACGCCCACAGCGCCCCAGCCCATCCGCACGCAGAGCAGATAGCTGAAACCCAGGCGCCATACCGCCATGCTCAGGATGGACACGATCATGGTGAACTTCACGTCGTTGGCCGCGCGCAGGGCGTTGGGCAGCACAAAGGACAGCGTCCACAGCAGAATGGCACACCCCGCGTGGATGCGCACCAGCAGCTCCGAAAGCACCATGGTCTCGCCGGACAGCGCATAAATGCCAATGAGCTTGTGCAGGAACAGCAGGATCGCGCCGTTGGAAAGGCCCATGGCGATGTAAGACCAGACCGTCAGCTTGCGGGTATAATAGATGGCCTGTTCATCGTCCCGTGCGCCGATGCAGCGGCCCACCACAGTGATCATGGCAAGGCTCAGGGCCTTGCCGGGGATAACGCCCATGCCGTCCAAGTTGTTGGCCACAGCGTTTGCGGCGATCTGCACCGTACCAAAGGTGGAGATCATGCTCACCACCAGAATGCGGCCCGCCTCAAACAGGCTGTTCTCAAAGGCCGACGGAATGCCGATGCCGAGGATGCGTCTTGCCATTTTTGCATCCAGACGGGTGGTCTTGGGCACGTTCAAAGCGTGGCCCTTCTGATAGCACTTGCGCAGGATCAGGAACGCCGCCACCACACGGGACACCACGCTGGGCCATGCGACACCATCCACGCCCATTTTCAGGCCGAAGATGCACACCGCGTTGCCCACGATGTTGATGACATTCATCAAAAAGCTGATCTGCATGGAAATTTTGGAGTTGCCCATACTGCGGAACAGCGCCGCGCCGCCATTGTACAGCGCCAGGAACGGATAGCTCAGGGCGATGATCTTCAGATACAGCACGCTGGCCTCCAGCACATCGGCGTCAATGGCACCGTAAAACAGCCGGATCATGGGCCGGGCCAGAATGAAGCAGAACGCGCCCACCAGCAGACCAAACACGCCGCTGAGCAAAATCAGCTGACCGGCACTCTCGTCAGCGCTTTTCTGCTCTCTTGCGCCCAGAAACTGACTCACCACCACCGCGCCGCCGGTGGCCAGCGCCGCAAACAGCACGATGATGAGGTTGTTGATCATATCCACAAGGCTGACGCCCGAGATGGCTGCTTCGCCGCAGCGGGACACCATCATGGTGTCCGCCATACCCACGGTCACTTCCAGCAGCTGCTCCACCAGCAGCGGGCCAGTGAGCAGCAGCAGCTCCTTTTGTGTAAACAGCGGCTTCCTCCCGCCGAACAGCGGCGCTTTCGCACTGCTGACTGCCTGATTTGACATCGAAATACTCCTTTCCCGGCACTGGGCCTCCCGCCCGTGCCCCACAGTCCGCTCCATTTTGGGCGCAGACTCTCCATTATGTATTCATCTTAACACACCAGCCGTATCTTGTAAAGAACTGTCGTATCTTCCCCGTTTTTGCACTTGCTCCGGCCCAGCTCCATGCGTTTTTATGCTTGTTCGTCAGTTTGCCGGGAACTTTTCGTTAAATTTGTGCGTTTCTCCAAAAATGCGATTTTTCGGACGTGTAACGGTGAAAAATCGAAAAAAGGTCTTGTAATTCTTTTTGAAAAGTGGTATGTTGTATCCAACAAAGGTGCAGTGTTGGATACATGACTTCTCAGAGCGCTTTTCGCTCACTTGTGCAGCCTTTGTTCTTCAGATTGCTATTTTCTTCATTTACCTTCTTATCATTTACCCTGCCTGCCCTGAAAAGGGCAAGAAAAGCGATGACTCAACCTGCACGAGTCACCGCTTTTTCTTTTTGTCTGTAATTTTATTTTGCAAGCGCTGCAAACGCTTCCCGCACATCGCCGGAGAAATACAGCGTGCCCAGTGCACACACCGAGCCGCTGCCGCCCAGCTCCACCGCCCGAGCCACGCCTGCTTCAATGGAATCAGCAGCTTCCGCTGTGCAGCCATAATTGCGGATGTGCTCTGCCAGTGTCTCGGCAGGCATCGCCCGGGGCGTGTGCGCCGCCACCGTGACGAACCGCACCGCCAGCGGAGCCAGCAGGCTGAGCATCTCGTCCACATCCTTGTCCGCCATGATGCTCACAAGGAACACGAACTTCTGCCCGGGGAAGCGGTCTTTCAGACTCTGCACTGTGGCCCGCATACCGTGGGCGTTGTGGCTGCCGTCCAGCAGGAAGGCCGGTTCATGCCGCAGCAGTTCGAAGCGGCCCGGCCAGCTCACAGTTTCCAGGCCGGTGCGGATGGCGCTTTCGGGGATATTCCAGCCGTGGTCACGCATCACCCGCAGGGCTGTGACGGCCACAGCCGCGTTCCGAGGCTGATAGCTGCCGATGAGGGGCAGATGGACATCGGTCAGTCCGTCGAAGTCAAACTCCACTGTGTCGAGGTTTCCACCGTCATATTTCAGTTTATTGAAATCCACCTCGGTCAACTCAGCATGCTTTTCCGCGCAGACGCGGCGGATGACGGCGTCTGCTTCCGGCACGCCGCTGTAGCTCACCACCGGGCAGCCTTCTTTGATGATGCCCGCCTTGGCTGCTGCAATGTCCGCAATGGTGGGCCCAAGCTCCTTGACGTGATCCATGCCCAGTGCCGTGATCACTGCACATTCCGGCGCATCAATGACGTTGGTGGAGTCCAGTGTACCGCCAAGGCCCACTTCCAGCACCACGATGTCGCACTTCTGCTGTGCAAAATAGAGCATTCCCAGCGCTGTGATAATCTCAAATTCGGTGGGCACATCGGTCATGGCGTCCGCGGCAGGCTTCACCTGTTCCACCAGCTTCACCAGTTCGCCGTCTGGGATCTGCACGCCGTTCACCTGAATGCGCTCATTGAAGCGGTTGATGAAGGGGGACGTGTACAGGCCCACCCGATAGCCCGCCGCCTGCAGACAGCTGGCTGTCATGGCGGCGGTGCTGCCTTTGCCGTTGGTGCCCGCAATGTGGACGAATTTGAGCCGTTTGTGCGGGTCGCCCAGCGCTGCCAGCAATGTGCGAGTGCGGGTCAGACCGGGTTTGTGGCCCGCCCACTGGACGGCGTGGATGTATTCCAGGGCTTGTTCGTAGTTCATAGATAACGCCTCGTTTTGAGATCACAATTTAGAATTGTCTCCGCTTCGCTCTGACAATAACAGCGGAATAAATATTTTTTATATTTGCTATTTGCGTTTGTCGCGCTCTGCGGAGCGCTCCAAACGCATTTTTCACGGATGGGGTCGCAACGGAAAGCGGTATCTTGCTGCTGTCAGCCTTCGACTGCCGCGCAGCAGGGAACTCCTTCAGTCAAAGCCTTGCGGCTTTGCCAGCTCCCTCACGGAGGGAGCCTCTGGCGAAAAAGAAAGCTTTTCCGATATGCTAAAGCCCCCTCCATGAGAAAGACTTTCTCCCCGGGGAAGATGTCACGCAAGTGACAAAAAAAGGGGAACAGTGGCATCGTGTTAGCGATGACGGAAGGAGTTTTGCTGTACAGACCAAATCAGCTCTGCACGGGAAGCTTTTACTTTCTCACCATCTTCATCAGGCTGCGGTTTTCCAGCAGGATGCGCAGCAGCACAGTGTTCACGGCCGCCAGCACGATCGCATTGGGGATGCGGGCCAGCAGCACGCTCCATGCATAGCCGTAGAAGATGCGCAGCGCCAACGAATTGATGACCATGGAGCCCACAAAATGGCCCAGCAGCACGCTGACCTGCAGCCGCAGGCCCAAGCGCATCTCCGGCAGCTTCTGCCAGGCATAACCTGCCACCAGACCGATGGCACCTGCCCCCAGCGTGATGAGCGGATTGATGGCATAACCAGCCAGCACGCCGCCGATGATGTCTGCCACTGCGCCCACGGCAAAACCGGCCCCGGGGCCAAACAGCAGCGCCGCCAGCAGCACCGGCAGACTGCCCAGGTTGAACCGCACAAAGCCGGTGGAGATGCTCAGCACCCGGCTGAACACGATGCTCATGGCCACCAGCAACGCCAGCATGGTCAGCGTGCGGACGGAAGTTTTCGAGTTGTTCATATCAACTGTCCTCCTTAATAAAAGGAATACCGGGCGGGCAATCTAAACAAACAGAAACGCCCTCCCTGTGACAAACCGCACAAAGGAGGGCGTGAATCCAACAACTTTCACTTCCGGGCAAGGCGGCAGACCGTCTCGCCTGCACCCAAGTCCATGCAGCAGCGGGATGCAGACCATGCACCGCGGGTACACCTTCGTCCACAGCACAACTCCCCGTTGATGCGGCACTTAACGCACATGGTCTTACTCTGTTGATAGTTTTATTATAGTCCTTTTTCAGCGGTCATGCAACCATGTCAATAGATAAATTTGCCAAACTGCATCGTCAAATTTTAGCAGTTGTGCATAGCATCCGCCGGGTTTCAGCCCTGCTCCCCTTTTCATTTGGTCCAGAACGTGGTAAGATGAAGCTGATATTTATAATGTGGAGTTTTCTCCCTGAAAGGAATGTTTCCCGATGAAATTCAACGAAATGACCTACACCCGCCCGGACATCGACGCCCTGCTGGCCCAGTGCAAAGAGCTGGCCGCAAAGGCCGCTGCCGCCCCGGACGGCGACGCCCTCATCCAGCTTTATTATGAGCAGAGCGAAGCCTTTGCGGAGTACAACACCGCCGCAAACCTCGCCAACATCCACTACACCTGCGACACCCGCGATGCATACTGGAAGGCTGAACAGGACTTCTTCGACGCCAACGGCCCCGCTGTGACCAACGCCAGCGTGGAGATCAGCCGCGCCTTTCTGGCCAATCCCCATGTGGATGCCCTGACCGCCAAGTTCGGCACCACCTGTGTGGCCGGCATGAAAAACGCCGTTCTGGGCATGGACGACCGCACAGTGGAGCTGCAGCAGCAGTTCAACGCGCTGGTCAGCAAGTACCAGCAGATCTACGGCGGCGCTCTGGTGGAGCTGGACGGCAAACAGCTGACCATCCCCCAGCTGGGCCCCTACAAAGAAGATCTTGCCCCTGCCGTCCGCCGGGCCGCTTATGAAGCTGAGGCCGGTTACTTTGACGCTCACCGCGCTGAGCTGGACGAGCTTTACGGCGAGATCGTCAAGAACCTGAACGCTCAGGCCAAGGTCATGGGCTACCACGACTACAGCGAGCTTTCCTACGTCCGCATGAACCGCATCGGCTACGGCCCCGAGGAGATCAAGAAGTTCCGTGACCAGGTGGCAAACGATGTGGTTCCCCAGCTGCAGAAGGTCATGGCCATGCGCGCAAAGCGCACCGGCATCGAGCACCCCACCTTCACCGACCTGCCCATCATGTTCAAGGACGGCAACCCGAAGCCCATCCCCGGCTACGAAGCCCTCATGAGCGCCGCCCGCACCATGTACCACGAGCTGAGCCCTGAGACCGCTGAGTTCATCGACTTCATGCAGGACAATGAACTGTTTGACGTGGAGAGCCGCCCCGGCAAGATGTCCGGCGGCTATATGACCAGCCTGCCCAGCTACAAGGCCCCCTTCATCTTCGCCAACTGGAACAACACCTCCGGCGATGTGGATGTGCTGACCCATGAGTGCGGCCACGCTTTTGAGGGCTATGTAGCCGAGCGCAATCCCGAAGTGCCCGCTGACCTCGAATGCCCCGGCATGGAGAGCGCCGAGATCCATTCCATGGCCATGGAATTCCTCACTGCTCCGTGGCACCACCTGCTGTTCGGCAAGGACACCGACAAATACGCTCTGCTCCACGCCGAAGACAGCTTCGTGTTCCTTGCCTACGGCTGCGAGGTGGACGAGTTCCAGCACATCATGTACCAGAACCCTGACCTGACCCCCGATGAACGCAACGCCGAGTGGCTCAAGCTGGAAAAGAAATACCGCCCGTGGATCGATTTCGACAACCTGCCCTTCTATGGCCGCGGTGCCGGCTGGCAGCGTCAGCTGCACATCTATGAGTGCCCCTTCTATTATATCGACTACTGCCTGTCCACCATGGCCGCGCTGCAGTTCTTCCTGCTGAGCCT
>CAVKKE010000118.1:0-9779 GCA_963656875.1 Barnesiella intestinihominis | reverse complement strand
GTGCGCTGCATCATGCTTTCCGCCAGCGAGGGTCTTGGAAAGGGCATGGCCGTGCAGGCCACCGGCCACGGCCTGACCGCGCCGGTGGGCGAGGGCACGCTGGGCCGCATGTTCGACCCGCTGGGCAAGCCCATCGACGGTAAGGGCCCCGTGGATGATGTGCCGCACTGGCCCATCCACCGCAAGGCCCCCAGCTTTGCAGAGCAGAAGCCCGCAACGGAAATTCTGGAGACCGGCATCAAGGTCATCGACCTGCTGGCTCCTTACGCAAAGGGCGGCAAGATCGGTCTGTTCGGCGGCGCAGGCGTCGGCAAGACCGTTCTGATCCAGGAACTGATCCACAACGTGGCCACCGAGCACGGCGGCTACTCCATCTTCACCGGCGTCGGCGAACGCTCCCGCGAGGGCTGCGACCTGTGGGGTGAGATGAACGAGTCCGGCGTTCTGAACAAGACTGCGTTGGTCTTTGGTCAGATGAACGAGCCCCCAGGAGCCCGTATGCGCGTCGCTGAGACCGGCCTGACCATGGCAGAGTACTTCCGTGAGGAGACTCACAAGGATGTGCTGCTGTTCATCGACAATATCTTCCGTTTCGTGCAGGCAGGTTCTGAGGTGTCGGCTCTGATGGGCCGTATGCCTTCCGCCGTCGGCTACCAGCCGACTCTGGCCAACGAGCTGGGCGCTCTGCAGGAGCGCATCACCTCCACCAAGGAAGGCTCCATCACCTCTGTTCAGGCTGTTTACGTCCCCGCAGATGACCTGACCGACCCGGCCCCCGCCACCACTTTCGCACATCTGGACGCAACCACTGTTCTGTCCCGTAAGATCGTGGAGCAGGGCATTTACCCCGCAGTTGACCCGCTGGCATCCACTTCCCGCATTCTGGAAGCGGACATCGTCGGCGAGGAGCATTACCGCGTGGCCCGCAAGGTGCAGTCCATTCTGCAGCGCTATCAGGAGCTGCAGGACATCATCGCCATTCTGGGCATGGACGAGCTGGACGACAACGACAAGCTCACTGTCGCCCGCGCCCGTAAGCTGCAGAAGTTCCTGTCCCAGCCCTTCGCTGTGGCCGAGAACTTCACCGGCCTGAAGGGCAAGTATGTGCCGCTGAAGGACACCGTGCGCAGCTTTGCCGCCATCGTGGACGGCGAGGCCGACGACCTGCCCGAGTGGGCATTCTTCAACGTTGGCACGCTGGAAGATGCACGCCAGAAGGCTGCTGAGAAGCTGGCTGAGGAAAAGGGCGGTGCCGTCTGATGAACAAGTTCATCCTGAACATCACCGCATCCAGCGGCGAGTTTTATCAGGGCTACTGCGAAGACCTGACCCTGCCCACCGGTGACGGCGTGTATGGTGTTCAGGCTGGACACAGCCCGGTGCTGGTAGCCCTGCATATGGGCATCCTGCACTTTGTGGTGGACGGCGAAGCCCGCGACGTGCTGGTGGGCGATGGCATTGCCGAAGTGACCCCCGCTTATGTGATGGTGCTGGTGGACAGCGCCGAGCGCCCGGAGGACATCGACAAGAACCGTGCAGAAGCGGCCCGCATCCGTGCGGAAGAGCGCCTGCAGCATCAGCAGAGCATGCACGAGTATTACCAGAGCAAGATCGCTCTGAGCCGTGCAATGCAGCGTCTGCAGGCTTCTGCCAAGTATCGGCACTGAGAATAACGTGAGAAAACACCCGATTTTCCCGGAGATTCCGGGGAGACGGGTGTTTTTTGTTTCTCTCTTGACAACCTTCCCTCAAAGTGATATGATTTTGATATCGCAAAGAAACACTTCCGCACCCTGATAAGGAGGGACTTGTTATGGAAGAGAAGATTCTGCAAACCAAAAAGAACGGCATGGCCGTGCTGCTGCTCACGCTGCTGGGCTATGCGGCCGCCGTGGCACTGTTCGTATACAGCATCATCCTGCTGGACCCCAACCGGTTCCCGGGCATCCTGCTGATGATCGTGTCCATTGTCTATGCCGTCGTCGGCATTTTCCTGTTCTGCGGCCTGAAGGTGCTCAAACCTCAGGAAGCACTGGTGCTCACCCTCTTTGGTGACTACATCGGCACCCTGAAGGGCCAGGGCTTCTACTGGGTCAATCCTTTCTGCACGGCGGTCAACCCCGCTGCAGGCACCAGACTGAGCCAGAGCGGCGATGTGAACAGCGGTGAAAGCGGCATGGCTGCGCTGCTCAAAGCTGGCAATGGCAGCAGCACTCAGACTGCTGAGCTGACCAGCAAGAAAATTTCCCTGAAAATGATGACCCTGAACAACTCCCGCCAGAAGATCAACGACTGCCTTGGCAACCCGGTGGAGATCGGCATCGCAGTCATTTGGCGTGTGACGGACACCGCAAAGGCCGTGTTCAATGTGGATAACTATAAAGAATATCTCTCCCTGCAGTGCGACAGTGCCCTGCGCAACGTGGTGCGGGTGTACCCCTACGACGTGGCCCCCAATGTGGACACCACCGGCGACGGTGTGGCGGACGAGGGCAGCCTGCGCGGCTCCTCTGAGGTGGTGGCCGCCCGCATCCGGGATGAGATCCAGAAGAATGTGGCTGAGGCCGGCATTGAGGTCGTGGAAGCACGCATCACTTATCTGGCCTATGCGCCGGAAATTGCAGCGGTCATGCTGCAGCGCCAGCAGGCCAGTGCCATCATCGACGCCCGCAAAATGATCGTGGACGGTGCCGTGGGCATGGTGGAAATGGCTTTGGACCGGCTGAATGAGAACAATGTGGTGGAGCTGGACGACGAGCGCAAGGCGGCAATGGTGTCCAATCTGCTGGTGGTGCTGTGCGGCAACCGTGATGCGCAGCCCGTTGTGAACAGCGGCAGCCTGTACTGATGGCAGAGCCCAAAAAGCAGGTGCCCCTGCGACTGAACGCGAAGCTCTACGACGCCCTTGCCGCCTGGGCGGAGGATGACTTCCGCTCGGTGAACGGGCAGATCGAATATCTGCTCACCGAGTGCGTGCGCCAGCGCAAGAAGAACGGCAAATATGTCTCCGACGAGATCGACGTCCCGCCGGAGCTGGACCTGAAATAAAAGTACAAATCGGCCCCGGATGTGAGGATAAATGTCCCACGTCCGGGGCTGGTTGCATTTGTGTGACGGACAGTGGAAAAAACAAGGTGATAAAAGGGAAAAATCTATTGACAGTTGCGCATTTGTGACGTAGACACAAATAAGTGTGACGTTTCCGTATCAAAAAGCGCTGAAACCCAAGCAAGGAGCAAAGATCCTATTGAGCACAAAAGAACATAAAAATAAGACTGAATTTCGCGCTGCAGCAGCGTTGGCAGCAGTGGTTCTGGCTGCGGTGCTACTGTTTGTCGGCGGAAGCTGGCTGGAAAAGCGCGCACAGAAGCCGGAGACCCGTACGGAGCTGCCGCAGGGGAATCAGGAGACCGTGGAAGTGGATGGGGTGACCTACCGCAAAAAAGACGATCTGACTGTGATCCTTGCCATGGGCATCGACCATGAAACACAGGATGAGTACGCTTACCGTGAGGCGGGCCAGGCGGATTTCTTGCGGCTGATTGTGCTGGACGGCGAAAACAAAACCGTGCAGCAGCTGCAGATCGACCGCGACACCATCACACCGGTGACGGTGCTGGGCGTTCTGGGTGACCGGTATGATCCGGTGAACCAGCAGATCAGCCTTGGCTATGCCTTTGGCGATGGCCGGCAGTCCAGCTGTGAGGTCACCGTGGAAGCAGTGGAAAATCTGCTGGGCGGGCAGAAGATCGACCAGTATCTCTCGCTGGGGCTGGACGGCATTTCGACCCTGAACGATCTGGTGGGCGGTGTCACCGTGACGCTGGAAGATGATTTTTCGGCCATTGACCCGTCCATGACCAAGGGCACCACCCTGACGCTGCACGGCGACCAGGCGGAGATCTTCGTCCGCACCCGCCGCAGCATCGGCGTGGGCACCAACGAAGCCCGCATGACCCGGCAGGAGCAGTACATCCAGCAGCTTTCCACCCTGCTGGACGAAAAAATGCACGAGGACAAAAATTTTGCTCTGACTGCATACGACGCCATGGAGCCGTATCTTTACACCAACATTCCCAAGGGCCAGCTGGCCAATGAAGCGTGGGCGGCAAAGGACTATCAGCGGCTGGAAACCATCAAGCCGGAGGGCACGCATCAGGTGGGCGACGACGGCTTCATGGAGTTTTATCCGGATGCTGAGAGCCTGCAGCAGGCTGTGCTGCAGCTGTTCTACGAAAAAGTTGAATAAATGCGCATTCTGCACATTTATATAAAGGACGCTCTCAAAAAGAGAGGGAAAGTCTGAAAGGGGTATTCTTATGAAAATGAAAAAAATCGTTAGCATCGCAGTCTCTGCCGCTCTGCTGGTGAGCATGACTGCTGCAACCGCCTTCGCTGTGGGTTCCACCCCCCCCCAGCAAGACCGGCACCGATGCCGATGCAGGCAAGTCGGATGTCACGGTCAGCGGCCCGGCAAGCAGCGACGGCATGACCGTTGAAATCGAGATCACTGACAGCTCTGCAGCAGAAGAAGCAAAGCTGAAGGAACAGGGCCTGGAAGGCTATCTGGGCACCGCTGCTGCAGACCGCGCAGCTGAGATCCTGGGCACCACCAAGCAGGGTGAGACGGCCAATGGCATCAAGTAGGTGATCGTCAAGGGTTACAGCGCAGAAATGGGCAGCGTGACCCTGCGCGTTCCCTTCGCTGCTCTGCCGAAGGCAGGCACCCGCGTGGCCGTTGTGCTGCACATTGTCTATGCAAACGGCAGTGTGGCAAATGTGCCGCTGGACGGCGTGATCGTGGAAGAGTCTGCAACCGGTGCACGCAAGGTTGAGATCGTTCTGGATGCCACCACGATGATGAAAATTCAGGGCAACACCGCTTACATCACGGCTGTTACCGCGAAGTAATCAAAGAAAAAATGAAAAAGCGGTGCTTCCCCACTGCCGGGAAGCATCGCTTTTTTAAGGCCTGTCTGGCTCCGGGCACAGACGGCCGAAGCATGGCCTGGGCCCGGGAGGGAACCTCAAACAATGGAAAAACAACAAAGGAGCAACATTTTGCAGCAGCATACCTTACAGCAGGAGCAGGACGCTTCTGCAATGCAGATGAAACCCCAGCAGGAGGAAGAGATCGATCTTCTGGAGCTGTTCATGGGTCTGCTGGCCCATTGGAAGCTCATTGCGTCCGCGGCTGTGGTGGGCGCAGTTCTGGCGGCACTGTATACATTCTTTCTCGTGACACCGATGTACAAGGCCACGGTCACGATCTATGTGGTCAACCGCAATGACTCGGTGATCAACATGGCGGATATTCAGATCGGAAGTGCACTGACCAGCGATTACATCAAGGTCTTTGAGATGTGGGAAGTGCATGAAAAAGGTCATCAGTGCGCTGAATCTGGATTACACTTATACGGAAATGGCGAACATGCTGTCTGTGACCAACACCAGCGACACCCGTATGCTGGACATCACGGTCACCGATAAGGACCCGGAAGAAGCAGCGGCCATCGCCAATGAGTACGCAGAGGTGGGCGCTCAGTACATCTCGGAAAAGATGAAGACCGAAAAGCCCACTACCATGTCCAGTGCACGCGTGCCGGTCAATCCCTACAGCCCCAGCAAGGCTAAGAACATCCTGCTGGGTTTCCTGGCAGGCTTTGTGCTGTCCTGCGGTGTGGTGGTGCTGCGCGTCCTGCTGGATGACACCTATAAGTCTGCAGATGACATCCGCAAATATACCGGCATGGTGGTGCTGGCCTCGATCCCGCTGGCGGGCGGTGAGCGGCAGCAGGAAGGCAGCGGCCTCAAACGCCGTGTCAGACGCTTTATCAATGATATCCGCCGCCGCATGGGCGGCCGCTCCGGGAGGAAAGCATGAAACAGCTGAAAATCACAAAGTTTCCGGCGCTGGATTATGCAGGCAGCGAAGCATTCAACACGCTGAGCACCAACCTGTCCTTTGCCGGTGAGAACGTCAAAAAGATCATGATCACCAGCTGCCATGCTTCGGAGGGCAAAAGCTATCTGAGCATGAATCTGGCCCGCACCTTTGCCCAGCGAGGCAAAAAGGTCGTGGTGGTGGACGCTGACCTGCGCCGCAGCATGATCAACCCCAATTACGGCATCCGTTTTGAGGACAACAAGACCAGCGGGAACGGGCTGTCTCATTTCCTGGCCGGCATGGTCGGCATTGAGGAAGTGGTTTATGAGACCGACGTCCCCAACATGTGGATGGTCCCGGTGGGCCGCGATGTGCCAAACCCTCTGGTGCTCCTCACCAACAAACACATGTCAGAACTGCTGGATGCGCTGGCAAAAATGGCGGATTATGTGATCGTGGACGCTGCTCCGGTGGGCATGGTCATCGACGCGGCGGAGAAAAAATGAGCGGATTTACGGATTATCATGCCCATTTCGTGTATGGAGTGGACGATGGCGCCCGGACACGGGAAGACATGTACGCCATGCTGGATGCGGCGGCAGCGGACGGCGTGAGCCACCTGTATGCCACTTCGCACAGCACGCTGGGCATGGAGCCTTTCCCGCAGGAGATCTATGACCGTCATCTTGCCTTTGCCCGGGATTACTGCCGGGCAAAGGGATATGCCCTGACGTTGGAAAGCGGCTCGGAGCTGCTGTATACCCCGGCGGCGGGATATGCGGCTTCCCAGCGGGAGCTTATCACTCTGGGCGGCACCGACTGGGTGCTGCTGGAGTTCGTGCCGGATGTGACTGCGCGGGAGCTGGAGCACTGGCTGAAAGCCGGGTGGGTGGACGTGATCTCGTCGGATGCCCACAACTGTTCTTCCCGGCCCACCCGGATGACGCAGGCGGCTTTGCGCCCGCGTGGGTGAGACTGCTGCGGCGCAGCTCACCGGGCGGGACGGTGCTAACGTGCTGGATTGATGACAGAAGATGGTTGAATTTGTGAACAAATTGTCACAGGAGGCTTTTTTCACGAAATAGACTTGCGAATCCTCGCCCTGAGTGATAAACTAATTAAAAAGTGTGTATGTTTGGGATTGCGGGGGTATATCAATGAAAATACTGGTCGTCGATGATGGACAGCTTGCGATCAATTCGCTGATTCGCATCCTGTGCCGCGTTGCGCCCGATTGCGATTATATCAGCGCAATGACGACCGAGGATGCGCTGAGCTGGGTGCGGCAGGGGCCGATGGATGCGGCATTCCTGAACCTGGAAATGCCGGGAATGAACGGGCTTGCGCTGGCGCACATGATCCAGAAGCTGCAGCCGCGCTGCAACCTGATCGTGGTGACAGAACACCCGGAATATGCGCTGGAAGCGCTGCAGATCTTTGTCAGCGGCTTTTTGCTCAAGCCTGCCAATGAGGCAGATGTGCGCAGCGTGCTGGAAAATCTGCGCTACCCGCCGGAGGATGCTCCTGCGGGCATCAAGATCCAGTGTTTCGGCAACTTCGAGATCTTTGTGGGCGGACGCCCGCTGGCGTTCAAGCGCAGCAAGAGCAAAGAGCTTCTGGCTTATCTGGTGGACCGCAACGGCGCCACCTGTACCAACGGCGAGATGCTGGCCATCCTTTGGGAGGACAAGCCCGACACGGCTTCGCTCCACAGCCATCTGCGCAACCTGATCTTTGATTTGAACCATGCGCTGGAAGATGTAGGCGTCACCGGCTTGCTGGTGCGCGGCCGCAGCACACTGGCCATCGATACCAGCAAGGTGGACTGCGACTATTACAACTTCCTGCGCGGTGACCGTTCGGCTATCAACTCCTACCGCGGAGAGTATATGACCCAGTATTCTTGGGCAGAGGTCACCCGTTCCGCCCTGCGTCAGCAGGCAGCGGGCGCAAAGCAGCCCAGCGGCATCCCCAGTTACTATGTGCCCCCGACGGGATTTTAAGATGGGGCTGTTGCAAAATGGCTCGCTGAAAAAATTATGCACAAAACCCGGAACCTTTTCAGGGCCAAAGTGGCTCAAAAAGGGTTCCGGGTTTCTGTTTTTGCGCTATTTTTTGTGCAAATTGCTATCGCATTTTTATTTTGCAACAGCCCCATAAATCAGGGAAGGGGGTCTATATTATTACTTCTTTAAATGGCTGTCCCAGCCGCTGGAGGTGACGATCTGCTGGTCGCGGGTGCACCACATG
Source organism: Barnesiella intestinihominis (assembly GCA_963656875.1). Lineage (GTDB taxonomy): Bacteria > Bacillota > Clostridia > Oscillospirales > Ruminococcaceae > Faecalibacterium. The sequence continues at coordinate 1,642 of CAVKKE010000118.1, read as the reverse complement.
GCTTCTACGCCGTCCAGGGATTCCACGATCTTCTGGCCGTCCTCCAAAGACTGGCAGAACAGGCCGGTGGTCAGGCAGTCCGCCAGGCCGGAGTCATTGCACAGCACGGTGACGCCGTTAAAGTAGGTGGCAGGAAACAGGGTGTCCGGGTCGATGAGGTGGTGGTAACGCTGGCCGTCCACCACATAATAGCGCTGATAGTCGCCGCTGGTCACGAGAGCCATGTCGCTCATGTTGATGGGGTCACCCAGCATGGAATCGGAGGTGTAGACGTCCGAGGAGTTCCACGGGTTCTCCACACCGCCGGTCCACTGGCTGCCGTCCGGCTTCACGCCGATGGCCCGCAGGTTGCCGCCCACGCTCACCAGAGCACTGGTCAGGCCCCGGGCTTCCGCTGCCTGGCACACCATTTCCACAGCGTATCCTTTGCCCACGCTGCCCACGTCCAGTGACATGTCCGGGTCGGCCAGATAGACCGTCTTGGCGTCTTCGTCAATGATCACGTTGTTGATGTCGCAGTGCTGGGCGGCAGCTTCCAGCTCCTCTATGGAAGGCAGCTTGTTGTCGGCGTCGGTCTCGGTTTCAGCAGCGGCTTCGCGGTAGTTGTGCCAGATGTTCAGCACGCTGCCCATGGCGATGTTCAGCTTGCCGTTGGTGGTCTGGTACATCTGGTCGGCCAGCTCCAGCATGGAGAGGATGCGGTCATCCACTTCCACCGGGGCCTTGCCTGCGTTGTCGTTGATGGTTTTGATGTTGTTCACGCCGGGGTAGTCGTTGTAAATGTCGTAGAGCTGGTTGTAGGTGATGAGGTCGGCGTGAAGAGCGCTCATCTGCGTGTTGAACTCATCTTCATCTTCGCAGTAGGCGATGACCTGCGTCACGGTGTCAAAGACATCGTAAAAGACGGTGGAATAGCGGGTCAGCTCTTTCTGCTGCTTGGCCTTGCAGCCCGCCAGCAGGCTCAGGCACAGCGCACCAGCCAGCAGGGCCGAGACAAGACGTTTTGCGCGGGTCAGTTTCATACGGTCTGGTTCTCCTTTGCTGCGGTAAAGGCTGCGTGTTCTTCCTGCAGGTGGGCCAGCAGGTCACCAAACACCCAGTTGCGGTTGGCCGGCGTGGCCACAGCCTTGAGCGGAATGGTCACCTGTGCCTGTTTCATCAGATCCAGCAGGGTGTCAAGATCCCGTTCCTTGAAGTTTGCCAGCACCACGGCAGGGGGATAGGCACCCGGCTCCAGCACCAGCGTGCGGGGGGCCTTGGTCTCCACCTCACCCAGCAGTTGGGCCACGGTCTTGCCGGCATCGGCAGGGGAGACGGGCAGGATCTTCATGCCAAAAGCGGGAGCCATGCCCTCCAGCTTGCCGCGGTCAGCAGCGGAAAGGTTCCAGCCCAGAACCAGCGGCACACCGGCATTCTGGTTGCGTGCAATATGTGCTTTCATAATGATACCTCTTTTTGAAGGATAGATCAAAATACACTATAGTATAACACAAATGGAAACAAAAGAAAATAAAAAACTCCCCCAGTCTGCGCAGCAGACTGAAGGAGTTTGAAACATTAAAAATGAATCAGTTCATCTTCTTGCCGAAGAACTCCACTTCCTTGCCGATGAACTGCATCAGCTCATCGAACTGGTCGGGGG
>CAVKKE010000117.1:0-9819 GCA_963656875.1 Barnesiella intestinihominis | reverse complement strand
CGATTCTCTGCAAGGTCTACACTGGCCTGACGATGGAGCAGGAAGCCCTGTTCTTTGCTGAACAGAACGGCCACTCCGCACCCCTGACAGCAGGCATCAAGCTGCGCGCCAAGGTCGTGGGCGGTGATGCACCTTCCAAAGCATTTCTCGCAGCCACCAACCGGGTGGGTCTGGCCTTCAATTATGACAGCTTGCAGTTGAGTGATTACCGCATCAGCTGCGTAGGCACCGCTCTCAAGCTGTACAACCAGATGGGCGAGAAAATCTACTGTGAGGCCCTGCGGCTGATCGTGGCTGCGTGGGACGGCAAGCCCGATTCGTTCCGTGCATCTGTCCTGCGGGGCATGACGCACTTTGTGGAGCTGTACCACGGCGAGTTCAGTGAGGAGCGGCTTGTCCGCGCCTTGAGCGGTGTTCATCCCATGGAAATCTATCGTGTTGGCAGGGATAACCCCGCCAAATTGCCCGGATGGAAGAAATACGTTTTCCCCATCTATATGGCCTACAACGGTAAGGGCCGTAAGGATGCTCTGCCGATGAAGTTCTGATTTTAGCACATATCCCTTTGGCATATGGGCGGCATTGGTATAAATGTCGTCCATATATTACATATAGTATCTTTCTGATATTTGTAAACATATAGAACATATTGAAATGGAGCGAATTAAGATGAGTGAAATTGCATCCTGCGCTTTGATCCAGCAGGACGAACATACCCGTCAAACAGAGAAATACTTGACCATGTTCAAGAAGTACCCGGATGTGGTGTCTGTCGAACTGCTTCAGGAAATGCTGGGTATTTGCCGCAAAAACGCTTATCTGCTTGTTAAGGAAAACAAGATTCGCTCTGCCCGTGTGGGGCGCAGCTACAAAATTCCGAAACTCTGCGTTGTGGAGTATTTGGTCAATCAGACTTGACCATCAGGAGGGATGCGCACCCCAAAATCCCTTGCGCCATCCTTGCAAAGCATCCTTATTTATTCTAAACTATGGATGCCTAAGCGAAAGGCGTTTGGCTACAGGCAGAAAGGAGCCTTGTTATGATAAATGTAGCTGGACACTTGAGAGAACAAAACGGTACATACCAAATGATTTTGAGCTGGAAGGACACGACCGGAAAGCGCAGAACCAAATCTATCAGCACTGGACTTCCTATAAAAGGAAACAAAAAACGAGCTGAATCCCTGTTGCGTCAAACACAAAAGGAATTCAACCCGGAAACCATGCAGCAGGTCTGTGACCTTCCTGTATCAGAGTATTTCACCCGCTGGCTTCGGGAAAGCGTAATGAGTCTTCCTCCCGAAACTTACGGTAGATATGCTTACGATATGGGCAAAGTTATCATGCCCTACTTTGAAAAGAAGCAACTGTCCCTGAAAGCTCTCGCTCCGCGCGATCTGGAAACGTTTTTCCGCTATGAACGCCAGCAGGAGGAAGCAACGGTTCAGCAGCTTCTGGATTGGCACAAGGAACTATCCGATGCCTTTCAGTACGCAATTGACAGTAACTGGCTGAAAGTCAGCCCCATCAAAGAGGTTGACCCCTGCCTTGATAATTCCCCGGTACTTTTCATCGATTTTCTTATGGACTGGTTGAAAATGATGAAGTCGCGTGTGGAGATCACCACATACGCGGGATATGCAGGCAACATCACCAGACGCATCATCCCATACTTCAAGCAATTCAACTACACCCTGCAAGACCTTGAGCAGCACCCCAAGTACATCCAAGACTTCTATCAGCACGAGTTGGATCGTGGCCTTTCGGCAAATACCGTAATTCACTATCACGCTAACATCCGCAAGTGCTTACAGTATGCCTTTCAGATTGGCATGATTCGTTCCAACCCGGCAGACCGCGTTGAGCGTCCTCGTAAGGAAAAGTTCAAGTCGGAGGTCTACAACGCGGAGGAACTAGAGCAGCTTTTCACTGCAATTCAGGGTGACCCAGCGGAGTTCGGTGTTATCATGGCCGCATTCTACGGATTGCGACGCAGTGAAATTGTTGGTTTGAAATGGGATGCCATTGACTTTGAAAACAAGAAAATCAGCATCCAGCACACCGTTGTCGGTGTAAAGATTGATGGTGTCATGACGGATGTAGCGCGAGATCGAACCAAAACAAAATCGAGCTGCCGGACACTTCCCCTTATCCCTGCCTGTGAGCAAATGCTCAAAAAAATGAAAAAGGAGCAGGAGTTGAACCGGAAGGTCTGTGGCAAAGATTATTGCACAGACTATCTCGACTATATCTATGTGAATCCTATGGGAAATCGGGTACACCCAGACTATCTTACGCAACACTTCCCGGATTTTCTGGTATCGCACCAAATGAAACGTATCCGCTTCCATGATTTGCGTCACAGCTGCGCCAGCCTGCTCTATGCCAATGGTGTGAGCCTGAAAGAGATTCAGGAGTGGCTCGGCCACAGCGATATCAGCACCACCAGCAATATTTATACCCATCTGGACTTCTCCAGTAAGGTATCTTCGGCAAATGCAATCGTTGACATCTTCCCGGAAAGCACAAAAGTATGAGAAAACGCGCAATGACTGTGTTAAAAAGAAAAAGCAGCCCAAAATCTTGCGATTCTAAGCTGCTTTTTAATGCCGATGGTGGGGGTCGAACCCACACGGTATTACTACCAATAGATTTTGAGTCTACATCGTCTGCCATTCCGACACACCGGCCGATAGAACAATAATTATTATACAGGAATTCTATGCCAAAATCAAGTGCGGATTTTCGAAGAGGTTCCATCCCGCACGGGAAAGCAGTTTCAGAAGCGTAAAATACACTCCGCATTTTGCGTTTTTTTGCGTCAGAAAGCGACGCGTTTTCAAAAGCCGGCACGGAGAAACAGGAAAAATAAAGTGACAGCGTGGATTTTGCGTGTGCGCACAGAAGAAAAAGTCCTGCCCGGACGGAGGATGCAAAGATTGACGCATTCATGACAAAAATAGTATAATTGTTGGCAAAGAAACGTTGCTCAGGGGGCAGAAGAGACGGAATGGCGAAAGAAGAAAGCGTGACCCGGGAAGAGATCACCGAGGAAATACGGCAGCTGCGCAAGGTGTTCAGCTCGGTGCGGCTGATCGCGGCGGGGGATATCCAGAGCAGCCAGGGACGCAGACCCTGCTATGCGCACTGGAAAAGGGACCGCCCGTGTGAAAACTGTGTGGGCCGGTGTGCGCTGGAGGACAGGGCGCGCAAAAGCAAGCTGGAATATCTGGGCAAGAACCTGTACGAAGTGTCTGCACGGTTCCTTCTGGTAGACGGCAAGCCCTATGTGCTGGAACTCTCGCGGAAGATGGACCGCGGCATCCTGCTGGACCCGGAGGGCAGCGAACGGCTGTTCAACTCCATCACCGAAGAACGGGAAAAACTCTATCGCGACCCGCTGACGGGTGCCTATAACCGGCGCTATTATGACGAAAACTATCATGGCAGGAGCATGACGGCAGGTGTGGCCATGTTGGGGCTGGACGACATCAAGCTTTCCAACGATATCTACGGCCGTTATGCAGGGGACAGCGTGACGGAGACCGCTGCCAATGTTATCCGGCGCAGTCTGGAAGAAAAAGACCGGCTGATCCGCTATGACAGTGACGAGCTGCTGCTTCTGCTGCCGGATGTGGGGCAGGAACGCTTCAACCAGAAGCTGGAACAGATCCGCCTGCAGCTCCGCACCACCAGCGTGCCAGGCTACTCCCGCATCCGGATGTCCGCCAGCATCGGCGGCGTGTGGGTGGAAGATGCCTATCTGGACGATGCCGTGGAACACGCGGAGCGGCTGATGCACTACGCCCGCATCCAGAAAAACACGGTGGTCACTGAGCGCCAGCCTGCGGCAAACACTGCGGCTCTGCCTCACTGCCGTCAGAGCGTGCTGATCGTGGATGACTCGGCGATGAACCGCGCTATCCTCAGCCAGATGCTGGGCAGTCAGTTTGACACTGCGGAAGCGGCCAGCGGCGAAGAGTGCCTGCGCCTGCTGGAGCAGAACCCCACGGGCATCTCCATCGTGCTGCTGGACATCCACATGGCAGGCATCGACGGATTTGCTGTGCTGGAAGCCATGAGCCGGCGCCACATGCTGGAAGAAATCCCGGTGATCATGATCTCCAGCGAGGACACGGCGGATTCAGTGCGGAGGGCCTTTGATTTGGGGGCTTCGGACTACATCAGCCGCCCCTTTGACGCCAAGGTGGTGTATCAGCGCATTTCCAACACCATCCGCATGTATGTCAAGCGGCGCCGCCTGAGCGCCATGGTGGCAGATCAGGTCTATGAGACCGAGCGGCGCAGCCAGATGATGGTGAGCATTCTGAGCCAGGTGGTGGGGCGGCACAGCGGTGAGGGCCGGGAGGGGATGCAGCAGATGCGCACCCTGACCGAGCTGCTTTTGTCCCATCTGGTGCAGAAGACGGACACCTACCCGCTCACGCAGGAGACGCGCCGCACCATTGGCATGGCGTCGGTGCTCCACGATATTGGCAAAGTGGAGCTGGAAGACGGGGCAGGGCCGGAGCAGATGCGGCAGCACACGGTGCTGGGTGCAAAGATGCTGGAAGAGCTGGACGCTTATCGGGATGAGGAGTTCGTCCATGTGGCGCGTCAGATCTGCCGCTGGCACCATGAACGCTATGACGGCTCCGGCTATCCGGACGGCCTGAGCGGAGAGCAGATCCCTATTGCAGCGCAGGTGGTGGGGCTGGCAGATGCCTATGAGACGCTGCGCTGCGGAAGTGACGGCCAGCCGCCGGTGCAGCATGAGGAAGCTTTGCAGCTGCTGCGCAGCGGTGAGGCTGGGGCGTTCAATCCGTTGCTGCTGGAATGCCTGCAGGAGGCCGGGCCGGAGCTGAAAGAAAACCTCCGCCGCAGGAAAGAAACCGCTGGTACATTATAAAGGAAGCACTGCAGAGAGCTGCCTGCCCGGTGGTTCTCTGTTTTTTGTCTGCCCGGATGTGAAAACGGAAGTCCAGTCCTTGCCCGCGGGCCCGGGCTGTGTTACACTAAAGAAAAACTGCACGCAGGTCGTGTAAGAAACAGGAGGAACCCATCCTTGAAACATCTGCATCGGTTTGCACACCGCACGGCGGCGCTTGTGATGGCACTGGCCCTCTGCATTTGTCTGCTGGCTCCGGCAGCTTCTGCGGCCACGACTATGGGCGGCGCGGACACCACCCTCATCCCGGCAGAAGAAGAAAACTGCCTGGGCTGGCTTTTCGGCTCCGGCGATACCATCACCATGCCTTATCTGAACATCAAGGGCAAGGGCCTGTGCCGCAATGTCACCCTGAACCTTGTGGACTGTCTGGTGGGCATCACCTACACGGAATTGGGTTCCATCGGCAGCTATGTCAGCGCCAGCGCGGCGCAGCAGGCATGGAAGGCGCAGGCTGTGGCCATCCACTCCTATCTGGAATACCACAAGCAGTATGGCTCTTCGGTCAATGCGCTCATCTACACTCCGGTGGATCAGATCCCGTCTTCGGCCCGGGAAGCCATCCGCAAGGCAGTGGAGCCGGTGAAGAATGAGATCCTGACCTACAACGGCAGCGCCTGCGACGCAGTGTGGTCAGCCAGCGCGGGCTATAACACCCAGACCGGTGTTTACGGCACCTGCGCCAGCCGGGATGCCTGGGGCACCGATGTGCCCTATCTGCAGAGCGTGGAAAGCCCCTATGAAGAGATGTATCACAACAAGCTGCGCCGTTCCATCGGCAAAGACTACACCTATGTGGAATACAACGACAGCCGCACCGGGGAACCCTATGTCAGCGCCGACACCTCTCACAAGAGTCTGGGCGGCTTTGTGCAGTACAACACCTTCGTCTCCAACGGGCGCAGCTACCGCTACATCAGCCAGTTCGTTTCTTCCCGTTACTGCTTCGACTTTGGCACGGATGCCAGCGGCACGCCCTGCATGACTTACTATGGCTACGGCCACGGCGTGGGCATGAGCCAGTGCGGCGCGGTGGGCTATGCGCAGGAAAAAGGCATGAGCTACAAGCAGATCCTGCGCCACTATTACCCCGGCGCATCCATCTCCACCAGCGGCTCCGGCAGCGGTTTCTTCGGCTGGCTGCACAGCCTGTTCCACTGGTAAAAGGTGCGCGGCGGCAAAGAATTGCTGGCAAAACCTTCTCAAACGGGCTTTGATTTGGTATACTATAAACTGTTTGTGATTTTTTATGAGGAATCATGGCAGAAAAAGGAATTTCCATAGGAGTAGAGATCGGAATGGATCAGGATAAGGAAACCAGACAGGAAACAGAGCGCAGCCGCGAGCTGGCGCAGCGCATCGTGCGGGAACTGACACCGGCGGGTGTGCAGGTGATGGGCGGCAGCGGCGCACTGGAAAAAGCGCTGGAAAAGACCGGCACCAAAGTGGTGCCCACAGCAGAAGAGAAGATGCTGCTGGTGGTGAACGACCCGGAGTGGGCCCAGCTGCCGCAGCTGGAATGTGATCAGGTCCTGCTGGTGTGCGACACGGCGTCGGCCATGGCCGACTGCGCCAGGCAGCTGGCGGAGCAGGGGCTGTACCGTGATTTTGAGTGGCGTACCCGGGGCAAAGCCCGGCAGACGGCTTTGTTCCGCCGCGCCCCGGCGGCGCAGGAACCGGCGGAGCTCATGACGGGCTATGAGATGACGCTGGACGAGCTGCGTGAGCGGATGATGCTGGCAGAGCGCACCGAGGCCGAGCAGAGCGCTCAGCTGGAGCGCCTGCGCAGCGACCTTTCCCTGAGCCGCAGCCACGAACAGGATCTGGAAAAAACACTGAACAGCGTGGTGAATTCCCGCTTCTGGAAGATGACCTGGCCCATGCGCTATGTGGTCAGCAAGAGCCGCAGCCTGGTGCACACCTTCCCGCCGCTGGTCTTTCTGGCCGAGCTGCGCCGGGTGGGCGTCTCCGGGATGCGGGCACAGGCAAAAGCCAAAAAGGAATACGAAAAGCTTTTCCCGGGCAAGGTCATGCGGGCTGACCGGTTCGCCAGCGCAGAGCTGCTGGTGAAGCAGGCGGCAAACCAGCCTGCCGGGCCCCTCATCAGCATCGTGGTGCCGCTGTACAACACCCCGCAGCAGTTCCTCGTGGAGCTGCTGGACTCGGTGCAGAACCAGACTTATCAGAACTGGGAACTGTGCCTTGTGGATGCCGGTCAGGATGAGACGGTGGGTCAGACCGTGAAGGCCCGTGCCGCATCCGACCCCCGCATCCGCTACCAGAAGCTGGACAAAAACGAAGGCATCGCAGGCAACACCAATCAGGGCTTTGCACTGGCGAAGGGCGAGTTCATCGCTCTGCTGGACCATGACGACATCCTGCACCCCTGTGCACTGTGGTATGTGGCGCAGGCCATCGCCGAGCAGGGCGCAGATTTCGTGTACACCGACGAGGTGACCTTTGAGGGCGACATCGACCACCTGACCGTCTACCACTTCAAGCCGGATTATATGATCGATAATCTGCGCTCCAACAACTATATCTGCCACCTGAGCGTGTTCAGCGCAAAGCTGCTGGCGGCTGTGGGCGGCGATGAGCGCGCGGAGTTCAACGGCAGCCAGGACTATGACCTCTACCTGCGCCTGACGGAAAAGGCACACAAGATCGTGCATATCCCGCACCTGCTGTACTATTGGCGTTCCAGCCCCACCAGTGTGGCAAGCAACATCTCTGCCAAGACCTACTGCCTGGAAGCAGCCATCAAGGCACTGTATGCCCACTATGAGCGTGCGGGCATTCCGGTGGATGCCGTGAGCATGATCCCGGGCACGCCGGGCTTCTACAAGACCGACTACACCATTACCAAACCCGGCCGGGTCAGCATCCTGATCCCCAGCTGTGACCATTCCAGCGATCTGCGCACCTGCGTGGAGTCCATCTACCGCAAGACCACCTATGAGGACTTCGAGATCATCATCATTGAGAACAACAGCAAGGAACCGGCCACCTTCCGCTGCTATGAACAGCTGCAGAAGGAGCACAGGAATCTGAAAGTGCTCACCTGGAAGGGCACCGGCTTCAACTACAGCGCCCTGAACAACTTTGGCGCAAAGGAAGCCACCGGCGAATATCTGCTGCTGCTGAACAACGACACCGAGGTCATCTCTCCGCGCTGGCTTGAGGAGATGGTCATGTATGCCCAGCAGAAGCGTGTGGGCTGTGTGGGCGTGAAGATGCTTTACCCCGACAACACCATCCAGCACGCCGGCATTGGCTTCGGTTTCCTGACGCTGGCGGCGCACATGCACAAGAACTTCCCGGTGGGCCACCCCGGCTATATGGGCCGCTTGATGTATGCACAGGATGTCTATGCCGTTACGGCTGCCTGCCTGATGGTGCGCAAGGAGATCTATGATGAGGTGAACGGCCTGGATGAGAGCTTCGCCGTGGCATTCAACGATGTGGATTTCTGCGTCCGCGTGCGGGAAGCAGGCTATACCAATATCTTCACCCCTTTTGCACAGCTCTATCACTATGAGAGCAAGAGCCGCGGTCTGGACGAGAACCCGGTCAAGCGCAAGCGCTTCCTCTCGGAGGTGGAGCGCTTCCAGAAGCGGTGGGCCAAGCAGCTGGCCGCAGGCGACCCCTGCATGAACCCCAACTTCGACCTGATGAAAGAGGACTTCAGCTTCGATATCAAGCCGCTGGAGTAAATTTGATTGAAAAGAGGAACCCCGGTGGAGCTTTCAGCTTGTATCGTAGTTTATAACGGAGCGGAAGAAGCGCTCAAAGCGGCGCAGACTGTGCTGGACTGCACCCGCCGCCACCCGCTGACTTTGTATCTGGTGGACAATGCCAGCCCGGACGGCAGCGGCGACCGCCTTGCCAAAGCGGCAAAGGACAGTACCCTGCGCATCCGCCAAGACCAGAAGGTGGAAGTGCTCTGCCGGATGGAGAACGGCGGCTTCGGCACCGGCCACAACACAGTGCTGTCTCTGCTGCACAGTCAGGTGCACTTCATCCTGAACCCGGACATCCAGCTGACCGAAGACACCCTCAGTGACTTGGCGGACTGGATGGTTCAGCACCCCGGTGTAGTCATGACCCGCCCGAGCCTGATTTTCCCGGACGGCAGGCCCCAGCGCCTGCCGCTGCGCCGGTGCAATGTGCGGGCCATGGTCTACCGTCAGCTGCCCTGCCTGAAATTCTGGGCAAAGTGCAACGAGCGTTATCTGATGGCGGACAAGGACCTGACGAAGCCCACTGAGATCGAGTTCTGCACCGGCAGCTTCTCGGCGGTGGACACGGCGGCATTCAAAGCCGTGGGTGGCTTCGATGAGGACTACTTCATGTATGTGGAGGACGCCGACCTCACCCAGAAGATGATCACGCAGGGCAAAGCGTATCTGGTGCCCCAGTATACTGCCATCCATGCGTGGCACCGGGCGGCGCACCGCAGCCTGAAGCCTTTCCTGTGGCAGCTGCGCAGCCTGATGCGCTATTTCTACAAGTGGGGATTTCAGTGGTGACTCACCCGGTCAAACCCTTCGGGTTTGCCAGCCCCCTCGGAGATGGGGCGTCTGACGAGACTGAAAACTTGTTTTTCGAAGAGAAACCTTCCCGTAATGTCAAGAGCTCCCTCTTTGAGGGAGCTGTCGCCGTCAGGCGACTGAAGGAGTTCAGAACGGCTTTTGCAAAGAATTTCTCTGCAGGAGCCGTTCTTTCTTGCTTTTTATGTGAATTGATAGTAAAATAAAGTGAACTGCTATTCCATTTTGCTATTTCAGGCCGGAAAAGCAGCCCCAAACTTGTTTACAGCGGACGCAGCTCCGCTTTGAATTAAGCTGCACAACTTTTTAGAAGATAAAAGG
>CAVKKE010000116.1:0-9900 GCA_963656875.1 Barnesiella intestinihominis | reverse complement strand
GAATGGAATATGGCTGGCTGCTATATCCGGTTCCATATTTATTGTAATAGGAGATCTCTATGAAAATCGCAGTTCCTTACGAAAATGGTCAAGTGTTCCAGCACTTTGGACACTCTGCACAGTTCAAGATCTACAATGCAGAAAACGGTCGGATCGTGAGCAGTGAGGTGGTTTCCACCAATGGTCAGGGCCACGGCGCACTGGTCGGCTTTCTGGTTCAGCATGGTGCGGATGTTGTTCTCTGCGGCGGCATTGGCACCGGTGCACAGGTTGCCCTGATGCAGGCGGGCATTCAGATGTTTGGTGGCATTTCCGGCGAAGCAGATGCTGTTGCTGCGGACTATCTGGCCGGTAAGCTTGTCTTTGACCCTGACGTCCACTGCACGCACCATGACCACGAAGAGGGACATTCCTGCGGCTCTCATTCATGCCATGAGGATAAGGGCGGCTGCGCAGGGAACTGCCACTGATCAAAAGACCGGGCCTTTCGCATCCTGTGGGATGGAAAGGCCCGGTCTTCTTAAGGAAAGCAGACGTTTTGGCGTTTATACGGTATAGCGCAGCCAGACGGTGTTTCCGTCCAGCACTTTGGCCTCTTTCAGGGTGAAATCCATGGCCTTATCCGTGGACAGGCCGGCCTTTGCCCGGAACACCGGCGGGATGTCCGGGTTTGCATCGGCAGAAGCGGATACGACCAGGCTGACCTCATCGCACATTCCGGCCTGCAGGAAAGACCAGTTCAGCACACCGCCGCCGCCCAGCATCAGCGTCTCGATGTGGAAGATGTTTTTCAACTTGGAAAGCATCAGCGCGTAGTCCAACTCACTCTTTCCGGCAATGAGATAGGAGATGCCCAGTTTCCGCAGAAAAGCCTTGTAGGCGTTGCTGGCTTCTTCGGTCAGTACCTCGATGACATGGGCGGTCGTATCGACATAGTGCAGGGTGGCATCTTCCCAGCCCAGCTTCCCGTGGGGGTCGATGGAAACATAGAACATCCCAAAATCCGGCTGTGCAATGAAATCACCCGCAGGCACTTCCGGGGCGTTTTCGTCAAGTGCCAGCTTTTTGTAAAAGGTGAAATTATCGTCCGTTGTCACCCGGCCGGACAGCCAGCCCTGATGTTTGTAGAACGGGTCTTTTCCGAAGGCGATGTTGTAAAAAGCATCCCCGGCGGCGGTTCCGTTGGGGGTCTCCATATAATTGCCCATGATCTTTCCGTCCAGAGAGGTCATCATGTGGCAGAAAATGTAAGGTCGTTCCATAGTTGTTCTCCTTTTGCCCGGGCCGTCTGTCGGCCGGAATTTTCTGATAAGCCCAGTATAATCCTTGAAGCTGACTTCAAGTCAATGCCTTTTGCAAAAATTTATCAGCTGACAATAAAAGACGCGATGCAGTGGGAAAGAAGCCTGCATCGCGTTTATGTTACGGTGTGTTGATCCACGCAGCCAGTGCATCCGCCGTCTGCTGTTGCTGCTCCTCGGCGGAGATAGTGGGCGTGCCATCGCCTTTTTGCGCCCCGTAGCTGCCGAATCCGGCGTGGCAGCCGCCGTCAATGACCGTTTCGGTAGTGTCCTGCGGGAGGTTTGAACGATCGACTTCGTACTTCTCACGGTTCAGCACACCGTCCTCACTGCCGTAGGTGGAGTAGACCCGCAGGCCGCTGTCGGTCAGGTCAGCGGTGGAGTAGGCGGCCAGCAGCACAAGACCGTCCAGTGCATCGGTGTGTTTGGCTGCATAGCTTGCCGCCATAGCACCGCCCAGCGAGTGCCCGCCGATGTACCAGTCAGCTACATCGGAAAAGCGTTCCGGGATGCCGTCTGCCGCATTCATGTCCAGCACGGCCAGATTGCAGGGCATCTTTACCAGCACGCACAGGATGCCGTCTTCCGCAAGGTCGTGCAGAAGGGGAGCGTAAGCGGTATTTTCCACTTTGCCGCCCGGGTAGAAGATCAGCCCGGCGGTGGGGGACTCCGGCGCAAAGATCCAATTTCCGTCCTGCTCGGTGACGGTCACAAGATTATCGGATACCAGTGCATCCTCAGCGGCGGGGTCTGCGTGGGAATAGTCGCTGACGTAAACGCCGAATGCGATGCAGGCGGCCAGCAAAACCGCCAACAGGCAGAGGAAAACTCTGCGGGAAAACGATTTTTTCTTCTGTTTCATAGAACTCCTTGATTCAAAGAAATGACTTTGCGGATATTGTAGTGCTTCCTATTATAATAGCTGTGCGGGCTGGAAACAAGTGCGGCACTTGCACAGCCCTGCCGGATGTGATAGGATGGAGAAAACCGTGTGAGGGAGGAGCCATTATGCCTTTTCTGATGATCCGCAACGACATCACCAAAGTGGCAGTGGATGCCATTGTCAACCCGGCCAACCGGAACCTTTTGCAGGGCAGCGGCACCAGCCGCGCCATTTATCAGGCGGCGGGGGAGCAGGAACTGACCGCCGCCTGTGAAGCCATTGGGTATTGCGATTTGGGAAAAGCGGCGTGTACTCCGGCATTCGGACTACCCGCAAAGTATATCTTCCATGCGGTCTGCCCGGCATGGCACGGCGGCGGGTTCGGCGAGGCAGAACAATTAGTCAGTGCGTACTACTCTGCGCTGGAATTAGCCACAGAGTACCACTGCGAGAGCGTGGCCTTTCCGCTGCTGTCCAGCGGAAACTACGGCTACCCCAAAGAACAGGCTTTCCGCATTGCGGTGGATACCATCACGAAGTATGTCATGGAGCACGACCTGACCGTGTATCTGGTACTTTATGACAGCGACTCGCTGGCCGTGAGCCGGAAGCTGTTCACCTCGGTGGAAGAGTACATCGACGACCACTACGTTGCCCAGAACGATGAAAGCTACCAGTTTGGCCGTCGGCGCAGGGAATCCGCAGAGCGGCGGAGGCGGCTGGAAGAAGATGCTGCCCTGCCGATGCTGGGCGCAGTTCCGGCACCTGCTGCTGCCGTACCCATGTCGGCCCGCAGTCTGGAAAGCCTGATGAACAACCTCGGCGAGAGCTTTACCACCCGGCTGCTGCGGCTCATTGACGAGCGGGGTTTGAAGGATTCCACCGTGTACAAGCAGTCCAACATCTCCCGGCAGCATTTCTCCAAGATCCAGTGCAACCGCGATTACAACCCCAAAAAGAAAACCGTGCTGGCTTTTGCGGTGGGGCTGCACCTGTCCGAAGATGAGACCATCGACCTGCTCAAAAGCGCGGGCTATGCCTTTTCGGACGGCTCCAAGCGGGACTGGATCGTACGGTACTGCCTGGAACATAAGATATATAATATCAATCAGGTCAATGCGTTGTTGTTTGAATGGAATCAGGAACAGCTGGGCGCGTGATTTGTCGCCTGCCCGTTGACCTTTTACCCTCCGGTTTGTGGTATCCTTTTGTCAACGAAAGGAACATACCATGAAACGGAGGGCATTTTGTTATGAAGAAAAACCTTACGGAGCTTGTCTTTATCCTCGACCGCAGCGGCTCCATGGGCGGGCTGGAACAGGATACCATCGGCGGGTTCAACGCCATGCTGACCCGGCAGAAGGAGCAGGAGGGCGAGGCCAATGTGACCACCATCCTGTTCGACCACGAGGTGCAGCTGCTGCATGACCGCTTCCCGCTGAAAGCCGTTGCGCCGCTGACCGAAAAGGACTATTATGTCCGGGGCTGCACGGCACTGCTGGATGCCATTGGCTGCGGCGTGGAGAAGATGGTGAACATCCAACGCCATCTGCCGGAGAGTGAGCGTGCCGAAAAAGTCATCTTTGTCATCACCACAGATGGGCTGGAAAACGCCAGTAAGCGGTTCAGCTATGAGAAAATTCGCCGGATGGTCGAGCGGGAAAAGGAGCAGTACGGCTGGGAGTTCCTGTTCCTCGGAGCCAACATGGACGCCGTGAAGGAAGCCGCCCGCTTCGGCATCTCGTCCGACCGGGCCGTACGGTTCGAGAATGACGCACAGGGCGTGGCGGTCAACTATCATGTTGTCAGTGAGACGGTCTCCCGGATGCGGGAAGCACCTTGCTGCGCCGCTATCGGTGCAGAGTGGAAAGAACAAATTGAAGCCGATTTCCAGAAGCGGCATCGCGGGTAAGGGAGGATACAGTTATGTTAGGAGCAATCTTGGGTGACATCGTGGGCAGCCCTTATGAATTTGACCACAACAATTACAAACACAAGGATTTCCCGCTGCTGAGCGAAAGATCGCATTTCACGGATGATACGGTCATGACTGTTGCGGTGGCACGGGGATTGATTGCGGGGCAGGGAATCCCGCAGAAAACTTCTGCAGAAGTGCGGCACGAAATGCGGTATTGGGGAGAAAAGTACCCTCATGCCGGTTACGGCGGGATGTTCCGCCGGTGGCTGCATGCAGAAAACCCAAAGCCCTACGGCAGCTTTGGCAACGGCTCGGCCATGCGGGTGTCAGCAGCAGGCTGGCTGTTCGATTCTCTGGACAAAACACTGGAAATGGCAAAGGTAACTGCCGAGGTCACCCACAACCACCCGGAGGGCATCAAGGGCGCACAGGCCGCAGCAGCCGCAATTTTTCTGGCCCGCACCGGCCACAGCAAACCGGAGATCAAGCAGTATGTGGAGCAGACCTTCGGCTATGACCTGAACCGCACCTGCGACGAGATCCGCCCGAGCTATCACCATGTGGAGACCTGTCAGGAAACCGTGCCGGAAGCCATCATTGCCTTTCTGGAAAGCACCGGCTTTGAGGATGCACTCCGCAATGCGGTCTCTTTGGGCGGCGACAGCGACACCTTGGCCTGTATCACCGGCGGCATTGCCGAAGCCTTTTACGGGATGCCGCAGAAGCTGCGGGAAGAAACCCTGAAGCGTCTGCCGGAAGATATCCGGGGAGCATACGAGCTGTTCCGGGAAAATGCTCTTGACAGGAAGATTAGCGTAAACTAATATTGAGCTGTAAGAAAAGCTTCGGGTACAAAGGAGGACGCAGTGAATCAAAACATCTGGAGTTTCTATGCGCCTGTTTATGAGAAGGCAATGCGGGCTGACCGGAAAACCTATGAATTTATGTATGACCGCATCCCGAAGGTGATCGAAGGAAAAGAAGTGCTGGAGCTTGCCACCGGGCCGGGACTGCTGGCAAAACATGTGGCGTATGCGGCAAAACGAATGGTCGCCACGGACTATGCGGAAGGAATGATCCGGGAAGCAAAAAAAGGAAAATATCCGGCGAATCTGACTTTTGAGGTGGCGGATGCCACGGCACTGCCGTACCCGGATGCTTCCTTTGATGCTGTACTCATTGCCAATGCGCTGCATGTGATGCCGAACCCGGAAGCTGCCTTGCGGGAGATCCGGCGGGTGCTCCGGCCGGGCGGTATTCTGATTGCACCGAATTTCGTGAACCACAAAAAAGGCGTTGTCAGCCGGGTATGGTCTGGTATTTTGCGGTTGGCAGGCATTTCTTTTTCGCATCAGTGGTCGGAGGAAGAATATCTCGATTTTCTGCGGCGCAATGGCTGGCAGATGAACTATCACAAACGGATGCCGGCCAGAATTACCCTCGTCTATGTGGAATGTACGGAACAGGAAGGAGAACCCTTATGAAGATGTACGAACGCAACCCGGAACAGCGCAGAACGGCCGTGTTGATCCACCCGATGCTGTCCTCTGCGGAGGGCATCGAGCTGTGCGTGACAAATTTCTGGGGCAGCGATGTCCACTGTTTTATCCCGGATCTGTCGGGGCACGGAGAGGATGCAGCGGCGACCTACCACAGTGCCGCTGAAGAAGCAAAAGCCATCCATGATGTGCTGGTGGAAAAAGGCTGCACCCATCTGGATCTGGGGTTTGGTGCTTCTCTGGGCGGGGTAGTGCTGTTTGAACTGCTGAAGTTCAAAGATCTGACCTTCGACCATGTCTTTTTCGAGGGAGTCAGCTTTTACGAAAAAGCACCGCTGCTCAGTTTTGTGCTGACACAGGTTTTTCTTTCCAAGCACCGCAAAGCGGTGAAAGACCCGGAGCTTTCCCGGCGGAAGATGAGCGAGATCTACGGCGAGACTGCAGGCCCGGCCATGCTGAAGCGAATTCTGGAAGGGTAATGCTTAGGGGTCAAGTGTTGCCCTCAAACCGTTTTAGCTCTGTCACAAGTAAATCCGGGTGGTTGAGGATATCTCCATGGCCGAACCCGGCAAAGCAGCGGACCGTCAGTTTGGGGTACATGGCACTCAGTTTCCGGATGGCTTTTTTCATGTGGTCCTCTTTGTTGAAATCCACGCCCCTTTCAACAAGTTACGGTTTCTTTTTGTAGCCGCAGTCGCAGTAAGGCCCGCCGGAGGCAAGAGTATACTGCCGCACAAAGTGGGAGGCTCCGCCAGCTTCGCTCATGGTGTAGTCCAGATGACACAGGGCGGGGGTCAGGTCGTACAGCCCCAGTTCCTTCATCAAAGCGCAGATGCCGCATTTGGAAAACCGGGCTTCATAGCCGCTGCCGTCCGGGTAGGGGAGAAACTCCATGTTCCAGGAATAGGGGTTGCGGTCGGCGGCGTTCAGCGCGGCGGCCGTTTTCATCCCGGCAATGTCTTTTGCGGTAAACTTGTTCTTTCCGCTGCGGCGGCAGAACCACTTCATGAGGCCGGTCATCATGGCTTTGGCGTAAAAGTCGGTCAGCCGCTCCACATCGGGCCGCTCCGGCATGGAGAGGATAAAGGCCCCCAGCATGGCGCAGTTGACGGCGTTCATTTGGAAGCGGTCAGCTTTTTCAAACTCCGGCAGACGGGAGATGATTTCCCGGTACCGGAGTTTTGCTTTGCGGGTGATCTCGGCAGCGGTATTGGTATCGTAGCCGAACACCCCGGTCAGCTGTGTCCGGAACGAGCGGAAAAACAGGACCCACATGCCAAAGGGCATCCCCATGTACTTCATGTCAGCACCTCCATTCGATCTTCACGATCTGCATTTTCATGCCGTTGTCGCCAAGTTTGGCAAGAAGACGGAAAAAAACGCTGACGGAAGGATCTTTCAGATCGCTGTAACCCAGCATATAGCCCCGGCTGGATACATGCAGACGGCTGTCCCACGGGGAAAGCTCATTTTTCGCATCCGAAACGGCAAAATAAGCTCCCACGTCCTTGATCTTTGCGCCTTTGAGCCAGGTCTTGCTGATTATTTTGACCGCCGTTTGATTCGCGGCATCAAATACCAGAATACCCTCCGGACATGCGTCTGCCAAAGCCAGCACCAATGCTTTGACCTGTTCTTTCAGGAAGTAATAGAACACACCGGAAGCAAAAAACACGGCCCCGCTTGACAAATCGAGCCTGCCAAGCCATGCTGCCGGATCGTTCAGGTCACCGGGAATGTTTTCTTCCCGCTCTCCGGCGGGCAGCAGCTGGTTCCGCACCGCAATGACATCCGGAAAGTCCAGATTATAGAGTTTGCAGCTGCCGTTGTCGCAGGCCCGTCCCGTACTGTCCAGACCGCAGCCCAGATTCACCACGGCCGCATTCGGGTGCGTTTTCAGGTAGTCCCGTACCTCAAAAGCAAGGTCATTCTGGCGCATGGCAACTTCCAGTGCGCCAAAACGCTGCATCAGACTGCGGGATTTTTGTTCTGCCTCCGAAAAATCATAGTCGATCTCATCCAGCAACTGAACCGCGGTTTCGTCCCGGTAGAGGGTGGGGTAGAGCTCTGAGCACACCTTCCGGGCGTAAAGCGGGATGATGAGCGTTTCCTGCACGGTGTTCTTTTCAATTTTGTATTTCATTGGGAAGCTCTCCTTTTCGGATAAACGGAAGTTCGGGCAGGCTGTCCTGCTCCATGATGGAAACCAGCAGATCGGCAAATCCCTGCGGGTCGCTGATCTGATACTGCATGTAATCGTGACCCTCAAAAACCGGGAAATGCCCCCGCGGATAGGCACCTTTCACCGCATCCCGGTATTTGAAATGGTCTTCTGCACTGCCAAATTCAAAATAGCTGTGCCGCTGCAGGGGTTCCGGCAGGGGCGGGAAGGGCTTGTCTTCCAGGCTGTCTGTCAGCTGACGGCGCAGATTCTGATGCAGAATGCAGAAATATCAATCCTGAAGATGCTGTGCGACCGGTTCACTGCTGGCCCCCGTCACGCCTATGGCATGAAAAAATCGGTATGGCAGACCCAGAACTCATCCACCCCGAACCGGTCAATGAGACTCATCACGGACAAAATCACAAACAGCTGCCAGAAACCGGCTCCAAAGCCCTGTGCTTCGTTGACGGCATAGACCATGATCAGCACATAGGCGATATAGCCGGGGATACAGATACTTTTGAAAAGCAGGCTGTTGTGTGTTATCGTTTCACGGGTCGTCAGCCCCAGCTCAATGCACCGCTGCTGTACTTCCGGGCCGTAGATATGTACCATCTCCACAGGGCCTTTGCGGATGCCGAATGCACAGACCAGAACCAGAAGAATCCCCAGACCAAGCCCTTCCGGGATCACTTGCCCCAATATCATGCGTTCCTCCTGTAGCCGTTTTTAAGATGCCTGTCTCATTTCGTTATCCGGAGTCCGAAGTCACAGCAATCGTCCCCGCGGCCCAGTGTTTTGGTTCGGTGCCACAATAGCTTCGGGTGCAGGCTGTCATAGGTGATGTCATCACTGTCGCAGAAGCAGCGGCAGAGTTCCGGGCAGCCGTATTTTTGGCAGGCATCGTGATAGGGGCAGCGCACCATATCAAACCGGATCACGTCCCTTGTGGCTTCGTGGGTGATGAATTGGAATTCGGCGGCGGGTCCGAACTTTTCCTCTACGCCTTTGGCAAAGATACCGGGCATTTTGCGGTACAGGCCCGGAAGTTTCAGCAGGCGGCGGAACAGGGTGTGGTATTTCCGGGCATGGGCGTTTACGTAACCGTGAATGAGCTGTAGGGCTTCCTCTTTGGAAACGACCGTTTGCAGGACTTCATAGATGGCAATGCCCGGCATGATCTGACTTTCCAGATGCTCCCACTTTTCCCGGGATGCACCTGCGTTGTCCTCCCGCAGAGCTTCGATGCGATGATGCATGGAAGCAAGCAGCTGTGCGGACTGCGCCGGAAAACGCTCTTCTGCCGTTTTTTCAAAGGCCGCAATCAAATAATTCTTCCGCATACGATCACCTCAGAATTGAAAATTAGTCTAAACTAACTTTTGCTGCCGGAAAAAGCTGCCGAATGGGCAGCCGTCTCTATTTCTGATTATAATCGTGCCAGCCTGAAAAAGCAAGGGGACTATCTTGCTTTCCGGAGTTTCAGCACGCGGAAGTAAAGGACAAGTCCAGTCCCGCCGGAGATGAGCTCTGCCATAGGAAAAGCGAACCATGTATAGCCAAGTCCCGGTTTTGCCAGCATGACCGGCGGAGCGATTTGAATCAGGATTCGGCTGATTTTTCTTTCCCGAAAAAAACGCTCTCAGTTATCAAATTGTCGTGTTTCATGGTCTCGTCCCTCTCAACGCGGTCTCCAAATCCTGTTTGGGATTGCAATGCGGAGAACATGGTTTGTCAAGGCTGTACCTGCATCTATATTGATCGCTGGGCCGGAGACAAGACAAATCTTTGCGCCTGATAATCGACAGAAAACAAAAGACGCGATTTATCGTTTGAATTTTGAAAAGATTGCATGGAATTTTATCAAAGGATTATCTTTCTGTGAATTTTAGCACTCTATGCTTGACAGTGCTAAAAACATGTGCTATAACAGTGGCGTGCTCAGGAGGAAGGGCAAAAGGAGAGCCGGAAGGCTCCCCGGAAAGCCTTTCGGAATGAGCGGCAAACAAGATTTTATACCCGACCCGAACGCCGGGATTGGAGGGTTGTTTTATGTTTATGCCTGCTGTTTTCCATGAAAATCTGTTCGATGATTTCTTTGATCCGTTCTGGAACGATGGCGCACTGGAGCGTGC
>CAVKKE010000115.1:0-9907 GCA_963656875.1 Barnesiella intestinihominis | reverse complement strand
TCGGGCAGGACCTGTGGGCACGCATCTGGGCCGGTGCCCGCACCAGCCTGACCATCGCATTCTTTGTGGCCCTGATTGAGGCCGTGGTGGGCATCACTGCCGGTGTGCTGTGGGGCTATGTGCGCGGGCTGGACTTTGTGTTCACCGAGCTCTACAACATCTTTGACAACATCCCCACCGCCATCGTGCTGATCCTGATCTCCTACGTCGCCACTCCCAGCATCTGGACCATGATCTTAGGCATGGCCATCAAGGGCTGGATCGAAATGGCGCGCTTCATCCGCAACCAGATTTTGATCATCCGCGACCGCGACTACAACGTGGCGTCCCGCTGCATCGGCACCCCCACTTATCGCATCGTGCTGCGCAACCTGCTGCCCTATCTGGTGTCGGTCATCATGCTGCGCATGGCCCTGACCATCCCCGAAGCCATCGGCAATGAGGTGTTCATCACCTATATCGGTCTGGGCCTGTCGGTGGAGACGCCTTCGCTGGGCAACTTGGTCAACGATGGCCGCAAAGTCATGATGCAGGCCGGTCTGCGCTACCAGCTGCTGTACCCCACCATCATTCTGAGCTTTGTCACCATTGCATTCTACCTGATTGGCAACGCCTTCTCGGATGCTGCCGACCCGAAGAACCACTTGCAGTAAGGAGGGAATTTTATGGAACACAACCAGCTCATTCTCTCCGCAAAAAACGTCAACATCAAGTTCAATCTGCGTGGAAAAGTGCTCCACGCCATCCGCGGCATCGACCTTGATCTCTATCAGGGTGAAGTCCTCGCCATCGTAGGCGAAAGCGGCTCCGGCAAAAGTGTGTTCACCAAGAGCTTCATGGGCCTGCTGGACGCCAACGGCTCCATCACGGACGGCACCATCGACTACTACGGCACGGCCGACGGCAGCCCGGTGCGCCTTTCCGACCTGAAAACCGAAAAGGACTGGCTGCGCATCCGCGGCCGTGAGATCGCCATGATCATGCAGGACCCCCTGACCAGCCTGAACCCGCTGAAGACCATCGGCGACCAGATCATGGAAGCCGTGACCCTGCATCAGGGTCTGAAGGGTGCCGCTGCCAAAGAAAAGACGCTGGAATACCTGCGGGACGTGGGCATTTCTGACCCGGAAAAGCGGTTCAAGCAGTACCCCCACGAGTTCTCCGGCGGTATGCGTCAGCGTGTGGTCATTGCCATTGCGGTGGCCTGCAATCCGAAAATTCTGATCTGCGACGAGCCCACCACAGCGCTGGATGTGACCATTCAGGCACAAATTTTGCAGCTGCTCAAGGAGATGCGGGTCAAATATGACCTGACCATCGTAATGATCACCCACGACCTCGGCGTCGTGGCCAACATCGCCGACCGCATGGCTGTCATGTACGCAGGCGACATCGTGGAGATCGGCACCGCCGACGACATCTATTACGACCCCCGCCACCCCTACACCTGGGCCCTGCTGTCCAGTATGCCCCAGATGGGCGTGAAGGGCGAAGACCTGTTCAACATCGTGGGCACCCCGCCAAACCTCTTCACCGAAATTCGCGGCGACGCCTTTGCGCCCCGCAACCCCCAGGCCCTCAAGATCGATTTCGTCAAACGTCCGCCTTACTTTGAGGTGTCCCCCACCCACAAAGCCAAAACGTGGCTGCTGGATCCCCGGGCACCCAAAATCGAGCCGCCGGCTGCGGTGAAAATGCTGCGAGAGGAGGGGCTGTAAGATGGCTGAAAATGAAAAACAGTTCCTCGTAGAAGTGAACCATCTGGACGTGACCTACGGCTCCGGCAAAAAAGCCTACAAGGCCGTACAGGATGCAAACTTCAAAATCTATAAGGGCGAGACGTTCGGCCTTGTGGGTGAAAGCGGCTCCGGCAAGACCACCATTGGCCGGGCCATCATGCGCATCCTGCCCACCTCCGGCGGCGATATCCTTTACAAGGGCGAAAAGATCAACGGCAAAATTTCCCGCCAGCTGGACAAGCAGGTCATCAAAGAAATTCAGATGATCTTTCAGGACCCGCAGGCGTCCCTGAACGAGCGCGCCAAAGTGAGCTACATCGTGGGTGAGGGCCTGCAGAATGTCCGGCCCGACCTGACCGCCGCACAGCGGGAAGTGAAAGTGCGCGAAGCACTTCTGGATGTGGGCCTGCTGCCGGAATTTGCATCCCGTTTCCCCCACGAATTTTCCGGCGGTCAACGCCAGCGCATCGGCATCGCCCGGGCGCTCATCGTGGAGCCGGAGTTCATCATTGCAGACGAACCCATCAGCGCACTGGATATGTCCATCCGCGCTCAGGTGCTCAACCTGCTGCGCCGCCTGCAGAAGGAACGCGGCATCACCTACCTGTTCATCGCCCATGATCTCTCGGTGATGCGCTATATTTCCGACCGCATTGCCGTCATCCACAAGGGCCGCATCGTGGAACTGGCCGAGGCCGAGGAGCTGGTGGCCCACGCCATTCACCCCTACACCCGCAGCCTGCTGTCCGCTATCCCCATGCCGGACCCCCGCCGGGAGCGGGAGAAAAAGCTGCTGGTCTACGACCCTTCCATGCACGATTACAGCAAGGAAGCCCCTCAGTGGCGTGAGCTGCGCCCGGAGCACTTTGTGCTGTGCAGCGAAGCGGAAGCAGCGCAGTGGATGCAGGCGTAATTTTTCCTGTCTTTTACGCAACTTTCATGGTTTGTCCATTGACATTTCTCTGCCGCTCCACTACAATGGAACGGTGCAGGATTCTGCAAATTCAGGCAAATTGTTCGGCAGCTTTCGATCCTTCGCAAAGCTGCCGTTTTTTCAAAGCAGAAAAGAAGAAAAACGAAGAATCGAAAAAGAGAGAGGACCTGACCCTATGACGACTGAACAGCGTGAACCGGTTTACGCTTCCGCCGCAAGACCCTGGTTGAAATACTACGATCAGAAGTTCATTGAGCAGACACCGCCCGAGTGCAGTGCATTCGAGTATGTCTGCCGCCAGAACAAAAACCACCTGACCGAAACCGCCATCACCTACTATGGCCGCAAGATCACCTACGCTGACCTCATCGTCAACGTGAAAAAGACCGCTGCTGCTTTCCGTGCCCTTGGCATGAAGAAAGGCGACATCGCCACTGTGGTCAGCGTGATGACCCCGGAAGTCATCTATGCGTTCTATGCCGCCGATATGATCGGCGCGTCCCTGAACCTGGTGGACCCGCGCTACAGTGCTGAGGGCATCCATGACTACATCGATGAGGTGGATTCCCGCCTGCTCATCTGCCTGAACGTCACCTACGAGCGCTGCCGTCAGGCTGCAAAGCGCACCAATGTGGAGCGCGTGCTGGTCATCAGCCCGGCGGATTCCCTGCCGGTGCACCTGGCCATCGGCTATCGGATGACCAACCCCGACAAGAACCACTACAAGTCCAACGTCATCCGCTGGAAGGACTTCATTGCACAGGGCCAGAACCAGACCATGAATGCGGAGCCCTATGACCCACAGCACACCTGTGTGGTGGTGCACACCGGCGGCACCACCGGCTCCCCCAAGGGCGTCATGCTGACCGATGTGGATTTCAACTCCATTGCACAGCAGTTCGGCGCTTATGACCGGCTGTTCCGCCGCGGCCAGAAGCTGATGAACATCATGCCCCCGTTCATTGCTTACGGCTATGCCTGCGGCGTGCATCTGCCGCTGGCGCTGGGCCTGACCGTTGTCATCATCCCAAATCTGGACCCCGCAAAGCTGGGCGCTCTGGTGTGGAAGTATAAGCCTGAGCACATGTTCGGCGTGCCCGCCCATTATCAGCAGCTGGCTTCTTCTCCCCTGCTGAAAAACAAAGACCTCTCCTTCATCCGCAACTACGCTGCCGGCGGCGACGCCATCACTGTGGGCGCAGAGCAGACTGTGAACGAATTTCTGGCCGCACACGGCGTGGAGTTCGCTCTGGCAAAGGGCTACGGCATGACCGAGGTGTCCTCTGCCGCCACCGCTGCTTCCGGCATCGCCAACAAGGTGGGCAGCGTGGGCATCCCGCTGGTGAACACCATTGTGTCCGTGTTTGAGCCGGGCACCGAGACGGAGCTGCCCATCGGTGAGCGCGGTGAGATCTGCATCTCCGGCCCCGCCACCATGAAGGGCTATTACAACAAGCCCGAAGAGACCGAGATCCTGCTGCGCCGCCATGCCGACGGCCGGCTGTGGGTGCACACCGGTGACATCGGCTATATGGATGAAGACGGCTTCGTGTTCCTGGATTCCCGCATCAAGCGGCTGATCATCCGTCACGATGGCTTCAAGGTGTTCCCTTCCATGATCGAAAACGTCATCAGCCGCCACCCCGCCGTGCATCAGTGCTCGGTGGTGGGCTGCACGGACAAGGATCATGTGCAGGGCCGTCTGCCTTTTGTCTATATAGTTCTGGACCCGGCCTGCGACAAGAAGAAGCGTCAGATCGTCAAGGAGCTGCGCCAGCTTTGCCAGGAAGAGCTTCCGGAGTATGTCCAGCCCGTGGGATACAAGTTCATCTCCGAGATGCCCTTCACCCCCATCGGCAAAGTGGACTACCGCAAGCTGGAGGAAGAGATCACCTCCCGCGATTATTGATCTTCCGACTGATAAGTTTTGCAAAGGGAGCAGCCCGCAGGCTGCTCCCTTTTGTGTTTTTATGCCGTGAAAACACACGGCACCAAAACAAAATAAAAACCGGTAATTTTGTCAGTTGACAATTTTTACTTTCCAATTTATCATAGAAGCAGAAGCTGCGCCGCCCCGGTGCAGCCCGCATGGAAAGAAGGAAGCGCTTATGCTGAAACAGAAATTCACCGCCCTGCTGGCCACTGCTGCCGCACTGGCACTGCTGGCTGTGCCAGCTTTTGCAGAGGATGCTCAGCCCGCTGATGCCGAAGGTTCTGACGCCGCTGTGCAGAGCATGGAGACCACCCTGCCCGCCGACATTCCGGTGCCCAACGACCCGGAACAGCAGATCACCTATGTAGCACTGGGCGACAGCATCACCGCCGGTGTCGGCCTGGCCGACATGAAGTACAATGTCGCCCCCATCGGCTTTGACCTGAAGCCGAACTTTGAGGGCTACTCTTCCCAGAGCTATGTTGCCCTTGTGGGCAAGGAGCTGGGGCTGGACCGCCAGCACGCCATCAACCTGGGCCTGCCCGGCCTGATGAGCGCCGACATGGTGGACATGGTGAATACCGGTGCCATGCCCAAAATGAATCAGGCCTCTGGTGCTTACTATGTCTACCCTGAGTATCAGGAATATCTGCGCAAGGCAGATGTCATCTCCATCCAGATCGGCTCCAACGACGCTCTGGTGCCCTGCATCGTCGGCCTGGGTGAAGCCACCAACTGGAAGAGCGAACAGCTGGCCAACCTGATGGTCAGCGGCTCTCTGCGGGACTTCAACTTTGAAAAGATGGGCATCTTCATCAAGGCGCTGAACCGCATGTGGCTGACCTTTGATGAGACCAGCGCCACCAACCAGCTGCTGTTCCGCGGCATGGGAGAAATCTGCAATGAGGCCTACACCAATGTGACCGTCAACCTGCCTCAGGTTGTGGCCGGCATCCGTACCCTGAACCCGGATGCAAAGATCGTGCTGCTGGGCTACACCAATCCCGTGCCCCTGCTGCCCGCATGGAACAGCTATTTCAAAAAGCTGAACAGCTTTGCCAAAGATCTTGCTGAGCAGGAAGGTCTGATCTATGTATCGATTCCCCGTACTCAGACCGCTGCAGACGGCCACCCCACGACCAAAGGCCACCAGTACATTGCAAAGCAGATCCTGAATGCTATCCAGTGACCCTCACACAGTCATAGAGCAAAAAGCAGCCTGTCTCCAAAAAGAGACAGGCTGCTTTTGTTTATCTGTTTCAGCTCAGGCGTCCGCTCTCCACCGAGAAGCTGACGTCTGCCGCTGCCATAGTGGACTTGCGGTGAGACACCAGCAGCACGGTCTTGTCCCTGCACTCTTCCCGCACAGCCTTGAGGATGACTCCCTCGTTCAGGCTGTCGAGGTTGGAGGTGGGCTCGTCCAGCAGCAGGAACGGTGCATCATGCAGGAAGGCCCGGGCTACGCCGATGCGCTGGCGTTCGCCGCCGGAAAGCGCCCCGCCCAGCTCGCCCACCGGGGTGTCATACCCCTTGGGCAGGCTGCGGATGAATCCATCCAGCGCCGCCTTTTTGCAGGCAGCTTCCACTTCCTCGTGAGTGGCGTCCCGCTTTGCAATGCGGATGTTGTTCTCGATGGTGTCGTCGAACAGCTCCGTCTCCTGAGTGACAAGGCTCTCCTGGGTGCGCAGGGCAGCGGTGTTCACGCGGCGGATGTCCTCCGCGCCGAACCGGATGCTGCCGCTCGACACATCCCAGAACCGCATCAGCAGCCGCAGGAAGGTGGACTTGCCGCTGCCGGAGCGGCCCGTGATGCCCACGATCTTCTTTTCCGGGATGGTCAGGCTCAGGTCATGCAGCACATCTTCGTCCGCATAGGAGAAGCTGACGTGCTGCGCCGCGGCACCCGCAAACACAGTGTCGGCACCGTCCGTGACATCTGCCGTGACCGGCTCTTCGTCCAGCAGGTCGAGCACACGATCAGCGCTGGCGAAAACCTGCGTCAGGCTTGCGCCAAGGTTTGCCAGCGCCACCACCGGGCCGAAGGAACTGAGGGCCGACAGGGTGCACACCAGCACGCCCTCTGCGCCCAACTCACCCTTCTGGAACAGGTTCAGGCTGACCCCCAGCACGGCCAGCACCGTGAGCAGGATCAAGGTGTTGGTAATAGCCACGGTGAGGCCCTCACGGTACTTGAGGGCCTTCTGCTTCTCGCCCAAAGCTTCGCTGTGGGCCGTAATGCCCTCAGCGCGGGATGCGGAATCCTGATACTGCAGGGTGTCCTTCAGGCCGCGCAGGCTTTCCAGCACATAGCTGTTGGTGTCGGCCAGCGCCTGACGGTACTCCCGGGCCACCCGGTCGCCGCGCTTCGCACTCCACACCGGCAGCGCCACACCCACCAGCAGATAGCCCGCCAGCAGCACCAGTGCAGGCAGAGCGTGGTAGCTTGCCACAAAACCGGTCATGCCGATGACGCAGATGAATGCGATGCAGATGGGCGAAATGGTGTGGGCGTAGAACACTTCCAGCGCTTCGATGTCGGCGGTAATGAGGGAGATCAGGTCGCCGCGGTCACGGCCCTCCAGCTTTGCAGGGGTCAGACGGCGCAGGGCACCAAAGACCTTATCGCGGATGAGGGCCAGCAGCTTGAAGGCGATATAATGGTTGGAAGCCTGCTCTGCATAGCGCAGGACGCCGCGCAGCAGGGCAAAGATCAGAATGCAGGCGAAGGCGGTGCCCACGGTCTTCACCGGGCTGGCAAGGCCCAGAGCACGCAGGATGCCAAAGCCACCGAAGATGGTGATGAAGGTGGCGCAGAAATGGCCCGCCACGCCCATGACGATGGCCGCCAGCATGATGGGCAGCATGGGCTTCACCAGCACGATAAGCCGCCCCACAATGGCAAAGGGGCTGCGGTGGTTGGTATTGTTCATGATCAGGCATCCTCCTTTCCCAGCGTTTCCAGCTGTTTCTGGGCCATATACAGGCGGCTGTAGGCCCCCTGCTTTGCCAGCAGTTCGGCGTGGGTGCCCTGCTCGGCAATGCGGCCCCTGTCCATCACATAGATGCAGTCACTGTCCACGACATTGGCCAGACGATGCGAGATCAGGATGACTGTCTTCTTTCCGGCCAGGCTGTGGATGGCCTGCATGATGTCGTTTTCGCTCTCAGCGTCCACATTGGAGGTGGCCTCGTCGAAGAGATAGATGGGCGTGTCATGCAGCAGGGCCCGGGCCATGGCAAGGCGCTGGCGCTGGCCACCGGACAGGTTCGAGCCGCCCTCATGCAGCGCAGTCTGCAGGCCGTTCTGACTGCGGCAGAAATCCGCCAGATTTACCTCTTTCAGCGCGGCCCACAGCTCCGTTTCGGAAGCGTCAGGCTTTGCCATGCGCAGGTTGCTTTCCACAGTGCCCTTGAAAATGGTGGCATTGTGGGGCACAAGGGTCAGAGTGCGCAGGCGCTGCTCCTGCTGTAGCTCTTCCACGGGCACACCGCCCAGCGTTACGCTGCCGGTGTAGCCGGTGCGGCTGCCGGACAGCAGCGCCGCAATGGTGCTCTTGCCGCAGCCGGACTCACCCACCAGCGAGACGAAGCTGCCCTGCG
The DNA here is from genome assembly GCA_963656875.1 of Barnesiella intestinihominis. Taxonomy (GTDB): domain Bacteria; phylum Bacillota; class Clostridia; order Oscillospirales; family Ruminococcaceae; genus Faecalibacterium. The sequence goes on along the minus strand of CAVKKE010000115.1, from coordinate 1,701 downwards.
GGATAGCGAGGGAAACATCGTTCAGGATGATGCGGTCTTTCTCGTAGCCGAAGGTCACATGCTCCAGACGGAGGGTGGTGTCCTCGCCGGGCACACGGTCACCATCGGAGGGCTCCTCTGCAGCCAGCAGCTTGAAGATCTTCTCTGCCGAAGCTGCGCCGTTCATGGCGATGTGGAAATAGCTGCCCAGCAACCGCAGCGGCAGGAAGAAGTCTGCCGCCAGCAGCACGATGGTCAGCGTCGCGCGCAGGGTCAGCTGGCCCGCCGCAAAGGCAGACACCGCGCTGATGATGCCCAGACCTGCGCCGCCGTAGGCCATCAGATCCATCAGGGTCACCGAGTTCAGCTGCATGGTCAGCACCTTCATGGTGATCTTGCGGAATCGCTCCGCCTGAGCGTTCATCTGCTCGTGCTTCCAGCCGTCCGCCTGATAAATTTTCAAGGTGGTCAGGCCCTGAATATTCTCGAGGAAACTGTCTCCCAGGGTGGTGTACTCGCCCCAGTATTTTGCCAGCAGCTTCTTAGCGAACTTCTGCACCGCCACGATGGACATGGGGATCAGCGGCACGCAGCACAGCAGGATGATGGCCGACCGTGCGTGCACGCCTACCAGCAGCACAAACAGGGTGACGGGGGCCAGCAGGCTGTAAAACAGCTGGGGCAGATATTTTGCAAAATAGGTGTCGATCTGCTCCACGCCCTCGCTGGCCAGCATGACCACCTCACTGGTGGCCACTGTCTCGGTATAGTTGGGGCCAAGGCGGGTGAGCTTTGCGTAAATATTGCTGCGCAGGGTGCGCTTGACATCCTTGGACGCCTTGTCGCTCATGCTTGAAGCCAGCATGGTGCAGGCAAACCGCAGAGGCACCGTGCACAGGCAGAGCAGAATGTTCATCCGCAGCAGTTTCGCGTCCAGACTGCCTGCAAACGCAGCCCCCACCAGAAGGGCAATGCTCTTGACGAACACCACGTTGCACAGCATCCCGAACCACTGGAACAACACGTTCAGCCCCACATAGCGCAGGGCGCCGCGGTCAAAGGACAGCAATTTTTTGTTGATCACTGGGCTTTCTCCGTTTCTGTATCGTCCGCCGTACCAAACAGGCGGTCGTATTCACCGATGAAGATGCGGTCCGGCAGGGCGCTGGTCATAGCCAGTGCAGCGCTGAACCGTTCTTCCTCAGTCAGTGGGGCGCTCACCGGCGGAAAATGTGTCAGAATCGTTTTCAGTTCCTGATCCACCTGCTTTGCCACCCAGATACCCCGGTCGGTAAGGTAAATTTTGCCGTAGTGCTCCTTGACGATCATGCCGCGCTCCATGAGCAGGTTCATGATGCGCACCACCGAGGGCTTGGTGACCCCCAGCTTTTCGGCGATGCTGCGGGAGCTGATGTCCAGATGGGTCTGTGAGACCTCATAAATGGCCAGCAGATAGCGCAGATGTGCCGAGGTCAGTTCCATCCCGATCACTCTCTTTCGTTTCAGATTTTTGCCAATGTTATCCAAAGCTAACTTTATTTTTTGAAAAAAGGACGCGAGCCGAAACCTCCAGCCCGCGCCCTTTGCGGTTTACATTTTAGTGACAGCCGCCGTTGCAGCCGCTGCAATCACCACTGCAGCCGCCGCCCTCTCCGCAGCCGCCACAGCCGCCGCCATGCTTGTGGGAGTGCCATGTGATCCAGCCTACACCGCCAAACACGA
>CAVKKE010000114.1:0-10036 GCA_963656875.1 Barnesiella intestinihominis | reverse complement strand
TGAACAGGAAGGACGCGATGATGGAGCCGGACACCGAGCCGATGCCGCCGATGACAACAATCAGCAAAATTTCGTAGGTCATGCTGGATTTGAATGTGGTTGCCTGCACACTGGCCTGATACATAGCCAGCATGGCACCGGAAATGCCTGCAAAGAAGCTGCTGATAATAAAGCTCATGCGCTTGTGGCTGGCAAGATTGATGCCCATGGCTTCGGCAGCGATTTCATCGTCGCGGATGGCCTTGAATGCACGGCCATAGGTGGAGTTGATGAGCAGCAGGATGATGCCGATACAGATGCCGGAGAAGAGGAATGGCATGACAGTCTCCAGATGCAGGGTGATGCCACCCAGCGGGATGGAGAAGCTGGAAAAGCTGGTGAAGCCGTACAGAAGGTTTGAGCCATTGGTCAGCGGGCCAAAGCCTTCGTACACCACGGCGGCTCGGATGATCTCAGCAAAGCCCAACGTAGCAATGGCAAGATAGTCACTCTTCAGTTTCAGAACGGGAAGACCAATCAGAAAGGCGAACAGCGCTGCAACGCAGCCCGCCAGAATCAGGCAGAAGATGACGCCAAGCAGCAGGCCAAAGCCGCCAAGAGGATTCGAGAGCAGTTCGGGGATGGAAAAGCCGATGCCGCCGTTTGCATAGCGCTGATAAATGGATTTCTGGGATGCGGCGGGGATGGTGAGGATGGCGTAGGTGTAAGCGCCCAGCAGCATGAAGCCCGCCTGGCCCAGGCTGAACAGGCCGGTGAAGCCGTTCAGCAGGTTCATAGAGACAGCCACCAGTGCGTAGATGGCACCTTTACGCAGCACGGTGAGCAGCATGGAGGGCACAAAGCTCAGGTTATCCAGTGCCAGCAGCACAGCCAGCAGTGCAATGAGCGCTAGCGCCGCCCGGAGGTAGATGCTTTTTTTCTCTTGTTTCATGGTCATCACACTTTCTCGGTCAGGTTCTCGCTGAACAGGCCGGTGGGCTTGACCGCCAGCACCACGATGAGCAGCGCAAACGTAAAGGCATCACTGAAGGTGGTAGCACCGGCACCCTTAATCAGGCTCTCGCAGATGCCGATGATAAAGCCGCCAATCACGGCACCCGGAATGGAGCCGATGCCGCCGAACACCGCCGCAACAAAGGCTTTCAGGCCGGGCATAGCGCCCACGGTGGGGGTGACGGCCGTGTAGTTGGAAAAGTACATCATCGAGCCAATCGCGGCCAGAAAGCTGCCCACAGCAAAGGTAAAGCTGATGACGTTGTTGATTTTGATGCCCATGAGCTGTGCCGTTTCAAAATCGCGGGAGGCGGCACGCATGGCCATGCCGATTTTGGTTTTCTGGATCAGGGTGACCAGCGCGGCGACCAGAATCACGACGAGGAACGGGGTCACGACGGTGACACGCTTGGTCTGGCAGCCCAGCACCGTGACGGTGTCGCTTATCCAAGGCAAGGCGGGGTACTGCTTGGCAAGGCCACCGGTGATGTACCACATCAGGTTTTGCAGCAGATACGACATACCAATGGCCGAAATCATTACTGACATACGAGGTGCGGTGCGCAGGGGCTTGTAAGCGATTTTTTCTACTGCAATACCCAGCAGAACAGTCGCAGCGATGACCAGCGGGATGGAGATTGTCAGCGGCAGTGAAGCTGTGGCGTACACCATCAGAAAACCGGCGACGGTAAAAATATCGCCGTGGGCAAAGTTGATGAGGCGGAGAATGCCGTACACCATCGTGTAGCCGATGGCAATCAGCGCATATTGGCCGCCCACCGAGATGCCTGCCAGCAGATAGGGCAGAAACTTTGCAGCCATGTTTGCAGCCATGAGAGAACCCTCCATTTCTTACAACAGGTTTCACAAGCAAAGCGCAGGCAGAGGCTGTCCCCTGCCTGCGTTCTGTTATTTTAAGCGGAAATGTGGCATCAGCCTTCTACGCTCTGGGTCTTGACGAACTCGAATGCGCCGTCAGAGGCTTTCTTGATGTAGGCCATATCCTTGTTGGCGTCGCCGGTGGTCTGGTCGAAGGTGATGCTGCCGGTCACACCGCTGTAATCCACGCCGAACAAGGCGTCCTTGATGGCGGTGCCGTCGGTGCTGCCTGCCGCCTTGATGGCTTCCAGTGCGGTCATGTAGCCGTCATAGCCCAGTGCCGAGACAGCTGCCACGATGTCGTTGCCGCCGTTGTTGGTCAGCTTCTGGCTGTCGGCATTGAGCCACTCCTTGAAGCCGGTAACGAACTCTTTGGCAGCGCCGGAGTCATCGTTTTCATCGAAGAAAGTGGAGCAGTAGACCTGTACGCTGGTGCCCTGCTGAGCGTCCAGAATAACGCTGGACTCCCAAGTATCACCTGCGGTGATGGGCTTGTCAAAACCGGCAGAAGCGGCCTGTGTGATAATTTGGGCGGCGTAGGTGGTGGCGCAGGGTGCAAAAATCACGTCTGCACCGGCGTTAATAGCGTTCTGGATGTAGGCGGAGAAGTCGGAGGTGCCTTCCGGGAACTGCTCGCTGGTGACGGTGCCGCCCAAATCCTCAAAAGCGTTGACAAAGTAGGTGGCCAGACCGGAGCCGTAATCCTCGCCCAGCATACTCAATACATAGGCGTTGGAAGCGCTGAACTCATCCTTTGCAAAGTTTGCCATGACCGAACCCTGGAACGGGTCGAGGAAGCAGACGCGGAAGTAATAGGGGTTTGCCTCGGTGACGGCGGGGTTGGTGCAGGAGCAGCCAATGGCCGGGATGGAAGCAGACTGGAAGGTGGGAGCCGCTGCAATGGAGCAGCCGGAGCCGTAGCTGCCCAGCACGATGGAGACCTTTTTGGAGACCAGCTCCTGTGCGGCGGTCACGGCTTTGTCGGTGCTGGATTGGTTGTCCACTTCCACCAGCTCGACATTATAAGTCTCACCGCCAATGTCCACGGTGGGCGCGACGCTGTTGGCATATTCGATGCCCAGCACCTCCTGCTTGCCGCCTGCACCGTTGTCGCCGGAAGCAGGCTCGAATACGCCAATCTTTACGGTCTTACCGCCGGTGCTGCCGCTACCGGAACCCGAAGAAGAGCAGCCTGCCAGAGCTGCTGCGGTGGCTGCCAGACCAGACGCTTTCAGAAAATCACGACGAGAAATAAATGCTTTCATAAGAAATATCCTCCTCTATGCAGTATGCCAATAATTTACTTTCCCAACAAAAGAAAACCCGCAGCGGCGCAGAAATCTCTAAATCCTGCACCGTTGCAGGTCTCTGACAATGTTTTAGCACACGAAAGTGCGCGTGTCCAGAGAAATTTTGACTTTTTTTCAAAAATTCGGCAGATGATAAAAAAGAAGTGTCTTTGATTTGAGTGCATTTTGGATGATTTTAACACGAAATGTATTTTATGCACGGACAACTTTGCGGCTTCCCGGGTTTTATGGAGCAAAAAACCAGAAAGAACAGCATCAGGAAGCGCCCGCCAAATGGAAAGTAAGAAGCTGTGGGCATCAATTTTTGTGCAGAGACATTGACAAGCGAATTTTGGATTTTTATAATAGAACCAGCAAGAGGCGGCGTGGCCCACAAAAGGGGGCGATGCCGTCTCTTACTTTTTGTATCCGCAGGGCAGAGGGGTCGTGAGGGGAAAGCACGGCAGCACTGTAGATACGAAAGAAAAACCAAAATAAAAAGAGGGGAAATCTATGGACCAATTAGTACAGCATCAGCAGACCATCAACGACCAGCTGGCACGATATGGCGTAAAATTCGGCTTGTACAAAAACGGCACGTTTCAGGAACGCCTGTTTCCGTTCGATCCGCTGCCGCGTGTCATTACGGCGCAGGAGTTTGAGACGTTGAACAAGGGGCTTGTGCAGCGTGTCAATGCACTGAACCTGTTTCTGAAAGATGTTTACGGTGAAAAGAAAATCATACGGGACGGCATTGTACCAGAAGATTTTGTTTTTGCGGGCAGCGGCTATCTGCCGCAGTGTGAGGGCTTTGTGCCGCCGAAGGGCGTTTACAGCCACATTTCCGGCATTGACCTCGTGCAGGCAAAGGATGGTAGCTGGTTCATTCTGGAGGACAATCTCCGCATTCCCAGTGGTGCTTCCTATCCGCTCATCGCGCGGGAACTCTGCCGCCGATGCAGCCCAGAGACTTTCAGTGACAACGCCATCGTGGACAATCGCAACTATGCACAGCTTTTGCGTCAGACAATGGATTCAGTGAACATCGGCGGCATCAATGTGGTGTTCACGCCGGGCCGATACAATGCGGCGTATTTTGAACACAGCTATCTGGCCGAAAAGACTGGTGCAGTCTTGGCAGAATGCGGTGACTTGTATGTGGAGAATAACTGCGTGTACTTGAAGACTGTACACGGCGGAGAACGCGTGGGTGCGATTTACCGCCGCATCAGCGACGAATATCTCGACCCGCTGACCTTCAACCCGGAAAGCCTCATCGGCATTCCGGGTGTTATGGATGCTTACCGTGCAGGCAATGTGGCACTGCTGAATGCGCCGGGCAACGGCGTAGCAGACGACAAGGGTATCTACTACTTCGTGCCCAAGATGATAAAGTATTATCTGGGCGAAGAGCCAATTCTGCACAACGCGCCCACCTATCTGCCTTTCTATGAAGAAGACCGAAAATATGTGCTTGACCATTTGGAAACGCTGGTGGTCAAGGATGTGGCAGAGGCCGGCGGCTATGGTGTGGTTTTTGGCCGCGATATGACAAAACAGCAGTTGGAAGATTTTCGCACGACCATCCGTAATGAGCCGCGCCGGTTCATTGCACAGGAAGTGATTGATTTTCTCGATTTGCCTATTATGGAGGGTGGCGAGAAAGTGCCCCGCAAAGCTGACCTGCGGGCATTTGTGCTGAGCAGTGGCGACGATACGAAGGTTTGGGCCAGCGGTTTGACCCGGTTCTCACGTAACCCGGACAGTTTTGTGGTCAACAGCTCGCAAGGAGGAGGTTTTAAGGACACATGGGTATTATCTCGCTGAACAAGGCCAGCCGCCTGTACTGGCTGGGGCGCTATACAGAGCGCGTGTATACAGGCTTGAAAAAAGCAAAACCAATTTACGATGCTGCCGTGGACGGAAGAGAGGCTGATTATACGGCATATTGCCGCCGTCTGGGCATCCCCGGCGGCTACGCGGATACCGCCGATTTCTGTAAACGCTATTTCTTTGACCGGACCAATCCAAACTCACTGCTCTCCAGTCTGGCGTATGCGTATGATAATGCGGTGGTTCTGCGGGATACATTGACCACAGATACGCTTTCGTACATACAGTTGGCCATGAATGCGATGGAAAAAGCGGCGAAGAGCGATACACCTGCGGTTGCGCTCCAGTGGGTGCTGGATGACATTCTGGCTTTTCGCGGTGCGTGCGAGGAAACCATCTTTGATGAAGAAACGCGCAGCATAATCAAGCTGGGGACGAGCGTAGAGCGGGTGGACCTATATCTCCGCTTAAAGGAAGAACCGGAACGTACCCGCAAAGAATTTGAACGATTGTTTAACCGGCTGTATAAGACGCAGCTCACACCGGAAAAGAGCCGATTGGATTTGTTAGTGGATTCGCTGTTGGATTCCTCCAAACCGGATGCTACGGTACAAGAACAGATCGCAGCGCTGGAAGGTTTGTTTCTTGACTTATGAGAGCGAAAGCGGCTCTAGGCGGGAAACTCTGAGGAACGAGCAATGAAAGAACTGGAATTTCATTTTCATGCCGGGGTAGAGTTTTCGGCTCCGGTTAGCGGGCATACGTTCGCCCTGCACTGTCTCCCGGTTGAAGACGATGCCCAGAAACTGCAAAGCTATGCTATCTGCATTGAACCAGCGGTAGAGTATGGCCTGCACAGGGATGGCTTTGGTGGTTGGCTGGTGTGTGGCAGTTGCCGGGAACCACATACGGCCTTTCATTATGATTCCCATGGCATCGTACAAGTGGAAGGCCATGCACAGGCAGAACCGGTAAATCTTGTGCTGAAACAGTTTACAGAACTCACCGCTATGACGGAAGAACTGGAAACGTTGTGGCAAAGCCTGCCGCTGGAAGGGAAAAGCCCGCAGGAGCAGGCAGAACTCTTGAACCAAGCGGCGGCGGATTCGCTGCATTATGTGCCGGGTGTGACAGGCATTGCCACGACAGCCGGGCAGGCATTGACGCTGGGCAGCGGAGTCTGCCAAGATTACGCACACATTCTGCTGGCGCTGGCGCGGCGGTCCGGGTTTGCAGCGCGCTATTGTATGGGGCTTGTACCCGGCGAGGGTGCAACCCATGCGTGGGTAGAGATCGCACTGCCAGACGGCTGGCATGGTTATGACCCCACCTTTGCCTGTGAAGCGGGAGAAGACCATGTGCGATTTGCCGTAGGTCGGGATGCTGCTGATTGCCGTGCAGAACGAGGTGTCTTTCGAGGCATGGCAGACCAGACCCTGCATACAGAAATGCGGCTGAATGTCCGTAACAGATAGTTGGATAAAAGGCAATGGTGCCGGGCTTCTGCACAGTACCGGCAGAAGCCTTTTTATTTTTATAAGACAGGAGTGTGTAAGAAAGATGGAAGAAACCGTCGCAAGCCTTTCGCTTGCAGTGCATGAAAAACTGGAACTGAAAAAGAATCGGCTCACTCCACTGCCCGGTAACGACAGCGGAAAACGAATCTGTGTGGTCACGGGTGTGCACGGTGATGAGCTGGAAGGTCAGTATGTGGTCTATCTGCTCAATCGCCGTATTCAGGAGCACCCGGAACTTCTGACAGGCACGGTGGATATCTACCCGGCCGTCAACCCGCTGGGCATCAACACCATCCAGCGCGGCATCCCGCTGTTTGATTTGGACATGAACCGCATTTTCCCCGGTGATACTGACGGGCCGATGGCAGAATATTATGCCCATGAGGTCGTGGAAGATATGCGCGGGGCAGATATTGCGATTGACATCCATGCCTCCAACATCTATCTGAAGGAACTGCCGCAGGTGCGTATCTCGGAAGAGACAGCCCCGGCGCTGGTCCCGCTGGCCGAACAGCTCAATGTGGACTTCGTTTGGATTCATGCGGCGGCTACGGTACTGGAAAGCACATTGGCACACAGTCTGAATGTTATTGGTACACACTGTCTTGTGGTGGAAATGGGCGTGGGAATGCGCCTGACCAAGAGTTATGGAGAACAGCTTGTAGACGGTATCCTGAACCTGATGCACACACAGGGAATGTGGGCAGGTGAGACGAAGCCGCCCCGCAAGCCCATCATCAGCAAGGATGAGGTGGCCTTTATCAACGCGGATAAGGCGGGCATTTTCATTCCCAGTGTGGAGCATAACGGCATTGTGAAAAAAGGGCAGGAGCTGGCGGTTATTGCGGACCCGCTGACAGGTGAAATACGGCAGACTTTGATGGCTCCGGCAGACGGTCTGCTCTTTACCCTGCGGGAATATCCCGTGGTCTATCCGGGCAGTCTGCTGGCTCGCATCCTGACAGGAGGATTCCAGAAATGAGAGAAGAAACGCTTTATGAGTTGGAAACGCCCTACCGCCAGAAGTTCAAAATCAAAGGATTTCGTTTCGGTGAAGGGGAAAAGGCCTGTGCCATGGTAGCTGCCGTGCGAGGCAACGAAGTACAGCAAATGTATGTCTGTGCGCTGCTGGTGAAAAAACTCCGCAAGCTGGAAGAACAGGGGGCTATTGCTCCCGGCAATGAACTGCTGGTGGTGCCCTGCGTCAACCATTTTTCCATGAATGTGGGAAGTCGATTCTGGGCAATGGATAAAACGGACATCAACCGGATGTTTCCTGGCTATGACCAAGGCGAAACGACCCAGCGCATTGCGGCGGCACTATTTCAAGCGGTGCAGGGCTATAAATATGGCATCCATTTTGCATCCTTCTATCTGCCCGGTGACTTTGTGCCGCATGTGCGTATTATGAATACCGGTTATCAAACGGCCAGCTTGGGCAATCTGTTCGGTCTGCCTTATGTGGTCATGCGCAAACCGGAACCCATTGATACGACTACGCTAAACTACAATTGGCAAGTATGGGAAACAAACGCTTTCAGTGTTTACACCAAAGAAACCGATGAAATCGACGAGCAAAGCGCACAGGAGGCGGTTGCCGCAGTGCTGCGGTATCTCAGCCGGGTTGGTTTGTTGCGATATAATTGCCACAGCGGGTATCTGTCTTCTGTCGTGCAGGAAAGCGAGATGACCAATGTGCTTACCCCGGCGGGCGGAATCTTCCGCCGCTTCGTGGAGCCGGGGCAGGAAGTGGAGTATGGTCAGAAATTGGGCGTGATCCTTGACCCATTTACTGCGGAGATGGAAGCGGAAATCACCTGTCCGACCAGCGGTGTTGTTTTCTTTGCTTTGAAAAAACCGCTGACAACAGAGCACGAGGTTGCCTTTAAGGTGATTCGGCGGTTGCATGGGGGATGTCTGTAAACAAGATTCTGGTATTTCGTAGAGAGCGAGTACAAAAATCAGGTGGCTGTTATAGAATGGCAGCTACCTGATTTTTTGAATCTATGGGAAAAGTTCAGAAAATTTCTTGCAATTCTGCGTGAACTATGGTATATGCATTATACGAAACATTGCTTTGGAATGAACGCTCTTCCGTTCAATGATGTATAAAAGTGAGGTGCCCGCCATGACTGCCGTGATCTACGCCCGCTATTCCAGCGATAACCGGCGCGAAGAATCCATTGAAGGTCAGATTCGTGAGTGCACCGCCTATGCTGAAAAGAACGATTTCACCGTGGTCAAGCACTACATCGACCGTGCGATTTCTGCAAAGACGGACAACCGCCTGGAGTTCCAGCAGATGATAAAGGACAGCGACAAAAAGCTGTTTGACATTGTGCTTGTCTGGAAACTTGACCGCTTTGCCCGAAACCGTTATGATAGTGCCCGGTATAAGACCCAGTTGAAGAAGAGCGGTGTGAAACTGGTGTCGGCAACGGAGGTCATTTCGGCTGGCCCGGAGGGGATCATTCTGGAATCGGTGCTGGAAGGCTACGCCGAATACTATTCGGCTGACCTGTCCGAAAAAGTCGTGCGCGGTATGACCGAAAACGCTCTCAAGGGCGTGTATAACGGCGGTACGGTTCCGTTTGGGTACATGATTGATGAAACCCGGCACTACCAGCCAGACCCGTTGCTGGCTCCCTATGTGGAGCAAGCATTTCAGAAGTATGCAGATGGTGCAACTATGACTGACCTGCGAGATTGGTTAAAGGTACACAACATCAAAAATACGCTGGGTGGAGAGATGTCCTATAATACCATTCAGCGGATGCTGAGTAACCGCCGATACATCGGCGAATTGCGCTTGCGAGATGTGGTACAGCCCAATGCGATTCCGGCACTGGTGTCAGAGGACTTGTTCAACAAAGTGCAGGAAAAGCTGGCGAAAAACAAAAAAGCCCCTGCCCGTCATAAGGCAGAGGAAAGCTATCTGCTCACCACAAAGCTGTACTGCGGCAAGTGCGGTGCGCTGATGTTCGGGGAAAGCGGTGTCAGCCACACCGGAAAGGCACATCATTATTATAAGTGCGCCACCGATAAGAAGAAAAAGACCTGTGATAAAAAGACAGTGCGGAAACAGTGGCTGGAAGATTTGGTAGTGACCGAAATCATGAAGCTGGTGGAAGATGATGCTTCCATGAACGCCATCATCGCCAAGGTCATGGAGTTGCAAAATCAGGAAAGCACGGATTTGCCCATCTACGAAAAGCAGTTGAAGGAAACGGAAGTCGGCATCACCAATATGCTGAATGCAATCCAGATGGGCATTCTAACCAGCTCGACCAAGGAGCGGCTGGAAGCTCTGGAAGAACAGCGGAAGGAGCTGCAAGCCCGCATTGCAGAAGAAAAGCTGGCAAAGCCGAAAATGAAAGAAGAGTTCGTTCGGTTTTGGCTGCTTCGCTTTCGTAAGCTGTATATGAGCCAGCAGGAGCAGCGGCAGGCGTTGGTGGACACTTTCATCAATGAGGTTTATCTCTACGATGATAAGGTTCTCCTTACCTTTAATTATAAGGAAGGTAC
>CAVKKE010000113.1:0-10036 GCA_963656875.1 Barnesiella intestinihominis | reverse complement strand
ACATTTTCAAGCTCTCACGCAATTACTTGCGGGGGTTCTTGATAGCAGCCTGGGCGGGTGCCAAAATTACAGAGCGTTCACAAACACTTTCTGAATCGAACCGCCCATTGTACTGACAAACACATCCTGATAAATGGCCACAGTTTTGGTCGCTCCTTGATTGGAAAGAGCGTCCGGAATTTCTTTGAATTCCACTGTTCCGTCCAGCAATTTTTCCAAGCAAACGATCAGATTGGGCAGAACATCCGGGTTCAAGGAACTGCCAAATCCGCGGAAGTCATGGTGAAAGTTGTACACCGCATCGTACTGATCCCGCATAGTCCAGATGCGCTGCAGTGCTTTCAGCGAGATCTCGGCGCATTCCCGCGCGGTGGGGGCGAGCATTGTGTTCAGTAGCCAATTGCAATTGCATGCATCTCCGCACAGCAAAGTGTGGGTCAGGTCGTCAATAAACACCATTTCCCCCGCAGTGTGGCCGGGGCAGTGCCAGGCAGTCACTTTGCGGCCGCCCAGATCGAACACATGGCCATCCTCAAGAGGCTTCCATGTTGGCACATGGGGCCAAGGTCGGATGTCCGTTTCCGGATCGTAAGCATAATATTTGCCTTCCCGTTTTCGGATCAGCGCCGCATAGTTCCTGCGAAACTCCAGAGTTGGAGCCGTTCCGCTGGTGTCCGATTCCAGATCTGTCGGAATGTCATCCGGGTGGATCAGGATCTCGTCAAAAAAACCTGCACCACCGATGTGGTCACCGTGGTTATGAGAAGCAGCCACCTGATAGGGCTTATCGGTAATGCGGTTTTCTACCACCCATTTCAGGTCACCGATGCCGGTGCCAACATCCAGCAGGAGTGCACGCTCGCTGCCCACGACCACGAAGGAACTCACGCAGTCGAATTCGTCGATTTCAAACAGGCCGGGACGAAATTCGTAAAAAGGCATTGTTTTGCAAGCCATAGTCTTTTCTCCCTTTCCAGCTCAGGCAGCTTTCTTCTTGTTGGCCACCTGATAGCAGTCGATGGCAACAGCGGCCAGCAAAATCAGACCCTTAATTACGCTCTGCCAGTTCGTATTCACGCTCATCAGAACCAGACCGTTATCCAGAATGCCCAGAATAATCACACCGATGACGGTGCCGCTGATCTTGCCCTCGCCGCCGGCGATGGATACACCGCCCAGGCAGGCCGCGGTCATGCAGTCGAAGGAGTAGCTGCTGCCCGCGCCTGGCTGGGAAGCGTTGGTGCGGCCGACCATGATCAAGGCGGCAATGGCGGCACAGAAACCACAGAATGTGTAGACCATAACGGTCAGTTTGTCAACATCGATGCCGGCCAGACGGGCAGCTTCCTTGTTGCCGCCCAGCGCGTAGATATAACGGCCGATGTAAGTCTTGTTCATCAGGATGGCACCAAAGATGATGAACAGCACGAAGATGATAACAGGAACAGGGATGATGCCAATGTAGCCCTGACCGATGAACTTGAATGCCTCGGGCATACCGGTAATGGGATAGCCGCCGGTGATCAGATAGGCAACGCCCTGCAGCACCAGCATCGTGCCCAGCGTAACGATAATGGGCGCAATATGCAGCTTGACTGCCACGACGCCGTTGATCGCACCCAGCAGGCAGCCTACCACGATGGTGATGATCACAGCCACCGGGATCGGCAGGCCAAGATTGGTCATCATGTAGCCAACCAGCATGCCGTCAACAGCCATCTGCATACCAACGGACAGGTCCATGCCGCCGCCGATCATGACCATGGAGACGCCAACGACCACAATGCCAAACATGGAGACCTGCCGCAGGATATTGATGACATTTTTTGCAGCCAGGAAATTGGGTGCCATGATGGCAAAGAATGCAAACACTACGACCAGCAGGATATAAATGCCGTATTTCTTATAAATGTCGATCCACTTTGAATTCATCTCAGCAAGCTCCCTTCACTTTACCGCCGGATGCCAGATCCAGAATGTAATTCTGATCAAAATCCGCCTTTTCCACTTCGCCGTTCTTGCGGCCCTCTGCAATGACCACAATCCGATCCGACATGCCCAGCAGTTCCGGCATATCGGACGACACCATGATAATGGAGTTGCCCGCAGCAACCAGTTCGTTCATCAGCTTATAGATCTCCTGCTTTGCGCTCACATCGATGCCGCGCGTCGGTTCATCAAAAATGATGATGCTGGATTTTGCAGCCAGTGTCTTGGCGATGACGACCTTTTGCTGATTGCCGCCGGACAGATTGTTGACCTTCTGTTCCAGCGACGGGGTGCGGATCTGAAAGCGCTCGCGGTATTCTTCTGCCACGCGCTGTTCTGCTTTGGTGTCCACAAACAGGCCTTTGCTGTAGCCGGGGAGGTCATTTACAATGGTGTTCCACTTGATGGTATTGCGCAGGAACACGCCCTGATTCTTACGGTCTTCCGGGATATAGCCGATGCCGTGTCGGATGGCATCGCCGCAGGAGCGGATCTTCACTTCTTTTCCGTGCAGGAAAATCTTTCCGCTCTCAATCGGATCCGCGCCGTAGATCACACGCATCAGCTCCGTGCGTCCGGCGCCCACCAGTCCGGCAAAACCCAGAATCTCGCCCTTGTGCAGTGCAAACGAAATATCCTTGTCTCCGTTGCCGGTCAGATGCTCGACACGCAGAACTTCTTCACCGGTGGCCGTCGTGCGGGACGGATAGCTTTCCTTCATTTCGCGGCCTGCCATCATGGCAATGAGCTGCTGCCGGTCGATGTCGGCAATGTTCCGGGTTCCGACGTACTGGCCGTCGCGCATGACCGTGACCCGGTCCGCGACCTCGAACAGTTCTTCCAGACGGTGGGAAATAAAGATGATCGTCACGCCCCGTGCTTTCAGATCATGGATGATACGGAACAGAGTGTTCACCTCGTTGGTGGTCAGAGGAGCCGTCGGTTCATCCATGATCAGCAGTTTGACATTCTTGCTGATGGCCTTGGCGATCTCCACGATCTGCTGCATGGCCGGGGAAAGATCCCGAACCTTCTGCGATGGGTCCAGTTTGACCCCCATCTGGTCGAACAGCTTTTGGGTGCGGCGTTCGCGGTCCTTGATATCCACGAACAGGCCGGGCTTGGTCTTTTCGCCCAGAAACACGTTTTCGGCAGCGCTGATGCCCGGCACCAGCGTAAACTCCTGATAGATGACGCTGATGCCCTGCTCCTTGGCCTGCGCCGGCGTGAACGATTGAAAGGTCTTACCGTTGATCGTGATGCTGCCGCTGTCCGGCGTGATGGCACCGGAGAGGGTCTTGATCAGGGTCGATTTGCCCGCACCGTTCTCGCCGATCAGCGCGTGGACCTCTCCTTCCCGGACGTCAAACGAGACATGGTCGATGGCCACGACACCGGGATACGTCTTGACGATATCCTTGACGCTGAGGATGATTTTCTCTCCCACGAAAGTCTTCCTTTCCAAGAACGGCACCGCCCGAGGACGGTGCCGTTCTTACGCTTGTTATTTGGTTTTATCAAACGGTCCGGTTTACTGGTAATCTGCCACATTTGCAGCGGTAACAGGGCTGATGGGGAACATGACGACCGTGCCGGACGTAATCTCGCCATCGATATACTGATACAGGCAGTCACGAGTCTTGTCAGCGATGGAGCCAAACTTCAGGGTACCACGCATGACATCGTTGTTGGCAATGTACTTCAAAGCACTCTCGGTGCCGTCGCAGGCAAAGATGCCGAAGTTATCACTGGCCATGCCGGCAGCCTTGACGGCTTCCACTGCCTCTGTTGCAGCGGCATCGCCGTAGCAGAGGATGCAGTTCAGGTCGGGGTACTTCTGGATCATGGTCTCGGTGTAGGTAGTGCCTGCACCCACAACATCCTTGCCGATATCGACGACTTCCAGAATAGTGGAATCGGGGCACAGCTCCTTGATGCGGTCCTGAATGCCCTGACCTCGGTTCTGCATATCCTGATTCTGGTAGGTGGTGTAGACCACGATGTTGGCCTTGCCGCCCAGCTGCTTGTTGATCCACTCGCCGGCCATATCAGAAATCATGGTACCGATGTCATACTGGTCGGAGTTGATACAGACATCAAAGACATCGGTCTGGACGCCAGACTCCATCACGATAACGCCAGCTTCCTGTGCTGCACGCAGTGCATCGTCACAGGAGGTATCGGAAACCATGGCCAGGATCACGTTGCAGCCGGAGGTGACCATGTTTTCAATATCCGTCACAGCTGCGCCGGAATCATTGTCAAAGCTGACCGAGGTATAGGTCCAGCCTTCTTCTGCAGCCACTTCCTTCAGACCATCGTCAATGCCGATGAAGAACTCGGTCTGCAGTGTGGGTGCCAGGAAACCGAACTTGATGTTATCCTTGGTCACACTGGTTCCGGTCGCTGCAGCACTGCCGGCGGCGGTGCTGGATGCTGCGGTGCTGCTTGCGGCCGTGCTGGTAGAAGAGGAGCCGCCGCAGGCGGCCAGAAGACCGGCTGCGCTGATCACACCGGCAGCCTTCAGGAAATTGCGGCGGGAAATAAACTTCTTGTCCATAATCTTTTCTCCTTCTCGTGCTCTTTCGGGGTGGTTCTCAGCCACCATCCTTTTCTGTGCACTAAGGATACCGTATTTTGCCCGCGCCCGCAAGGATATAAAATTCGGATTCAGGGGGAGATTTTTCGGATGTTTTGTTATATATGCTCTTTTCTTGTTTTTCTTTGTGTAAAAAATATAAGCAGAATCACAACGCCCTCCACAATGATCTCACAGCTTGTCATGTGGAATGCAGTCAGCAGCTGACGCAGCAGCACACTGGAAACGGTGGCCAGCAGCAGCTGTGCGGCCTTGCAAGTACGGTCATTCTGCAGACCGCCGGCCAAACAGGCCGCCGCAAGACACTGATACAGATAATCCACGTTGCGGTGACTGCTGCCGTAGGGCGCAACGAGAAAGATCATCACCGTGCCCAGCGAAAACAGAACCGATGCCAGAAAGTACACCACCATAATCACGCGCACTGAATCGATGCCGCTGCGCTCGGCCTCTGCCCGGTTCTCGCCGATTGCCATGCTGTACTTGCCCCAATAGGTCCGCTTCCAGAAGCAGTGCAGCCCCACCGCACAGAACAGCAGCAAAAGGATGACAAAAAATTGTACCTGAAGCAGCTGCCGGTGCAGCGAAAGCTCCAGCAGAAACGATTCATCCGCCGTGCACAGATTGGAAAGGATCTGTGCCATGGCAAAGCTGCTCACGATCATGGGAATGTGCAGTTTCGTGGTCAGCCAGCCCCGGAAGGCACCGAGAATGCATTGAGCCAGCATCATCGCCGCCAGCGCAGCGGGCAGCGGAACGCCCGCGCGGCAAAGGATCGCCAGCAGCAGTGTGCCGACCGAAGCCTGTGCCATAAAGCACAGATCGATATCACCCAGCGTCATCTCCATGCCGACACCCAGCACAAAAAAGCCCATGCTCGTGATCTGACGAAGCAGCGGCCGCGGGCTCCAGTTCAGTTTTCCGCCAGCCAGTGCAGCGCCATACAGACACCAGATGAGCAGATTCAGCAGCAAGGCAAAACGCTGATCCTGCGGGGAACGCCGTTTTTTCTTTTTTCTCATCACAGTGCCACATCCTTATCCGTAAAGCCCCGCAGGAATGCGTCCGCCGCTTCCAGAAGGATCACCGTTGTATTGCGTTCGCACAACTCTCTTACATACTGCAACAGCACCGTGCGGCCCTCGCAATCGGTGGCAGAAAAAGCATTGTGCAGCAGAAGCACCTGCGGGTGGAACAGCTTCCAGCGGCCGCACAGGATATCCAGCTTTGAAAACGTTTTTTTCGCATCGTCCGGCAGCATTTCCCTGCCCCAGAAGTTGACATCGGTCAGGATCCGCCGGGCATTTTTCTGCCACATTCCATGCCGGCTGATCCGCGGCATGCTGGGCAGCAGAATGTTTTCTTCTGCACTCAGATTTTCCAGCAGAAGAGTCTCCGGCCGGTCGGCATCCCAGAAAGCGATCCGATCTCGCAGCAGCGCTGCCGGCCCGGCAAAGCGCACTGTCTTCTCCGGAAACTGCATCCGGCACCGGCTGTGTTCCGAGATCAGTGATTCCCAGCATTCTTCCAGCACCTGATGATCAAAACTGTGCAGCAGCACGCTCTGCCCCTCGCAGCATTCGATGGGAAACTCTATGCCATGGTATTCCAGCAGCAGGGTCATTTTCTGGCGGCACATGCCTTCCTGCAGCGGCTGCACCTGAGCAGCCGCTCCCCGGGCCGGAGGATAGTGCAGCAGCGCCTCCTGCTGGACAAATTCCACCGGATCATACAATTTCCGGATGATCTGTCCATCCTGCAGCAAAACCAGACAGTCCGCGATCTCTTCAAACCAGTTGCACCAGTTGTCTGAGATCAGCAGCCCGATGCCCCGTTCTTTCAGGCGGCGCAGCAACTCCAGGAGCTGCCGGATCTGCGGCAGCGGCAGGCCGCGGGTCACCTCGTCCAGCACGATGATGTCAGCCCCCTGATCTGCCGCTTTCACGATGCCCAGCAGCAGCCGGTCGAGCTGGCTCAGTGTCCGGACGTCGCAGTCGGCCCTGTATGCAAGACCGTATTCTGCCAGTACCTGCTGGGTGCGCAGCTCAATTGCATGCTGGTTCAGCACCGTTTTGTTCATCCGGCTGTGCCGCATGAGAAAAAAGTTCTCCGCCAGATTCAGGCAGTCCATGAAAGGCTGCCGTGTATTCAGGTAGTAGATTTTTCGTGCTTCCATCGCCGGGCGGGAATAGTCCCGCAGTTCCCTGCCTTGCACCCAGAGCCTGCCGCACAGCAAACTGCCTTCCCCGGCAAACAGGCGGGCCAGCTGCCCACGACCGGAACTCTCATTTCCGACCAGGCTGACGCACTCGCCTTCCCGCAATAACAGATGGATATCCCGGATGGATTCTCCGGCAGGCGTTCGGATCTCGCCGCCGCTGATCCGCAGCAACTCCTTTTTCATGGTCAGATCCCCTCTGCAGCCTTCAGCTCTTCCCTGCTGCGGATGATAGGCACCAGCATTTCTACCTGTGTCCCCTGCCCTTCGCTGCTGTAGACCCGGATTCCATATTCCCGGCCAAAGATCAGTTTGATCCGCTGATTTACATTGTGCATCGCAATGCCATTGCCGTGTCCGGTGGTGCAGCCATTTTTCTGTTCCATGTGCTCCCGCTCCATGTTAGCCCGCATGCGTGCAAGTGTCTCGGCATCCATCCCGATGCCGTCATCGGTAATGATCAGCTGCAGCAGATTTTCGGTGCTGCGCGCCCGGATCGTAACATGTCCCTGCCCGGGTTTCGGTTCCAGCCCGTGAAAAATGCTGTTTTCTACAACGGGCTGGATCGTCATCTTGGGCAAAAGGCACTCCTGCAAGGCTGTATCGTTTTCGTCCATTTCAATGTTCAGAAAGAATCGGTCTTCAAACCGAAACTGCTGAATGAGGAAGTAATTGCGGATGTTGTTCAGTTCATCCCGCAGGGTCACGATGTTTTCTCTGCGGCTGATGCTGTACCGAAAAAAGGACGCCAGCGCGTGGGACATATGGGCAATATTATCGCACCCTTGGATAATGGCCTCGCTGCGGATGCATTCCAGTGTGTTGTACAAAAAATGCGGGTTGATCTGATTCTGCAATGCATTGATTCGGGACTGGCTGTCGCTCATACTGGCTGAGTATTCGGCCTTGAGCTTTGCCTCCCGCTCGTTGATGCGGCCGAGCAGCGCCCGGCCCGGTGCGCTGCAGGGAGACTGCAGCATCTCGTCAGAAGAAAGCATGGTCTCCAGATCGTGCGCATAGGCTATGCACCGCAGAGTCAGGACGGCAAGGCAGACCGCCGTCAAGCAGAGAGAAACACTCTGTGCACTACCGCTGCTGACATAGGTGCCCACAACGCCGCCCGCAACCCCAGCGGCCAGCAGGATGATTTTGTTTTCCTTCATGGTGTTCCTTCTTTGCAGCTCAATAGTAAAGTTTGCGGTACTCGGTCGGCTTCATGCCGACGTTCTTGGTGAACTGCTGGCTGAAGTATTTCACATCCCGGTAGCCCACGCTCTCCGCGATTTCATAGACCGTCTTACGCGTGTTGCGCAGCATCTCCTTCGCTGCGTTGACCCGCACCTCGGTTACGTAATCCAAGAAGCCTTTCCCGGTCTTGCGCTTGAACATCTCGGAAAAGTAGGTCGTATTAAAGCCACTGCGGAACGCCGCTTCTTCCAGCGTCACTTTTTCTGGGTAGTGCTGCTGTACATACTCCATCGCAATACGGATGGGGTAGTCCTCGCTCTTCCGACGCTCGGCCTGCAGCTGTTCCAGTGTACGGCCCAGCGCCTGCGTCAGGATATCGGTAATGCCGCGGATTGACTGGCTGCTGCGGCAGTCCATCCAAACTGCACTGGCCCAATCCTGCGGAAGAGCCATGCTGCGCTCCTGACAGTCAGCTTTGAACCATTGCAGGGTGTTCCGGGCCAATTCCATGTACTGCCACGCAAAGGCCCCTGCCTTCTGTGCATCCGCAAAGTTTTCCGCGATGGCTTTGTTCAGCACTTCCGGACGCAGGGTTTCCAACCCCGCCTCCAGATTTTTCCGTGCCTTCTCCATCCAAGCGGGGGCCGCCTCAGCTATCCGTTCTTCTGCCGACAGCTTCAATTGCACCCCACTGCCTTCCAGCAGCTTGCGTGCTGCGGCCTGCTCGGTTTCCCGCAGTAGTTCCGGCACCTGTGCGAACTCCGGTTCTGCCCGGCTCACACCCATGGTCACGGTGTAGTCCGCAAAATTGTTGAGATAGCGGCGGCACTCGTCCATCCATCGGCTGGTTGCTTCCTGTACGCCCGCTTTGTCCTCTTTGGGGTAGTGCAGCAAGGCGAACAGCCGCATTTCGCTCTCGATGCAAAGCATAGCGTGGTATGGCTGCAGGATCTCCTGTGCTGCTTTCTGTACCCGCAGCATGATCATATTCCGCTGCTCACCGCTGCTCTTCGACCCGGCCAGATGATCCACCTGCACTAACACAGCCTGATAAAGCCCATCGG
Organism: Barnesiella intestinihominis; assembly: GCA_963656875.1. Taxonomy (GTDB): domain Bacteria; phylum Bacillota; class Clostridia; order Oscillospirales; family Ruminococcaceae; genus Faecalibacterium. The sequence continues at coordinate 978 of CAVKKE010000113.1, read as the reverse complement.
GAATGTCGGCATCATATTCCCGGCGAAGCCGCTCCAGATTTTCCGGTGCATCTCCGATCACAAGATGATGCAGCAGTTCCCGTCTCAGCAGACGCAGGTTGGTCTGGTAATTTTTCTCGACCTGCTCCGCTTGTACCCGGCTGCGCTCCTGCTCCACATGGGCCTGACAGATCTTCTGCAGGATCGCATTCAGTTCGCCTTCGTCGATCGGTTTCAGCAGATAATCAACCACGCCGTACTTTAGTGCCTTTTGTGCGTATTCAAAATAGCGGTATCCGCTGATGATCACGAAGCAGATGTCCGGATATTTTTCGCTCGTACGCTGTACCAGCTCCAGGCCTGTCAGCACTGGCATCCGGATATCGGTGATCACGATATCCGGATGGATCTGTTCGATCAGGTCCCATGCACTTTGTCCATCGCAGCATTGCCCGGCAAATTCCAGTCCCAGTTCATCCCAGTGAATGAGATACCGAACCAGTAACCCCACGCGCTGCTCATCATCGGCAATTACAACCTTCAGCATTTTTCTTCTCCTGCTCCGCTTTTTTGCCATTTTTATTATTTTACCTTCTTTTACATTGTAAAACAAGATACAATAAGCAGCCGCCGGCTAAACTGGTAGTTTTTCATATGCGGGCATAGCCCCCTGTTCTTGGCTATGCGTCAAACGCACAAGATAGACATTATCAGCTGTCAACGAATTATCGGCTGGGTTCTTTTGAAACTTTGCGAAGTATGTTTTTATTGCTTTTAAGTCGCTCTACGAGCTTCATAACTTGTGAACTTTTTATGAACTCTCATGTAACATCGTTTCTGTTATTCCAAAATCCTTCGTTTGAGTCTGATTACTCACTGATATATTCTTCATCGAACCACTCGCCTAACAAGTGGTTTTAGATATGCAAAAAGCCCCTTGGCTTTGAACCGCCCCAGAAATAGTAGACATGCACAAAAAGAGCCCTATGTAGGGTGACT
>CAVKKE010000112.1:0-10092 GCA_963656875.1 Barnesiella intestinihominis | reverse complement strand
GCATCCAACTAAAAACAGGACTGCCTCCGCTTTCGCTTCGTCAGTCCTGTTGAGATTTACCCTGCATGGGGCTCTTTTTGTGCATGTTTACTATTTCTGGGGCGGTTCATTGAACGTCATGGCTTTTTTCGTTGCGCCAGAGCGCAAGTTCTGCTACAATGAGTCTATGACCGAAAAGCCCCGCCCGGGCTTTTCCTGCTGTTCCGACATTTTGAAAGGCTGGTGTTTTTTCCATGCAGCAGATCCTCATTCTGGGCGGCGGTGCCGCCGGGCTGACAGCAGCCCTCGCCGCCGCCGAAGCTGCCCCTGCCGCACAGGTGACCATTCTGGAGCGCAACCCCAAGCTGGGCAAAAAGCTGCTGGCCACCGGCAACGGCCGCTGCAATCTGGACAACACCGGCATTGCCCCGGAAATGTATTTCACCGCAGCCCCCGCGGCCCTGCGGCCCCTGCTGGCAGCTGTGGACGCTGCCGACCCGCTGAGCTGGATGCAGGCCCACGGCCTGTACACCCGCACCGACGAAGCCGGGCGGGTGTACCCTTACTCCAACCAGGCAGCGGACGTGCTGGCCCTGCTGGAGCATCGCCTGAACCGGCACCATGTGCAGGTGCGCACCGGCTGCATGGTGCACACCCTGAGCCAGAGCCGGGGCGGCTACACGGTGCAGTTCGAGACCGAAAGCGGGCCCGAGACTCTGCGCGCCGATGCCGTCATCTGCGCCATGGGCGGCGAAGCTGGGCCGCAGTTCGGCACCGACGGCTTCGGCACCCGGTTCGCAGCCCAGTGCGGCGGCAGAGTGGAGCCGCTTTACCCCTGCCTGACTGCTCTGCAGTGCGCAAAGCCGGACAAGTCACTGGCGGGCATCCGGGCCAAGGCATCCGCGTCCCTGCTGGACGGTGAACGCGTTCTCGCCGCCGAGACCGGCGAAGTACAGTTCACCGACTACGGCCTTTCCGGCATCTGCATCATGCAGCTGTCCGGTCTGCTGGTCCCGGGGCGGGGGCCGAAGCATCCTACCGTGGAGCTGGACCTGTTCCCGGCGCTGGACGAAGATGCCCTTGCCGGGCTGATGGCAGCACACGCGAAGCAGCTGGCAGGGGACACCCCCGCTGATTTCTGGGTGGGCCTGCTGAACGCGAAGCTGGGCCGGGCCCTGTGGTCTGCCGCCGGGCTGGCGCAGACCGCCCCCGCCGCCCTTTCGTCCGGGCAGTGGCAGAAGCTGGCCCGCACCGCCAAGCACTGGCGCTTTGAAGGCCTGACCCCCTGCGGCTGGCGGCAGGCGCAGGTGACCGGAGGCGGGCTTTCTCTGCAGGAGGTGGACGAGCACTTCCAGTTCCGGGGCTGCCCGGGGCTCTATTTCGTGGGCGAAACGCTGGACTGCACCGGCACCTGCGGCGGGTTCAACCTGCACTGGGCCTTTGGCAGCGGCATCATTGCCGGGCAGAGCGCCGCCCGGGGAAACGGCAGGCCCCCAAGACCGGCGAAACCTGCCAATAAAAAGAACCGCAAATGACAAAAATGCCGTCCGGCTCCTGTACGCCGGACGGCATTTTTCTATATGGAGAATTTGGAATTATCAGCCCAGATCTTCGCCGTTGGTGGCGACGACCTTCTTATACCAGTTGAAGGACTTTTTCTTGTAGCGGTTGCCGGTGCCGGTGCCGTCGTCGTTGCGGTCCACATAGATGAAGCCGTAACGCTTGCGCAGCTCGCCGGTGGTGAAGGACACCACGTCGATGCAGCCCCAGGGGGTGTAGCCCATCAGGTCCACACCGTCCAGCTCCACAGCCTTCTTCATCTCTTCGATGTGGGCGCGCAGATAGTCGATGCGGTAGCTATCGTCGCAGGTATGGTCGGGTTTCAGCTGGTCAATGGCACCGAAGCCGTTCTCCACGATGAACAGGGGCAGCTCATAGCGCTCGTAGAGAGTGGCCAGAGCGTAGCGCAGGCCCACCGGGTCGATCTGCCAGCCCCAGTCGCTGGCCTTGACATAGGGGTTCGGCACAGTGTGGACATTGCCGCCGCTGACGCCGTCGCTCTCCACCTCCACATCCGAACGGACAGCGTTGGACATGTAGTAGCTGAAGCCAAGGTAGTCCACCTTACCCTCTGCGAGGATGGCTTCATCGCCCGGCACCATGACCGGGGCGGTGCCTTCCCGCTCCCACTCCTTCTTGGCGTAGGCGGGGTAGTGGCCGCGACAGTGCACATCGCTGAAATAGAAGCGCTCGTGCATGGATTCCAGCGCCATCATCACGTCGTCCGGGTTGCAGGAGTAGGGGTAATAGGGCACGAAAGAGCACATGCAGCCGATCTTGAAATCGGGGTTGATCTCGTGGCCCTTCTTCACCACCAGAGCGGACGCCACCAGCTCGTGGTGCACTACCTGATACAGCGCCTTTTTCTTATTCTCAAACTGGGAGAACCGCACGCCGGAGTTGGTCCAGCCAAAGATATCATTGGCGGTGTTGCACTGGTTGTTGATCTCGTTGAAGGTCATCCAGTATTTGACCTTGTTCTTGTAGCGCTCCATCACGGTGATTGCGTAATGCACAAAGAAGTCGATCATGTGGCGGTTCATCCAGCCGCCGTACTCCTTGGCGAGGGCATAGGGCATTTCAAAATGGCTCAGGGTGATGACCGGCTGAATGCCGTACTTGAGCAGCTCGTCGAACAGGTCATCGTAGAACTTCAGGCCTGCTTCGTTGGGCTCACGCTCGTCGCCCCGGGGGAAGATGCGGCTCCAGGAGATGGAGGTGCGGAAGCACTTGAAGCCCAGTTCCGCAAACAGCTTCACATCCTCTTTGTAGGTGTGATAGAAGTCGATGCCCTCGTGGTTGGGGTAGCTCTCGCCGGGCACAACACCATCGGTGATGCGGCGGGCCACGCCGTGGGCACCGGCGGTCATCACGTCGCTGACAGACGGGCCGCGGCCATCGGCATCCCAGCCGCCTTCCAGCTGATGGGCAGCCACAGCGCCGCCCCACAAAAAGTTCTCAGGAAGCATGTTTTTTCTCCTTTTTTATGCAGGATCAGTTGTTTTTGGTCTCTTTCTCGTCGCAGCCCACGATCTGCACCAGAATGATGGTGATGATGATGGTAGCAGCCACGCCGATCATCATTCCGGTGAAGGAAGAGGGGTTGGCGTCGCTCATGGCGTTGACGGTGGTCAGCAGGCCGGGCAGACCGGCGTAGACGTAATACTTGGTGTTGAAGAAGCTGATGATCAGAGCGCCGATGGCACCGCCCACGCAGCCGCAGACGAAGGGCTTCTTCAGGCGCAGGGTGACGCCGTAGATGGCGGGCTCAGTGATGCCGAAGATGCCGGTCAGGCCAGCAGACAGGGAAACGTTCTTGATGTCAGCCTTCTTGGTCTTGAGGAACACGCCGAAGCAGGCAGCAGCCTGAGCGATAACGGCGCAGGTCTGGAAAGCCTGGAAGGAATCGCAGCCGTAGTTTGCGAAGTTTGCCAGGCACATCGGGGTGACGCCCCAGTGCACGCCGAAGATGACGAACACCTGCCAGATGCCGCCCACCAGAATGGCAGCCAGAGCGGGAACAGTGTTGACCAGGAAGTTGTAGGCATCAGCAATGCCGCCGGCCAGCATGTCGGACACAGGGCCGATGACCAGAATGGTCAGGGGGACCATGATGATGGTGGAAATGAAGGGCACTGCCAGAGCCTTGATGATGTCGGGCAGGTGCTTGTCCAGCCAGCGCTCCAGATAGCTCAGCACCAGCACGAGGAACAGCGGGGGCAGAACGGTGGAGGTGTAGGTGGTCTGGCTCATGGGGAAGGCCAGGAACTTGATGGTCTCGCCGGAAGCGATGCGGGCAGCCATGGAGCCCCAGTCAGGGTTGACCAGCGCCAGGCAGCACCACATGGCAATGAAGGTGTTGCACTTGAAGTGCTTGGATGCGGTGACGGCGATCATGACCGGCAGGAAGGTGAAGGGAGTCCAGCTGATGAAGCTGAGCACGGAGTATGTACCGGTCTCGGCAAAGGCCGGGGCAAAGTGGGTGATGATGATCAGTGCGCCCTGCACCAGACCAGCTGCAGCCAGAATGTACACAAACGGTGCAAACACGGCAGACATGGTGGCGATGATGCGGCTGCCGATGCCCTGCTTGGTCTCAGGGGCCTCAGCGGCATTGGCGTCCAGATCCAGCAGCTGAGCCAGAGCTTCGTAGACGTCCTTGGCGTGGGTGCCGATGACCACCTGATACTGGCCGCCGCTCTCCATCACCTTGATGACAGCGGGCATCTCAGAGATCTGCTTGGTCACTTCCTCAGAAGGGGTCTCCTTCAGCACCAGGCGCAGGCGGGTGGCACAATGGGCCGCGCTGATGATGTTGTCCTTGCCGACGGCGTCGCAAATGTCGGCGGCAAGCTTTGCGTAGTCGCGAATCTTGGTTGCCATGGTATTCTCTCCTTTTCGTCATTGAAGCCGCTTTGCAACGGCAGCTTCTTCCATTCCCCCAGCAAACAGGGAATCTTTACGGCTTCATTATAGCGGAGAGGGCCGGGCTTTGTCAGGCGTTTTCCGTCGCAAAAAAACAGCCCGGCAAAGAAAAAAACAACTTGTTTTTTCTCTACTTGTATGCAAAGTAATGTGCAAATTTGACAATAAAACAGCAATGTCACTCCAGCAGGCGGTTGTACACCCGGTGGGCCAGCGCTTCCAGCAGATAGAGCGCCGGCATCTGGCTGGTCAGGTCGTATTTTTCCGTGCCCACCCGGTGCGCAGTGGCATAATAGGGCAGGGTGATGTCCGAAAGCTTTGCCAGGCTGCTCTGCGGTGAGCTGGTGATCGCGATCAGGTTGCATCCCCGGCTCTTGAACTGCTGGGCCAGCCGCAGCAGCTGGGTCGTCTCGCCGGACACCGACAGCAGCACCGCCGTCATGGTCACATTGGGCGTGACTGTGACCGGGTAAAACGGGTCGGCCACACTGAGGGCGAACTTGCCAAGGTTTGAGAGATAGCGCGCGCCGTACTCCGCCATGCTGCCCGAATTGCCAATGCCCACAAGGAACACCCGCTCTGCCCGGGCGATCATTCCAGCGGCTTCGTCCAGCGCCGCGTCATATTCCGGCGTGCCCACCTTCCACAAAAAATTCTGCAGGTCGCTCAGCGTGTCCGGCAGAACAGCCTCCTGATTGGTGCCGGCCTGTTCTTTCAGCTTCCATTTGAACTGTGCATAGCCGTCGCAGCCCATTTTCTTGCAGAAGTGCAGCACCGTGGTGGTGGACACATGAGCCTCCGCGGCCAGTTCCCGGATGCGCATGAACGGCACCGTGTTGGGGTGCTCCATAATGTAACGGTAAACCAGCATTTCCAGTTCATTCAGGCTCTGAATTTGCTGCGTTCCAAACAGATCCATAGCGGTGTCCTCCTTTGGATGGTTACTCTACCTTATATTATAACCCCTTGGTTCTGCCTTTGAAATCCGGCGATCCGGCCAAAAATCCATACGTTTTTTGTGCAGGCTGTAAATATGACAAAACCGGAAGCCTTGAAAAAAGCTTCCGGTTTTGTTTTCAGAAAAAAGAAAAAGAAGAAAGAATGGAACGTTTATTACAGCTGGGCCAGATGGGTGCCCAGGATGCGGCCCAGGGTCTGAGCCATGCCGACGCTGACGCCTGCGATGGGCGTGCTATACTGCACACCGAAGCGGCGACCGCAGCAGTTGCCGGTAGCATACAGGCCGGGGATCACGTCCAGATGCTCGTCATAGACATTCTGGTCGTTGTCGGTCCACAGGCCGCCGGTGGTGCACAGGAACTCATAGCCCGCGTAAATATCCTTGGCAAAACCGTAGTAGGGAGCCTTCTGCAGGGCAAACAGCACACTGGGGTCCTTGCCGAAGTCATCATCGTAACCGGCAGCGCACTTGGCGTTGTAGTTCTCAATGGAGGCCAGGAAGTTTGCCTTCTTGTCGCCGGTCAGGCCCAGACGGTCGGCCAGCTGGTCCAGCGTATCCGCTGCAAACAGGCGGATGGTGCCGCCGGTCACAGTCAGACACTCGTCCACACCGGCATCACCGGCCGCATAAGCATCGGCCAGAGCCTGCTCCAGATTTGCCTTGTAAGTCGGATCATTGACGAAGGCAGAGCCGTGGCCGGAGGGGAAGGACTGCAGCTGCTCGTAGATGTCGGCATCGAACACGCTGTACATGGTGCCCTTGTGGCGGGAAACTTCTGCACCAGCCAGCACCGGGTCACCAAAGGCCTCATTGCAGAAACGGTTGCAGTCATTATCCAGCCACAGGTTGCCGCAGGAGCCCAGCAGGCCGCTGGGCAGGAAGAAGGTGCCGCCCATGGTGGACAGGGGGCCCGGCTCCAGCTTGCCGCCGGCCCAGACGCCCATCTTGATGCCCTTGCCGTCGCGGTCCATGCCGATGATCTTCTTGCCGTCACCGGTGAAGTTCAGGGCATTGACGGTGGGGCACAGCTCTTCCACCATATCGGCATCGGAGGAGAAGTCGCCTGCTGCCAGCACGACACCCTTGGTGCCGTTGTAGCGCACATAGCCGTTCTCGCCCTTGGCAATGACGCCGGTCACGCGGCCGGAAGCATCTTTTTCCAGATACTGGGCATCATTGCCGTAGAAAATTTTCACGCCCTTGTCCTGAATGTACTTTGCCACCACCTTGCTGTGTTCGGTGACGGTGTAGCTGCCCTCAAAGAAGATGCCGGGGAACTGCGCCGTGCCGCTCCAGAACTTCTGGCCTGCGATCTGACCCTTGAAGTTCTTGGGGAACGGATTGTGGAACGCACGCAGCTGGGCCTTGTTTTCCTCGCTGGCCAGGCTGATGAACCAGTCAAAGGTATCGCCGCAGTTCTTCAGATACTGCATGACCAGCGTGGGGTTGGACATGTTGCAGCCGCGCAGCTGCCAGTCGTTCAGCATCTCCACGGGGTCCACCTCGGGCACGCCCTGCTCCTTGAGCCACTGGGAATTGATGTGGCCGAAGTCGCAGCCGGTCCATGCATGGCTCTCTTCGGGCATTTTCTCCACAACGATCACGGATGCACCGCCCTCCATGGCGGCGCGGGCGCAGGCCAGGCCTGCCTGACCAAAGCCGATAACCACCACATCAGCGGTCTCGGTGCCGGTGATGTCTGTTTCCGGAATGGCTTCCGGTGCAGTGCGCCAGCTGATTTTCTCGGTCTGCACGTTCATGGAATCCGGGTCCACGCCCTTGGCCTGTGCGATACACTTGGCCGCGGCTTCCTTGATGGCGTTGGAGGTGATGGTGGCACCGGCCACAGCGTCCACTTCGCTGCTCTGGGCGTCCAGAATGCTCTGGGTCAGCGTTTCGGCAGCGGCGCCGCCGATGGACTCAGTCTCACCGGAAGCATCAATGACCACCTCGGTGATGCTGGAAGCATCAAAGGTCATGCTGACGGTCACGTCGCCGTTGATGCCCTGTGCCGTTGCATTGTAGGTGCCTGCGGTGTACAGTGCCTGTCCCTCAGAAGATGCAGCCGAAGATGCTGCGGTCTCCTTGCCGGAGTTGCAGGCGGTCAGTGCACCTGCGGTGATGCCGCTCATGGCCGCAGCAGAAGCCAGCTTCAAAAAGCCCTTGCGTGAGATCTTTTTCATTTTCTTTCCTTTCTCTTCTCGTGCCGTGCTCCTCCGCACCGCTCGTTCGTTATTAGTCTAACAAATCGTTTTCAAAAGTTCATCGTATATACGCTGGGATTTTTCTGGACTTCCCAGCCAATTTATGCTACATTTGTAGCAAACCAAGAAAAAGGAGAGGAACGCCGTGCCAAACTCTGCTGCATTCACTCGCCAGCTGCTGCAAATGATGACCGAGCCCTGCACGGTGGAAGAGCTGCTGGCCGAAGCGGCCCTCTGCGGCCTGCCGGATATTTCGGTCTGCGATTCCGCCTATAATCTGCTGACTTCTTCACATGGCCCGCGCAACGACAATGTATTCGTCCCGCAAAACTCCGGAAAGTATGTGATGCGCCCGGAGATCGTGGCCGAGCTGCAGCGAAAGGGCATTTCAAAGCGGCTGCAGAGATCGCCGCACCCGTTCTGGTTTTATAATGATGCACTGGGCCAGCTGGAGCTGTTCTGCGCTGTTCTCTATAATGGTCAGGTGCTGGGCTATCTGTTCCAGCGCCCGGAGCAGCCGCCCAACGAGGAACAGCTTGCCTGCTGGGATGCTCTTGCACAGAGCATCGCCATCGTGCTGCAGCGCAGCGGTGCCATCGAACCGGACGCCGGGCAGCAGATCCAGGAAACCGTCTTATTGCAGCGGGCCCTCAGGCAGATCTCCGACCTTGACCTCGCACAGGCAAGGCTGACACAATCCGGCTGGACGGCCAGTGAAGCGTACCGGGTCGGATGCCTGTTTACAAACGAGGTCTCTCTGTTTTCTGCTCTCCGGCCAAAACAGCTCTCTGCCCAGCTGCGGAACCCCCTGCCCGGGTGCATCTGCTGCTGTTATCAGGATCACCTCATTCTGCTGGGCCCCGGCAATCTGGACCAGAGCCCCAGCAAAGACACCCACATCCGTCTGCGGCATTGGCTGAAATATCACCATTTCAAGATCGCAGCCAGTGCACCTTTTTCCGAGTTCAGCAGTGCTGCGGCAGCTTATCGGCAGGCGCAGGAACTGGTGAATGCCGTTCGGATGCTTGTCGGCTCTGAGTATTCTGTGCCGGAGATCCTCTACTATGAAGACCATCTGCCGGTGTGCGCTTATCTTTCTGCCTACGGGAAGGAAACGCTTTTTGACCATATCCACCCGCATATCGTGCAGCTTGCCGCACACGACCGGGAGCACAACACGCAGTATCTTGCCACGCTGTCCGCCTATTTTGCTTCCGGCCGCAACATGACCAACGCCAGCAAGGCATTGTTCATTCATAAAACGCCCCTGTTTTACCGCTTCGACCGGATGGAAAAGCTGGTGGGGCCTTTTATGAACGACCAGGATCTGCTTTTCCTGTACGAATATTCCCTGCGGCTTATGAATGCGTTCTCGTCCACGGAGTGCGTTGTTCCGCGTTCAGACTGTTTGGCCCGGGGCAGAAATGCATGATATTTTTCGCCCAATATGAGACGATCAAACCATTAAAAACCGTGCAGATGCTTTTCGTTCATAAAAGCATCTGCACGGTTTTTCATTGAGGTTCTTTAAAAATAATTATTTCAGCTTTGCAAGGATCTCGTCAGCGCTCATACCGCTGGCCAGCAGCTTTTTCAGCACATCTTCTGCTTCGGCTTTCTTTGCAGATTCCGCAGCCTTGGTCTCGGCTTTGACCTTTTTCGCTTCGATCTTGGCAATTTCCTTATCGACAGCTTTCAGTTCAGCCTTTTTGGTTTTCAGATCTGCTTTCAATGCGTCAATATTTGCAGTGATGGACGCAATTTCAGCAGTGACAGATTCTTTTGCCGCCTGCTTTTCAGCGATCTGTGCGGCAAAATCGACCGTTGCTTTTGCGGTTTTGGGCTTATTCTTGCTTCCTTTGGGACGGGGCATAAGAGGACACCTCCAGTCAATATTTATAAGAAAAGTATAGCATCATGATCACACAATAGCAAGCAGATATCTATCAGAAAGATTCCCTCAAGCTGTCATAGTGCGTTTATCCGTTTTTAATCAAATTTTTGATTTCGGAGGGTAATTGTATCTTAAACCCTGCAGCCGCTGTCTTTCATGGCCTGCGTGTTTTGTACCTCTGACCTCTAAAATTTTTGAAAAAATCATAGGTACAAGCCCAAAAATCCTATATAAAACAAAAAAGACGGCAAACCGTTTGTTTCAACGATTTATCGTCCTTTTGGTGCGCTCGAGGGAACTCGAATCCCTGGCCCTCTGATTAAAAGAATCCGAGGTGCATCATTTGTCAATTTTCAAATTTACGCAGAATCGTTATATTTAATTTATCACCGTTATTTTAATGTTGTAATCCTCTGCATTATTTGCATATAGTGTAATACTTTGCAACGGTTATCCAGCAGTTCAGGTGTGCAAAAAGTGTGCAAAAATGTGCAGACGGGCAAAACAAAGCCCAATGGACAAATCAATCATCGGTTTTATGGCAGGGTTTAGGACATCCGAACAGACAC
>CAVKKE010000111.1:0-10158 GCA_963656875.1 Barnesiella intestinihominis | reverse complement strand
AAGGTGAAGGACATTCTGGTCAAGAGCGGCTTTGAGGAGATCACCGAGGAGTAAACAAAAAGCAGACCACCCGAAGATGATCTGCCGAAAAAGTTATTTGTCCCGATAGTGGGAACCGCACTGGACGATCTTGAGGACATTTCCATCGATGCGGTAAACAATACGGTTGCAATCGTCGATGCGGCGGCTCCAGTAAGCGGACAAATCACCGCTGAGCCGCTCCGGCTTGCCGATGCCTTCGTAACCGTTGCGGTCGATATCCTTGAGAAGCTGCAGGATGCGCTTGAGAACCTTGCGGTCCTGCTTTGTCCAGTATTCGAAATCTTCCCACGCTTCGTCTGTCCACGCTTTAATCATCAAGATTTACCTCATGGACAGTGCCGCCGGTGGAATCCATCTCCGCAACAGACTTGCGCAGGCGCGCCATGTTCTGCTCGGAATAGAAGGGGTCAACGGAAAGATCGAAGGGCAGGCGCTGCTCACGGGTCATCTTTTTGGCAAGCATGGTGACAGCGGTGGACATGGACATGCCAAGCTCATTGCAGATGTGGTCGAAATTGCGCTTGAGGTCATCGTCCATACGGATGCTGATAGTGGATTGAGACATACAAATCACGCTCCTTTGAGAACATTGTAGTGCGTTGTATGAACAATGTCAACAAACGGAAAGTAAAACTTCTGTGAACGACGGAAAGGAAAAAACAAAATGGCAATCAAACAGTACAGTCTCGCAAAAGACGGGGCAAAGCAGCTCTCGCCCGGCTTCACGGTGCGGGAGTTCCGCTGCCGCGACGGCAGCGACACGATCCTCATCGACGAGGGCCTTGTGGTGCTGCTGCAGTGCATCCGGGAGCACTTCGGCAAGCCGGTGACCATCACCAGCGGCTACCGCACCGCAACGCACAACGCCAAGGTGGGCGGCGCAAAAAGCAGCCAGCACCTGCTGGGCCGGGCGGCAGACATTCAGGTGAAGGACACCGACCCTCTGACCGTTGCAGCTTACGCCGAAAGCCTCATGCCTGCATGGGGTGGCGTGGGCCGCTACCCGGTCAAGGCCGGCCGGGCAAAGGGCTGGGTGCATGTGGACACCCGTGCCAACAAGAGCAGATGGACGCAGTGAGGAGGTGAGATTTTGAAGGACGAATTTTGCATGACTGTGGGAGCAGTGGGCGGCGTGATCGCAAGCCTGTTCGGCGGATGGGACACGGCGCTGCAGACCTTGGTCATCTGCATGGCCATTGACTACATCACCGGCCTGATCGTGGCGGGAGTGTTCCACGCCAGCCCAAAGACCAAGACCGGCACCCTCGAAAGCCGCGCAGGCTGGAAAGGCCTGTGCCGCAAAGGCGAGACGCTGCTGATCGTGCTGGTGGCCTGCCAGCTGGATGCCGTGATGGGTTCCAGCATCGTGCGGGACGCGGTGGTGATCGGCTTTGTCTGCAATGAAGTGATCTCCATCATCGAGAACGCGGGCCTGATGGGCCTGCCCATTCCCGCAGCCATCACAAAGGCCGTGGACATCCTGAAACAGCGCTCGGAAGCCGAGCAGAAAGGAAACTGACCATGAACGCACACATTCCTACTTATAACGAACCCACCATCTCCGCAGGCACCATTGCCCGCACCGCTGTCCTGCTGCTGGCCCTGACCAATCAGGTGCTCAGCGCTCTGGGCATGCCGCTGCTGCCCATTGAAAGCACGGAGCTGGAACAGCTGGTCACCGCCGGCATCACCACCGTGGCCGCGCTGGTGGCGTGGTGGAAGAACAACAGCTTCACCACAGCTGCGCTGGAAGCGGACAAGACCTATGACCGCCTGAAAGCACAGGGCAAGTGAGCGAAGACTGCGCCACTTTGCGCCACCTGTTGCGCCACTGTTTTAGGGGAATCAAAGGGAAACAAGGGTAATTAAGGCGCTTTTATCTGAAAAGACAAAGCGGAAAATAAAAAGAAAAATCCCTGAAAAGCTAGGCGCGAGGCCACTTTTCAAGGATTTCGTTTTGGAGCTACTGACCTGATTCGAACAGGCGACCTGCTCATTACGAGTGAGCTGCTCTACCAGCTGAGCCACAGTAGCAAATCCAATATTCTGTAACAGATGGTATTCTACCACACTTCCGGGAAGCTGTCAAGGCTGGATTTGGAGCAGAAAAACAGGGGAAGATTTTGTTTGAAAAAATAAAACCGCCTTTAAAACCGCCTTTCGAGAAAAATCCGAAAAGCGGTTTGCGGACAAAAATTTACTTGGAAAGTTTCTGGCCGATCCAGATGCAGATGCAGGCACCCACGATGGAAATGAAGAAAGACGTAAAACTTCCGGTGGCGTGGACACCAAACAGGCCGAACACAAATTCGCCCACGAAGCTGCCCAGAACGCCCATGAGGATGTTGCGGCCAAAAGATGTCTCAGTGCCCATAAAGCGTCCGGCAATGTAACCAGCCAGAGCACCCACCAGCACACCCACAGCCAGCGAAGCGATGACGCCAATGAGGGAGAACAGGCCCATCAGGCAGCCGACCAATACGCAGATCAGGGCGATGATAAGCAAAATCGTCAGTGTGATCATAGAATTACCTCCAAAATTACAGAGCCGCCGGTTCGCCGGACTGCTCCAGCGCATAGCGGCAGATGTCGTTCAGACAGCATTTTTCGCATTCTGGCTTGCGTGCGCTGCACACGGCCCGGCCATGCATCACGAACCGGTGGCACAGGTCGCTGCCCTCTTCGGGCGGGACAATCTTCCACAGAGCCATTTCCACCTTCTGCGGTTCCTTGATGCCGTCCACAAGGCCGATCTTGTTGCACAGCCGGATGCAGTGGGTGTCGGTCACGATGGCGGGTTTGCCAAACACATCGCCCATGATGAGGTTCGCGCTCTTGCGGCCCACGCCGGGCAGAGCCAGCAGTTCTTCGAATGTGGTGGGCACTTGACAGTCGTACTTGTCCCGCAGCATCCGCATGCAGGCGGAGATGTCCCGTGCCTTGGAATGCCCAAGGCCGCAGGGCTTCACGATGGCTTCGATGTCTTCCGGTTCGGCAGCGGCAAGTGCGGCTACACTGGGGTACTTGGTGAACAGATCTTCCACGACGATGTTCACCCGGGCGTCGGTGCACTGCGCCGCCAGGCGCACGCTGACCAGCAGCTGCCATGCGTGGTCATAGTCCAGCGTACACCTGGCATCGGGATACTCTTTTTTCAGCCGGTCGATGACTTCCAGCGCCAGAGCTTTCTTGGCGGTGAGGTCTTCCGGCGCTTTTTTGCGAGCAGGCATTTTCTCAACTCCTTTTGACAAAAGGCTGAGATGATAATACCATGTTTTGCAGTTTTTGTAAATGTCTGTCGAGAATTATCTGAGAATGATTTTCAGATAAAGCCTTGCCCTCACCGCCGAAATGCGTTATACTATAGAAAAGTGCTGGGAGTTCTGCCCGGCGTGAGGGAGGGGAGCACAATGAACGAACCACTGGCGCAGCGCCTGCGCCCGAAGACGCTGGCAGATGTCTGCGGCCAGCAGCATCTTCTGGCGCTGGGGCGGGTGTTCCGCCGCACCATTGAGAGCGGGCGCATCCCGAACATGATCTTCTACGGGCCCTCCGGCACCGGCAAGACCACCGTGGCGCGCATCATTGCAGAAAACAGCGGCATGACTCTGCACAAGCTCAACGGCACCTCCTGCGGCACCGGCGACATCAAAGCAGTGCTCAAGGATATCGGCACGCTGGCCGGGGCAGGGGGCATCCTGCTGTATCTGGATGAGATCCAGTACCTGAACAAAAAGCAGCAGCAGAGCCTGCTGGAATGCATCGAGGACGGCTCTGTCACACTGATCGCATCCACCACGGAAAACCCGTATTTCTACATCTATAATGCGCTGCTGTCCCGCTGCACGGTGTTTGAGTTCAAATCGCTTTCAGCGGCAGATGTGGAGCGCGGCCTGCACAATGCGGTGAAGAAGCTCTCGGAAGGGGACGAGCCGCAGATCGACATGGACGAAGACGCCTGTGCCTATCTGGCAGAGAGCGCGGGCGGCGACCTGCGCAAGGCGCTGGGATGCCTTGACTTTGCGGTGACGGCGGCCCCCGTTGAGGACGGGAAGAAGCACATCACGCTGGAAATGATCCAGCAGGTCACCCGCCGCACCGCCATGCGCTATGACCGGGAGGGTGATGACCACTACGACATCGTGTCGGCCTATCAGAAGTCCATGCGTGGCTCCGACCCGGACGCGGCACTGCATTATCTGGCGCGCCTTTTGGAGGCGGGCGACCTGCCCTCGGCCTGCCGCCGCCTGATGGTCTGTGCCTGTGAGGATGTGGGGCTTGCGTACCCGCAGATCATCCCCATCGTGAAAGCGGCGGTGGATGCCGCCAACATGGTGGGCCTGCCGGAAGCCCGCCTGCCGCTGGCGGATGCGGTGATCCTTGTAGCCACCAGCCCCAAGTCCAACAGCGCACACGACGCTATCAACGCGGCCATTGCAGACGTGCAGGCCGGGCGCACCGGGCCCATCCCGCGCCAGCTGCAGAACAAGCACTATGACGGCGAGGACGCGCTGGCGAAAGGCCAGAACTACAAATACGCTCACGATTATGACCACCATTGGGTGGACCAGCAGTACCTGCCGGATGCCATCAAGGATGTGAAATATTACACCTTCGGCGACAACAAGACCGAGCAGGCCGCCCGGGCCTACTGGGCAAAGATCAAAGGAGAAGACAACGTCTGAGCGGCGTTTCAGAAGAAAGCAAAGGAGAACGATATGCGATATTCCAAACAGCGCGAGCTGGTCATGCAGACGGTGCAGAACCTCTGCGACCACCCCACCGCCGAGGAAATTTACGATGCTGCCGCCAAGGAGTGCCCTGGCCTGAGCCTCGGCACGGTGTACCGCAACCTGAACAGCCTTGTGGATGCAGGCCGGGTGCGCCGGGTGTCCATTCCGGGCAAAGCAGACCGCTTTGACCACACGCTGCCCTGGCACAGCCACCTGTACTGCACCGTCTGCGGCAGCGTGACCGACGCCGATGTGGACGAAAAGCAGGTGATGAAGCTGGTCAAGAACCAGAAAGGCCGGGTGCAGGACTGCGCGGTGGTGCTGATTGGCGTGTGCGAAGCCTGCTGCGAAAAGCAGATGCGGGAAAATGCACAGTGACCTTCGGGAAAATTTGTGCTGTACCTCTTGCCCGAAACGCACAAAGAGCGTATACTAAAAAGAGCTTTTGAAGAGTGCTTCGGAGCAAAAGTACAAAAAGGTTTCGCCGCGCGGCAGAGATATTGCCTGCGGAGAAGGATGGTTTCATTGGAATACATTAGTTTTGAACATAACAACATTGCGGCCGATCTCGTGAAGCAGGCTTACGACACCCCGCCGCTGGCTTTCGTACACAGCTACGGCTGCCAGCAGAACGTCAACGACGGTGAGCGCATCAAGGGCGTGCTGGTGGACATCGGCTACGGCCTGTGTGACAAACCCGAGGACGCCGACCTGATCCTTTTCAACACCTGCGCCGTGCGTGAGCACGCTGAGCAGCGCGTCTTCGGCAATGTGGGTGCCCTGAAGGGGCTCAAGGAGAAAAAGCACGGCCTGATCATCGGCTTGTGTGGCTGCATGGCTAACCAGAAGCATGTGGTGGAAAAGCTGCGCCAGAGCTACCCCTACGTTGACCTCGTGTTCGGCGTGGACGGCATCGACACCCTGCCGCAGCTCATTGCCCAGAAACTGCAGAAGCACAAGCGTGTGCTGATGGACCCGGCCCAGCGCCCGGTCATTGTGGAGAACATCCCCATCCGGCGCGAGAGTGAGTTCCGCGCATGGCTGCCTATCATGTATGGCTGCGACAATTTCTGCACATACTGCATCGTGCCCTATGTGCGCGGCCGCGAAAAGAGCCGCAAGCCCGGCGACATCCTTGCCGAGTTCCGGGGCCTTGTGGAAGCAGGCTATAAGGAGATCACGCTGCTGGGCCAGAACGTCAACAGCTACGGCAAGGGTCTGGAAGAGCAGATCGACTTCTCCGACCTGCTCAATCTGCTGTGCACTGTGCCCGGGGACTACCACATCCGCTTCATGACCAGCCACCCGAAGGACGCCAGCCACAAGCTCATTGACACCATCGCCGCCCAGCCCAAGCTGTGCAAGCACCTGCATCTGCCGGTGCAGTGCGGTTCCAACGAGCTGCTGAAAAAGATGAACCGCCACTACACGGTGGAGCAGTATCTCGAACTCATTGAGTACGCCCGCAAGACGGTGCCTGGCATCACCTTCTCCAGCGACATTATCATTGGCTTCCCCGGTGAGACTGAGGAAGACTTTGTGAAGACGCTGGAACTGGTGCAGAAGGTGGGCTATATGCAGCTGTTCACCTTCATCTACTCCAAACGCACCGGCACCAAGGCCGCCGACATGCCCGACCCCACCCCCCGCAAGGAGAAGACCGACCGCATGACCCGCCTGCTCAAGGTGCAGGATGAGATCGCCATGGCTCTGGTCAAGGCACAGGTGGGCCAGACCGTGAAGGTTCTGGTGGAGGGCTTCGGCCGCAATGAAGGCACCCTGTCCGGCCGTCTGGACAACAACCTGACCGTAGAATTCACCGCAGATGCTTCCCTGATGGGCAGCTATGCGAATGTACATCTCACCGGTGCACGGGCCACTGTGTTGCTGGGTGAGCTTGCCTGAAAGTTTCCGGGGCAGTGCCCCTGAACGTATAAATAAGAAGGAGAACCATTCAAATGGATTGCATTGATCTTTTCAAGCGCGCAGCCGTTGCGCTGCAGACCGATAACCGCTATCTCGTCCTGGATCAGGCCCGCAAGGCAAACGACATGGACGAAGAGCTGCAGAACCTGATCGGCGAGTTCAATCTCGCCCGCATGGATCTGAACAATGAAATCGGCAAGACTGAGCGCAACGACGCCCGCATTGCTGAGCTGAACGAGAAGGTGAACAGCCTGTACGGCCAGATCATGGGCAACGAGGGCATGGTGGCTTACAACGAGGCAAAGCGCGACTGCGAAAACCTCGTAAACTATATCGACGCCATCATCAACACTGCGATGAACGGCGGCGACCCCATGACCGTGGAGGAGCCTTCCGCTTCCTGCACCGGCAGCTGTTCCACCTGCGGCGGCTGCCACTAAGCAAACAATTCTTCGGACAGAACGCGGCTGTGCAAAACAGACCGCGTTTTGTTTGCAAAAGCGGTTACAAGCCGCAAACTTTGTGTAGAAACGGGAGAGAGGGAAACCATGGCAGAGCTGTCGCCCATGATGCAGCAATATCTGGAAATCAAAAACCAACATAAGGACGAAATTCTCTTTTACCGCATCGGTGACTTTTACGAGATGTTCTTTGACGACGCCCTCACGGCGTCCAAGGAGCTGGACCTGACCCTGACCGGCAAACAGTGCGGTCTGGAGGAACGGGCCCCCATGTGCGGCGTGCCTTTCCACAGCTATGAGGGCTATGTGGCCCGGCTGATCGCAAAGGGCTACAAGGTGGCCATCTGCGAGCAGGTGGAAGACCCGGCCAAGGCCAAGGGCCTTGTCAAACGGGACATCATCCGCGTAGTCACCCCCGGCACGGTCATTGAGAGCAGCATGCTGCAGGACGACCGCAACAACTACATTGCCAGCATCTACCTGAAAGGAAAAAAAGCGGGCCTGTGCTTTGCAGATGTTTCCACCGGCACGGCCCACATCACGGAGCTGAACGCGGACAAGATCGCCCCGGCAGTCATCACGGAGCTGTGCCGTTACCACCCCAGCGAAGTGCTGATGAACCCCGGCCTGCTGGACTGCCGCGAAGTGACGGCCTACATCAAGAAAAACATGACCTGCTCGGTGGAGCTCATTGAAGACGAGCGCTACGCCCCGGGTCTGGTGGCTTCCTCGCTGGAAGAGCAGTTTGGCCGTGACTGGCCGCAGAACACCGGCATTGCGGCGGACGGCCTTGTCCGCTTTGCCATGGCGGCGCTGCTGGAATATCTCCACGACACCCAGATCAAGGGTGTGGAGCGCCTGAAAACGGTCATCACCTATAACAAAGCGCAGTTCATGCGCCTTTCGCCGGTGACGCGGGCCAATCTGGAACTCACCGAGACCCTGCGCGGCCGCGAAAAGCGGGGCACGCTGCTCTGGGTGCTGGACAAGACCAACACCTCCATGGGCAAACGAATGCTGCGCAGCTGGATCGAGCAGCCGCTGATCTCCAGCGAGCTCATCAATCACCGCCTGAACGCTGTAGAAAGCCTCGTGAAGCAGACCATGGTCCGGGGAGACCTGACCGAAGAGCTGAACTACATCTCAGATATCGAGCGCCTGATGACCCGCACGGTCTACGGCTCTGCTACCCCTAAGGAAATCTACACGCTGGCCCAGACCTGCGACCGCCTGCCCAGCCTGCGCAAGCAGGCCGAAGCCTGCGGCTGCCCGGAGCTGGCAGAGCTGGCCGGACAGATCGACCCGCTGGATGACATCAAGGCCCGTATTTACGCGGCGGTGGACCCGGAAGCACCTTCCACCCTCAAGGACGGCGGCGTCATTGCCAAGGGCTACCACGCCGAAGTGGACGAACTGCGCTCCATCCGCGACAACACCAAGGGCGTTTTGGCTCAGCTGGAAGCCCGTCTGCGGCAGGAGACCGGCATTCCCAAGCTGAAAATTGGCTATAATCATGTGTTCGGCTACTACATTGAGGTCAGCAATTCCTATAAGAACATGGTGCCGGAGACTTACATCCGCAAGCAGACCCTGACTTCCGGTGAGCGCTACATCACCCAGGAACTGAAAGAATTGGAAAGCAAAATTCTGGGTGCCCATGAACGGCTCATCACGCTGGAACGCCGCCTGTTTGACGAACTGCTGGAAAGCATCAGCGCCCAGCTGGACCGCATCCAGCGCACGGCTAACGCGGTGGCGCAGCTGGATGTGCTCACGGCGCTGGCCCAGGTGGCGGCGGAAAACAACTACTGCCGCCCCATCGTGGACGACGGCGACGAGCTGACCATCACCGAGGGCCGCCACCCTGTGGTGGAACAGATGCTGAAAGGCAGCCTGTTCGTGCCCAATGACACCACCCTCAACTGCACCACCGATCGGTGTCTCATCATCACTGGCCCCAACATGGCGGGCAAATCGACGTATATGCGTCAGAATGCTCTGATCGCGCTGATGGCTCAGATCGGCTCCTTCGTCCCGGCTTCTGCCTGCCATGTGGGTGTGGTGGACGCCATCTTCACCCGCATTGGTGCGTCGGACGACCTGTCAGCCGGTCAGTCCACCTTCATGGTCGAGATGACTGAGGTAGCGGAGATTTTGAAAAATGCCACCCCCAAGAGCCTTGTGGTGCTGGATGAGATCGGCCGCGGTACTTCCACCTTCGACGGCATGAGCATCGCCCGGGCCGTGGTGGAGCACATTTCTGACCCGGCCAAGGGCCTTGGCTGCAAGACCCTGTTTGCCACCCATTACCATGAACTCACCGAGCTGGAAGGCACCCTTGAGGGCGTGAAGAACTACAACATCGCGGTGAAAAAGCGCGGCGAGGATATCACCTTCCTGCGGCGCATCATCCGCGGCCCGGCGGACGACAGTTACGGCATCGAGGTGGCAAAGCTGGCCGGTCTGCCCGGCAGCGTGACCCGCCGTGCCCACGAGGTGCTGCGCACACTGGAAGCCACTGCCCCGAAAAACAAGGTGGAGCAGATGGACTTTGATGCTCTGCAGGAGTACAATTCGCCTGCCGTGCCCAGCGAAATGATGGAAAAGCTGGAAGCTGTGGATGTGGAAACTCTGACTCCCATTGAAGCACTGAACTTCCTCTATGAACTGAAAAAGACATTGAAGGGCAGCCTGAACGGCTGAGAAAAACGATAAAACGAATGATAGGGAGGGAACACCATGGCAGTGATCCATGTTCTGGACAAACACACCGCCGAGCTCATTGCGGCCGGTGAGGTGGTCGAGCGGCCCGCGTCAGTGGTCAAGGAGCTTCTGGAAAACTCCATCGACGCAGGAGCCACACAGGTGACGGTCAGCATCGAATCCGGCGGCGTCAAACTGATCGAGATCAGCGACAACGGCACCGGCATTGAGGCAGAATACATTTCCACGGCGTTTATCCGCCATGCCACCAGCAAGATCCAGACCCCGGACGA
>CAVKKE010000110.1:0-10235 GCA_963656875.1 Barnesiella intestinihominis | reverse complement strand
ACACGGTTTAGAAATATCAATAAAGCTCTGTTTGATAACTTAAACGCATAAAGCAGTTGAATTTGCACAGCAAAGTTGATATACTACTGGTAAGATTTCACAATTTTCCGGCAGACAGGAGCAAACACGCCATGACATTGCAGCAGATCATGTACTTTCAGCGGGTAGCGCACTCCGGCAGCTTTACCAAAGCAGCCCAGGCCTGCTTTGTATCCCAGACAGCCATCAGCCGCCAGATCAGTGCTCTGGAAGAGGAGATCGGGGTTACCCTGCTGGAGCGCGATACCGCCCATGTGCAGCTGACCCTCGCCGGCGAATCGTTTTACCAAAGCGTCCGGAAGATCAACCGCATGACCGAGCAGGCAGTGCAGACTGCGCAGGACATTGCCCGAGAGCAGAACAGCCGCCTGACGCTGGGCATTCCCACCATTCTGGAGCAGCATACCATCGGCAGCACCCTGCGCCGCTACCACCAGCTGCATCCGCAGGTGCAGCTGTCCACCGTGTCCGGCTCCCGGCAGCAGCTGATCGGCCAGCTGGTGGACCGCAAGATCGACCTGCTGGTGGCACTGGACTTTGACCTGCCGGACCTGGAAGGGCTGGACTACGTGGTGCTGCAGAAGGTGCACGCCACCTGGCTGCTGCCCCAGAGCCACCCGCTGGCCGGGCGGGAAAAGATCGCCCCCCAGGAGCTGCGGGGCGAAACGCTGATCTTGACCCAGGAGGACCCCCGGGGCAACTCCGAAGAGATGCTGCGGCAGTATTACAATCAGCTGGGCCTGAAAGGCAGCCCCACCCTGCACACCAAAACGTTGGAGGAGCTGTTCCTGCTCACCTGCGCAGGGGTGGGCATCGGGCTGCTGCCCTCTTCCGTTCCCGCATACCTGCGCCCGGACCTGTGCAGCGTGCCCATTGACGGCCCGCAGTGGGAGTTCAGCTTTCTGCTCATCTCCCGCCAGGAGCGCAGCCGCGCCAGCGTGCGCGCCATGTTTGAGCTGGTAAAGGAGCTGAACACACCGTAACGCCCCCCCCGCCCGCACAGTAAACTGCAGCACAACGCCCCCGGCAGGACTTCCTGCCGGGGGCATTGTTTCATCGCTGTTTCATTTTTATGCTGCACAATCCGGAAAGTTCACAACTGTGATCTCCGCCACGGCCTTTTCGACCGTCTGCAGGATATGTTCAATCTTTTCCACCGTATCTGCCGACAGAACAACTTCACCACACTGTTCACACTTCAGGCAGGGCACGTTCTTGATGACTACAACACAGTTCTTCAGCTGAACTGTATGGATGGTCGTACCGGGCTTCATATCGCCTTTGCAGAAAAAGCAAGTCATAATCCTTCCCCTTTCTTCTTTCTCTCTGTGTAAGTGGCGTTCCAGTGATCGAGATCGGGTCAGTAAGCCGTCAGAATCCACAGTGCGTCCTCATGGATACCGCACACAACGTGCAGCCAACGGCCCGCCAGATTGACGCCCAGCACCAAACAGGACGGGCACCGGTAATCATCCGGGCGGTATTCGATGATCCTTCCGCTCTGGATAGCCTGCCGGATGTCGGCCAGCAAGATGCCGCGTTCATAAAGCCGGGCCTGTGAATGGGCTGTCAGGAAGATCTGCCCACTGCCGGATAGTGTGCGCAGGTTCTCGATCGTCAATTCCATGATGCATCTTCCTTTTCATCCCATTTCCTTTTTATTATATACAATCCACCTGCGGGAATCAAGTTCAAGGCTGCATAACCACAATACTTGGTATTCGTGCGTTTTGCCAGTGGTTTGCCGGAACAGCCTGTTTGCCTTTTCAACACAACAAAAAAAGCGTTCTGAGAAATCTCAGAACGCTTGGTGGTTGCGGGGGCCGGATTTGAACCAACGACCTTCGGGTTATGAGTTGCGGTTTGTCCATTTTGCCACGTTTTGTAGTATCTCATATCAAACTATAAAACGTTATCTTTCTTTTAGCGGCGTTTAGTGTCGTGCAGCAGTTTTCAGTGGTCGTAGTAGCCAAATAGTAGCCAAAAAATACACCCCGGCAGGAGTTCCCGCCGGGGCTTTTTCATGCCTGTTTGATGGCGTTCAGATCGGAGCCAGACTGTCGCCCAGAGCGCAGCAGAACATCCGCTATGCACTCTGTGGCCTTTGCCTTTTGCTCCTCTATCATGTGCGCATAGAATCCCTCTGTGGTCGTAACGGAGGCATGGCCCAGCTGCTTGCTGACCGTCACAACGTCTGTACCGTTGGAGATCAGGACGGAGGCGACTGTGTGCCGGAATGCGTGCGGGTTGATGTGTGGCAGCCCGTGGCGCTCAGAGAAGCCCCGCAGCCAAGCGGTTATGCTGTCCGGGTTCATGCGCTGCCCATCGTCCTGTGTGAACACATAGCCGCTGTTCGTCCAGAGGTTGGCGCACATGAGGCGGTTGTGTTCCTGTTCCTGCTGCCATTCCCGCAGCAGTTGCATAGTTTCCGCCGGGAGGCGCAGATACCGCACATCACTGGTTTTCGTGCTGTCCTCATACACGCCACGCGATTTTGTGTAAAGCAAGGCCCTATCAATTTTAATGCGACTCAGGTCAAAACTGACCCTGTCCCACCGCAGGCCCATGATTTCACCCCGGCGGCAGCCGGTAACGATCATGATGTTCACAATGGTGCGCCATTTGAGCGGCTCTGTGTCGAGCGCGTCCAGAATAGCCCGGATTTCGGCAGGCTGAAAATAGTTCGGCTCTGCCCGCGTCACCTTTGGCGGAGTTGCCTTTTCCGCTGCATTGTAGGGCACGAGCATCTCTTTCTCTGCCTGCGCAAGAATCGTGGAGATCAACCGGTGGTGTTCCAGAACGGTTTTTGCAGAGAGCGGGGCCGTGTTCGCCTCTACCTTGAAAAGTTCTGACAGAGGAGCACCAAGGGCCTGTGCGACCGCCTGCGCCTTTTCCTGTCGCACCTTCTCCCCGCGCATGATAGCGTTGACGGTCGAGGTGCCCACCCCGGCGGCCTGTGCCAGATCGGGGCGCTTTATGCCCTGCTGTTTGACCTTTTCCAGCAGTGCGGGCTTTGCCGTAGCTTTGCCATTTCCTTTGCGCAGTCCATTTTCGCCAAGGTTTTTATAGAATGCGTTCAGGTGTTGAGGCCGAATGTCCACGAGTTTCAAATGGCCGATTGCCTGATTGATACGCACGAGGAGTTCTTTGTACCGGTCAAGTGTTCGCACCTTGCAGCCCTCTTGCTCTTTGAGGCCCAGCACATAATCTGCATACTCTGCAAAGGTCTGGCGGTTGTCCAGCTGAAAGCCCAGTTCAATAGATCGCTCAAAATCAGCAGCCGCCCGCTGCAACGCCTTTTCGGTCTGGCGTGGGGTCATACCTTTTTCCGGTGTCCATGTTTTGGTGTGAATCATCTTGCGGCCCGCCGAATCGTACCCGGCGGAAACGGTGATTTGATAGGAAACACCATTCTTGCCAGTGCGTTTTTTGATGCTTGCCACGGTTTACTCCCCCTTCAAAAGATCGTCGATGCAGTGTGTGACTGCATCAATAATTCGGAAGCGCAGATAGTCCGCCTCAAATTCGGCCTTGTTCCGCTGCTCCTGCTGTTCCCAGTCCTGCGAGGCGGCAGCAGCGGCCCGCCGGGCCTCTTTACAGGGTTTAATAGATGCCAGCGCCTGCTGCATTTCGTCCATGCACAGCAGCCGCGAGAGGGCTGCTTTTACATCCACCGTGCTGTCAGGTAGGGGAAAGCCTTCCAGCGCCATTTTCGTATAGTCCGCAATGAATGGCGCTGTTTCCATATCATGCAGCGCGGAGATCGCCGCCGGGCTGAGGCCGGTATACTCCCCGGCCCCTCTTGCGTTCGGGTCTGGCGCGGGTTGGTCGGTTAGTCCAAAAAGATAGTCGGTCGAACATCCGAGAGCCTTTGCAAGTTCTGGCACTTTTTCCGCCGGAACAGAACGTGCGCCCCGCAGCCAGTTGGAAACAGTGGACTGCTGCACATGGATTTCCGCGCCGAGATCGCTCTGTGTTCGTGCGCCGAGTTGTTTTTGATACGCTGCAAAAGCCCCTTGCAGCCGTGCAAGTTCAATGCCCATTTTTATAACCCCCTTGAAATATTGTTGGCGAAATTTTCGTGTTTATTTCGTTTTGAAATATCGCTTAACATTTGAATTTCTTAACGCTATACTATCATCACAGAACAGCGCTGTCAAGTATTTTTAAGTCATGTTTAGCCACAACAAGGAGGTTTTTGTGATGTCGTTACCTACTATGTGCTCTGTTACCGATGCAGCCAGCCGCAGCGGTCTGGCCGTGTATCGTGTTCGCGTTCTCTGCGCGGAGGGAGCTGTGCAGTCCATCCGGTGCGGTCGTCGGATTCTTGTAAATATGGACTCGCTGGCCGCATATCTGAATGGCGGAGCCGCACCCGCAGCAGTCGAGGCCGAGGGTGTCCGCCGGGTCAACTGAGCATTTACGCCAACATTTTTATAACAAGGCCCGGCGGAATGTCGGGAGAAAGCGAGAGACTACCATGATTTTTCAGAAAACCGAGACCGTTACCGGCACTTACATTCCTGAGCTGAACGATGCTCTGTGCACCGGTGCCCATCTGATCGACGCTATCCCCAAGGGCGAAACCCTGTCGCTGTATTTTGCTGGCGAGAAAGAGGGCGCCGCCGACCTGCTGAGAATCAGCGCCATTCTGGATAGCGATAACAAGCCCAGTCTGTCGGTCGAGTTCGTCCCCGGTGAGTGGGTCGAGGCAAATACCAGCGACAACACCGAGAGCTGCAACGAGTGACCCACCACCCAGAATAGGAGAAACCAATGCCTTTTACTCTTTACTGTGCCACCCAGAGGGGCGACCCCCGCAATGTCTTTTACCCGCATCGCCGGGTTATCACCAGCTTTTCCGATCTTCAAACCGCTGCCCGGTTCGACCACGTAGCGGCAGAGTTCGAGGGCAGCCGCCGCAGTCTTGACGGCTTCAAACTGGCGGACTGCATCATTCTGGACGTTGACAACGACCATGGCCAGATCGTGCAGCCAGAGCAGATCGCCAAGGATTTCCCCGGCGTGGCGCACATGGTCGTCTATTCCCGCCACCACATGCAGCCCAAGGGCAGCAGCGGCCCAGCGCCGCGGTTCCATTGCTATTTTCCCGTCGAACCGACCGCCGACCGGGCAGCACTTGAGCAACTCAAGCGCAGTGTGTGCGAGGAGTTCCCGTACTTTGATGCCAATGCCATTGACGCCGCCCGGTTCATGTTTGGCGTTCCTGAGCCGCAGGGCTTTGCTGTGGATGGCCCGTTGCTGCTGACCGACCTGTTGTTCCCCTACTCTGAGAGCGAGGGCGCAGAGGACACCGCAGAGACCCCGCGCGAGATTCCAGAGGGCCAGCGCAACAGCACACTTTCCCGCTATGCGTTTCAGCTTTTGAAACGTCTGGGTGGTACCGAGGAAGCCCGTTCCGAGTTCGACCGCCGGGCAGAGATGTGCACCCCGCCGCTGGATGATGGCGAGCTGTCCGCCATCTGGGCCGCAGCTGTGACAGCCTACCGGCACAAAGTGAAAAGCCGCCCGGATTATCTGACCCCGGCGGAGTACGCTTTGCAGGGCTTGCAGCCGCTGCCCGGCGGCAGTCTGCGCCCGCTGGACTTCTCCAGCGTGGGCCAAGCCCGCGTGTTCGCTGCTGACACCGCCGGGGAAGTTCTCTATTCTGAGGGCACGGGCTGGCTGTGCTGGGATGGCAAGAAATTTGCCCAGAGCGAGGCCGCCGTGCATCTGCGGTTCCACGACCTGACCGACCGGCAGTTGATCGAGGCGAGAAAAGACGTGCACGCAGCTGTTGACGCACTGGCCGATGCTGACGACCTTGCAGCAGGTGACGCCAAGCGGCAGCAGGCCGCCGCCCGCGCGTATCTCAAATTCGTACAGCAGCAGCGGAACGCTGGCGGCATTAAAGCAGCGCTGAGCGAGGCGGCCCACATCGTCACTGTTGGCGTTGATGAGCTGGACGCTGACCCGTTTTTACTCAATACTCCCGGCGGCATGATTGACCTGCGCACCGGGCAGACACGGCCCAACGACCCCGCCGATCGCTGCACCAAGTGCACCGCCGTCGCCCCGTCGGACAAGGGCGCAGCACTCTGGGCCGAGTTCGTCAACCGGTTCGCCTGTGGCGATTCTGAGCTTGTGGATTACTTGCAGCAGGTTGCAGGCATGGCCGCTGTAGGTAAGGTGTACACAGAGGCCCTTTTGATCGCATACGGGGCCGGAGGAAACGGCAAAAGCACTTTTTTCAACACGCTTTCCCGTGTGCTGGGCGACTATGCCGGTGCCCTGTCTGCCGACGTTCTAACATCCAACGCCAACAAGAACGCCGGGCCAGAGTTGGCCGAATTGAGGGGCCGCCGGTTGGTGATCGCCGCAGAGTTGGAGGAGGGCCGCCGTCTGGACACGTCGATTCTGAAACGAATCAGCAGCACCGACCCCATCACAGCGAATCCCAAGTATAAGGCCCCGTTCACATTCACCCCCAGTCATACGCCGGTGCTGTACACGAATTTTCTTCCCCGTGTGGGCAGCTCTGACGCTGGCACATGGAGCCGCCTTGTCGTCATTCCCTGCCGTGCCTCTTTCCGTGGGCAGCGCGGCGAAGTGAAAGATTACGCCGGAAAGCTCTTTGACGAAGCTGGCGGTGCTGTGCTGGCGTGGATTGTGGAGGGTGCCCGGCGGTTCATTGCCAATGGCTGCACCCTGACCCCGCCGCAGTGCGTGCGGGATGAGGTCGAGGCATACAGAACAGAAAACGACTGGCTTTCTCACTTTTTGGAGGACTGCTGTGTTGTGGATAAGGCCGCCAAAGTTGGCGCGGGGCAACTGCTTTCTGCATACCGAGGCTATTGTTCCGAAACCGGCGAATACTGCCGCAGACAGGACGAATTGAAAACCGCTCTTTCTGCTACTGGATATGAATGGAGAAAAACTAAAAATGGTAATTTCTATTTCGGCCTGAGCCTGAACGGAGAGTATTTCTAACCGGTGCTTTTCCGCCAATGGTGGAGGACAGTGCAGGACAATATGTAACTTTCCTAAAGGGATTAAATTTTCACTTTTTAAAATTTATATATTGTTCTCCACCGCCCTACACTCATACGATACTACGTCATTTTTAAAAGCACGCACACCCTGGCGGAGAAGGGGCCGCAGCGCCCACCCCGCCGGGGCCAGCGCGTGAAGGGAGAACAACATGAAACAGAAAACTTGCCCCTTTGACGGCACCCCGTGCAAGCGAGATTGCCCCGACCGTTTCCCCCACCGCCCAGAGGGTGGGTGTAGTCTGACCGCCGGGCTTGATGCTGGGCGTTCGGTGCTTGCCTACAACAACACCACTGGCCAGCTGATTGGCTTTTATCCTGACGGCACAAAGCGGGAGTTTAAGACCCCTGCACTCATTTTTCCAGATCCCTTGATGAAAGATCGTACCGGCCCGACGTACCTTTACAAAGGAACGGTCTAACCGCCAGTAGCAGGCCGCACAGAACTTATCAAAACTTAATATTTCAAAACATCCGCAGGGTGAACCTGTTAGCAAATGTTAGCACCCAAACAGGCGAAAATGTTAGTAAAAGTTAGTATTCCGACCTGTCAAAACCTGTTATTTTTTGCTATGGGCTTCTTGCACCGTACTGTAAATATTTTCTCACGGAAAGCAGCGGGCAGGGGGAGGGGTCCCCGGCGGGCCGCCCAGCGCTCCCTTGCCGTCAAGCGCCGATTTACACACAGGGCATTTTCCGGCCGACATGAAGCAAGGATGCACCAAGGTCAACCGCCTTGCAAAGCGAGAGCGAAGCAAGAGAAAACAGCCCTTGAACAGAGAACGAACAGAGAGGTTTTGCGATATGAAGATTGAAAAGCGTGTCAACCTGTACACCTTTGGGGTTGAGTACATCGACCAGTGGGAAGCCAAGCCCACACTAGCCGCCGGGAAACAATTTCTTGACACGATAACACACAGGAGGAATAGCCAATGGAAAAGACCACCGGCCAGCAGGATACGAATGCTGCCCTTGCTGCTCTGGCCGCTGCCGGGAACAGCTTTGCGCTGGGCCAACTGTGGGAGATCAACAAGGGCCTGCTGCACCGCTGGTTCTGGCAGTGGTACGACCGGAACAAGGCCGTTGCCGATGAACACGGCATCGCGCTGGAGGACTTCGAGCAAGAGGGATTCTTTGCCGTGCAGGCTGCTGCCAAAGCCTATGACCCCGAAAAAGGATCCTTTGCAACGCTGCTAGGCTACTATGTGCAAGCCCAGATCAACAAGGCCGTGTGCAGCGAGCACAGCCGCCTTGTGACCACTGAGGACGGCAAACAGGTAAGGCTATCCGCAAACCCGCTGAACGCCTGCACAAGCCTTGATGTGCCTGTGGGCGAGGATGGCAGCGGCACCGTTTTAGCGGACTTGCAGGAAGACCCGATGGTGTCTCAGGCATTCCAGACTGCCGAGGATGAGCTGTACACCGACGAGCTGCACGCCGCGCTGGAAGAAGCCTTGAACAAGCTGGCAGACCGGGAAGCGGACGTTATACGCCGCCACTACTACGGCGGCCAGAGCCTAAGGGACATCGGGCAGGATATCGGCATATCCGGCAACCGAGTGAACCAAATCGAACGGCACGGCTTCCAACGCCTGCGCAGTATGTCGGCCTTGCTTCGCTGGCGTGACGAGGTTATTTCAACCAGAGCGTGGCGCGGTACCGGCTGGAACGCATGGAACCGCTATGGCAGCGTTCAGGAACGCACCGTGGAATATCTGGAAAAGAAGGAAGAAAAACGCTTTGATTACTACGCATGGCGCGATCAAATGGTGCGGGAGCACTATGCAGACTTTGAAGCATCCGGCTATTTTGACCGCCATCCAGAGCAGCGGCCAAACCTTGAACCCCGGGCAAACCCCGAAGAGTCTAACCCGCCGGATGAGGTGTAATAGTGTGCCCTTTGGGGATTTCTCGCCGCTTCCTCGCCGCTTCGCCACCGTTCAGCGGTAGTTTAATAACACGGCACATGTGCCCGGCGGCGCAGATAAGACAGAACGCCCCACACAGCAGCCCTCTGCGGGCCCTGTGTAAGGCGTTTTCTGTTTATCTGGGTATTTTACTCTTTGGCGTTGGCGTCGTCTGAGAGGCCCGCAGGGGCCAGCCAGTGTACGCACATGGCAAAAGGCCGCTGCATTGCTGCAACGGCCTCTTTCTGTTCGAGAATCAGGCGGGGTGACGCTTCCCGCATCTCCTAACGATGGGCGACGGCTGCCTGTTCCGTCCTCTGGTTCTCTTTGCAAGTCTATTATACCAAAATCGTGGGATTTGTCAAATCATCGGTTCAGGGTCAATATTTTTTCAATGTGCCCTTTTCGATGAAGTTCAACACGCGGTTTGTGTTCAACCGGTAAACCGACCGCGCAAAAAGCTGGCCCCGCGCAGAAACACGGACAGCGACCTTGACATAAACGCTGTTCACTTGAACTTCCTTGACGTATTCAATCGAGCCATCTTTGGCGTTCAGCGCCACATAGTCCGGCGCGGCCAGAATCAGCGGAATGTATTCTCCATAAAGGGCATAGTCCGCCGGGTGACGACTGACCATGTGGGCAATGTTAGATTCACCGAGTAGAATGCTCTGCCCGTCCTTCATGGTCAGACCCAGCAGATCAATGACCCTCTGGCACAACACGCCCACTTGTTTGGCGGGGTCAGGCATCTTCTCCACCTTCCCCGGCGGGGCTGCTATTGATAAAGTCTTTTACCGCCTGCTGCAACACTGCATTCGGGGTGATATCAGCAGCGGCGCAGCATTCTTTGAATTTGTCCGCGGTATCCTTGCGCACTTTACAGGCCAGCACGGTCATGTTGGCTTTGTCCCATTTGGCATTACTGAGTTTTTTCTTTTCGGAAACGGCCATGGTAACACCTCTTTTCATATTTATTGTATCATAAAGCGGCACGGTTTACAATGCCAAAAATGGACAAAGCAGCACGGTAAACCCTGTTAAAAACGCCAATTGATTAGCACGGTATACCGTGCTACACTATAGTCACAACAAGGGAGCACGACCGGAAGGCAAGGGGCGAAGGATGTACCGGAAGCGCAGTAAGCCGTAAACGCATGCTAAGACAGTAACCCACTCCCATCTGCTGTATATGAAAAATGGCCCGGTGCCGTCTAGCAAACTTACACCGAGCCGCACC
>CAVKKE010000109.1:0-10285 GCA_963656875.1 Barnesiella intestinihominis | reverse complement strand
CGCTATTTTTTGTGCAAATTGCTATCGCATTTTTATTTTGCAACAGCCCCTTTTCTTTTGCTGCTGCTTACTTTTGAAGCGAAGATGGACAGTGCAGATACTGACCTCCATACATTAGGGGTACATATCACTGGGAGATTGCCGTGTTTTGTACTGCTATATGTAATGTACAAAAAGTTACAACCCGTAATGCTGTACCATCAGGTCGTGAAGGAATGGGGTCGAATAGTCAGTGATGCCGGTGGGCTGCACCGTTTTACGGAACTCGCGGGGGGACATTCCGGCCATGCGCTGAAAGTCGCGGTCAAAGCTGCGCATATTGGTGTAGCCGCAGCGCTGGCTGATCTCACTGAGGGGCAGGTTGGTCTGCACCAGCATCCGGCGCACTGCGTTGGTCTGCAGCAGAGACAGGTAGGTGCTGATGCTCAGGCCGATGCGTTGGTTAAACTGACGGGACAGGTAAAACTTGGAGATGTTGACCTCCTGCGCCAGCGTGTCGATGCTCATGCCGACCGCGCTGTGTTCGCCCAGAAAGATCAGCGCACGGTCCAGCGGACTGGGTTTGGGCGGCGGGTCAGCAGGGCATTTCTGCAGCACATCGGCCAGCGGTGCCAGCATCAAACTCAGGTAGCCGATCATGGCCACGCGGTTGGTGGTGACCGACTTGTCGTGCAGCAGAGACTGCACGATGCTCTCAAAGCTGGCAGAGCGGTCACTGGAGTGGGTGATGCAGGAGTAGACATGGGCGGCCTCGTAGACCGCTGTAAACTGCGGTACGTCCTCCGGCGCGCAGCCGGTGATCAGCACATCCGTGCCCGGTTCGCTGACAAAGCCGTGCAGGATCTCGCTGCCAATAAAGACGAGATCGCCTTTATTGGCAGTCTGGATCTTATCACCGATAAAAAAGGTCATCTGGCCCTCCAGCACCAGCACCAGCTCGTATTCGCGGTGGCCGTGCAGCGGATAGGTAACGTTCCGGACCAGGGAGCAGGTGATGGACGAGCCATAGATCTCTGTGATCGGGACGCCGAGTCTGTTTTCTTCAGCCATATGGCTCTCTCCATTTCAAAAAATAGAATCAAAATACGAATTTTGTCAGAATCAACAATATGGAATATAATTCATTGTAACACATCCGAAATGTAAAGCGCAAGAATTGTCCAAAAAATAATAGAAAAATCACAACGAAAGTCCGAACTTTGTCTTTTTTGAAGAGATAGCGCGAAGGAAACAACATACCGGACAAGTAAGGAAATGCGGATTTTACCCGTTGTTTTAAGCCAAAAACAGGGGGTACTGAGATTTTACCTGAATCTTGAATAAAAACAGCAAAGCGAAAGATGAAAGAAATTCACTATTGTTTTTTGATGATGCTTTGTAATTTGAGAGCGAGACTGCACAATATGCGGCGCAAAATATGGCGGGTTCAACTGTACGCGAAGCGAGAACAAAATAAAGATGAATATTCTGTGAAGAATGCAAAAATGCAAAATAAGCTAGCAAAGTGCACAAAAAATGCAACTCTTTTCCGCTTGACATTTGGAATTTAGTGGAGTAAAGTGTGGCACAACAGAGCGAGGAGCGCGCGAAGGCTCCGATAGAGGCTGCTGTTACGGGGGCGGATGACCCGCCCAAGAAATACGAGGAGTGATTAGTATGAAAAAGATTTCGCGTAGAAATTTCCTGGCACTGGTCGGTGCAACCACCGCAGCAGCAGCTCTGACTGCCTGCGGCGGCTCCAGCAGCTCTACGGCTGCCAGCGGTTCCGCTGCAGCATCCGGCAGCGCATCCGGCGACTACAAGGACACCCTGCTGGTTGCAACCTACGGCGATCAGGATACCCTGGACCCGCAGGTCAACGTCACCAACGATAAGGTCCTGCGCCTGATGTATGATGGCCTGCTGCGTTACAATGAGAACGATGAGATCGAGGGTGCTCTGGCTGAGAGCTGGGAGCATTCTGACGATTACATGACTTATACTTTCCACCTGCGCAAGGGCGTCAAGTTCGCCAATGGCAAGGAGCTGACCAGCGCAGACGTCGTGGCTACGTTCGACCGTCTGATGAACCCCGATCATCCGCTGCGTTACAGCGAGAAGGTCGAGTTCCTGTCCAAGGTTGATGCTCTCGATGATTACACCATCCAGATGACCCTGTCTTATCCGTACGGCATCGTGGAGGACGTTCTGTCCGGCCAGAGCTGCTTCATCATGGATAAGGACTATATCGACAAGTACGGCTACGATTTGGGCATCGACCCTGAGACCATCAACGGCACCGGCCCGTACAAGATCACTTCCTGGGATGCTGACGAGCAGATGACCTTTGAGGCCAACGAGAACTGGTGGGGCGGTGTGCCGGGCTGCACCAAGATGGTCTACAAGGTCATCCCCGAGGCAAACTCCCGTGCAATGGCTCTGGAGACCGGCGAGGTCGATCTGCTGGACCGTCCCAGCGTCAGCGACTACGCTCGTCTGTGCGAGCTGGATGGCATGGTCGGCGTTTCTCAGCCGGGTTACGGCCTGCAGGGCTTCCAGTTCAACTGCTCTGACAACTCTGTCTGCAAGGACACTCTGGTCCGTCAGGCAATCAGCTACGCCATCGACCGTGAGACCATCGTGACTTCTCTGTATGGCACCATCGGTGAGACCGCTGCCCACGCGCCTGTTACCCCCAACGTCTTTGGTTACTACGATTTCGGCGTTGTGCCTTACGATGTTGAGAAGTCCAAGGAGCTGCTGGCGCAGGCTGGCTACCCCAATGGCTTTGATCTGAGCCTGATGACCTATGCCGGCTACAATAAGGGTGTTGAGCTGGCCGAGGCTGTCAAGCAGTATCTGGACGCTGTGGGTGTCAACACCACCATCGAGACCGTTGATGGCGCTACCTTCAACGCTTCTCTGAACGGCCTGACCCCGGACGATTTCAAGTGGGATATGTTCATCATGGGCTTTGGTGCTATCGGCGGTGTCGAGGCAGATGCTGCTCTGCGCCGCGTCTGCGTTACCAGCTCCGATGGCCTGAACACCAACAACTACGGCTGGTACTCCAACAGCCGCGTGGACGAGCTGCTGACCGTGCCGTTGTTGAGATGGACAAGGAAAAGCGCAAGGAGATGTACCACGAAGCAGAGCAGATCATCTACCTCGACGATCCGTTTGCTGTTTACATGAACCTGCGCAGCAGCCTGTATGTCATGACCGATAAGGTCGAGAACTTCAACATCAACACCGCACAGGTCGTTGAGTTCGAGAAGATCAAGGTTCGCGCTTAATCTCGCAATTTTATCGCAAAAAAGCAGCGGTCGGCGAGCCGAAAGGCCTGTCCGACCCTCTTTTTAAATTTAAAGGGGCTACATTATGCTGAAATATGTTGTCAAGCGGGTGCTGCAAATGATCCCCATGCTGATCATCCTTTCGGTGGTCGTGTTTGGCATGGTGCGTCTGATCCCCGGCGACCCGGTCACCATGAGCCTGGGCATGGGCGCAGGCAAGGAAGCCATTGCGGCAGAAACGGAACGTCTGGGTCTGGATAAACCCATCGTACAGCAGTACTTTATCTGGGTCAACAATCTGCTGCACGGAGACTTTGGTACATCCATTTCCACCCACAAGAGCGTGCTGTATGAGATCGGCCGCCGCTTCCCTGTCACCCTCAAGCTGGCACTGGGCGCAACGCTGGTGTCTACTGTAGTGGGCGTGGCGTTTGGTATCATAGCGGCTGTTACCCATGGCAAACTGGCAGATAACATCCTGATGATCGCATCGCTGCTGGCGGTCTCGACACCGAGCTTTTTCCTGGCGATGCTGCTGATGCTGGCGTTTTGTCTGCATTTTCACTGGTTTGCTGTCAGCGGCTTTGACAACTGGCGCAACATGGTGCTGCCCATCGTGACGCTGGGTATGCAGGAGGTAGGCTACATCACCCGCATCACCCGCTCGGCCATGCTGGACGTGCTGGGCGAGGACTACATCCGCACCTCCCGTGCACGCGGCGTGTCGGAATTCGTGATCGTCTGTTCTCATGCATTCAAGAACGCTATCATCCCGGTGCTGACCTCGGTTGGCCTGCGGTTCGGCTCGCTGCTGGCGGGCGCGACCCTGACCGAGACCGTGTTCTCCATCGCAGGCATCGGTCGTCTGACGGTTGATGCTGTCTCGCAGCGCGATTATCCGCTGATCCAGGGCTGTATCCTGGTACTGGCGGTCACATTCGTGGTGGTCAACACCATCGTGGACATCCTGTACACGGTGGCCGACCCG
Source organism: Barnesiella intestinihominis (assembly GCA_963656875.1). Lineage (GTDB taxonomy): Bacteria > Bacillota > Clostridia > Oscillospirales > Ruminococcaceae > Faecalibacterium. Next base: position 6,022 of record CAVKKE010000109.1, on the reverse strand, counting down.
CGCATCCAGTTTGACTGAGGAGGAAACAAGCCATGAAAAACGCAGTCTTACGCCGCTTTATGCGCCGCAAGGTGTCCGTGGCCGCGGCTTGTGTGCTGCTGGTCATCATTCTGGCCTGTGTGCTTGGCCCGGTGTTTATCCACACCGACCCGCTGGCACAGGATCTGCTGCAGAGTTATCAGAACCCCAGCGCAGCCCACTGGTTCGGCACCGACAATCTGGGCCGCGATACCTTTATCCGCATCCTGTACGGCGGCCGCAACTCTCTGCTCATCAGTTTTGAGGGTGTGCTGCAGGGCACGGTGCTGGGTGTGCTGCTGGGTGTCTGTGCTGGCTACTTCGGCGGCATTGTGGATACCCTGATCTCCCGCCTGATCGACATTCTGCTGGCATTCCCCGGCCTGCTGCTGGCCATCGCAGTTGTGGCGGTGCTGGGCAACGGTATGCAGAACACCGTTATCGCCATCTCCATCTTCTCCATCCCCGGCATGGCGCGTATGGTGCGCGGTGAGGTGCTGACCTTGCGCGGCAGCGAGTACATTTCTGCCTGCCGTGTCATGGGCGAGAGCAATGCCCGCATCATCTTCACCCATGTTATACCCAACGCGGTGTCTCAGATCATCGTCAACGCGACCCTGTCTTTAGGCACGGCTATCCTGACAGCATCGTCCCTGTCTTTCCTGGGTCTGGGTGTTACCCCGCCGGACCCCGAGTGGGGCTCGATGCTGAGCCAGGCCCGCGAGGTGCTGCGCAGCAGCCCACTGCAGGCGCTGATCCCCGGCCTTGCCATCACATTGACGGTCATGAGCTTCAGCCTGGTGGGCGATGGCCTGCGCGATGCCCTCGACCCGCGTCTGAAGAATGTGTAAGGAGGTACGGAATATGAGTGAACCCCTTTTGAGCGTCCGCAACCTCAAGACCTACTTCTATACCGAGGAGGGTGTTATGCCCTCGGTCGATGGTGTGGACTTTGACCTTGCCCCCGGCGAGACGCTGGCCATTGTCGGCGAGAGCGGCTGCGGCAAAAGCGTCACCAGTCTGTCCATCATGGGTCTGGTGCAGACCCCTCCGGGCAAGATCGTGGACGGTGAGATCCTCTATCAGGGGCAGGACCTGCTGAAGAAGAGCAAGAAAGAGATGCGTGCCATCCGCGGCGACGAGATCTCGATGATCTTCCAGGAGCCTATGACCAGCCTGAACCCGGTGTTTACCGTGGGCCGGCAGATCATGGAGTCGTTCCGCATCCATCAGCATCTGGATAAAAAGGCTGCGCGGGAAAAGACCATTGAGATGATCCGTCTGGTGGGCATCCCTGCGCCGGAAAAGGTTGTGGATGAATACCCCCACGAGCTGAGCGGCGGTATGCGTCAGCGCATCATGATCGCCATGGCGCTGGCTTGCAGCCCCAAGATCCTGATCGCCGACGAGCCGACCACGGCTCTGGACGTGACCATTCAGGCACAGATTATGCATCTGCTGCGTCGTCTGAAAGACGAGACAGGCACTTCCATCATCCTGATCACCCATGACCTGGGTGTTGTGGCGCAGATTGCCCAGAATGCAATGGTCATGTATGCCGGTCAGGCCGTGGAGTACGCCCCGGTCAAGTCCATTTATAAAGATCCGCTGCACCCCTACACGCAGGGCCTGCTCAAGAGCATCCCCAATCTGAACGAGTCGGTGGACAGCCTGTACAGCATCAAGGGCATGGTGCCTAGCCCCAAGGATTACCCCAAGGGCTGCCGCTTCTGCCCCCGCTGCGACTGCGCAAAGGCAGTCTGCCAGGAGAAGCAGCCTCCGCTGATGGAGATGCCGGATGGCCGCAAGGTGCGCTGCTGGAAGTACGATGCAGAGGAGGGCAAACAATTTGGCTGATGTATTGCTGGAGGTAAAGGATCTGAAGATCCATTACCCTGTAAAATCCAAGAATGCCATCGGCGGCAAGACCGCCTATGCAAAAGCGGTGGACGGTGTAAGCTTCAGCGTCTACCGCGGCGAAACTTTCGGCGTGGTGGGGGAAAGCGGCTGCGGCAAGTCCACCACCGGCAAGGCCATCGTCCGCCTGCTGACCCCGACGGGAGGCAGCATCCGGATGGAGGGGAAAGAGCTGGAAGACATCCCCCGTAAGGAACTGGCAAAGAAGATCCAGATCATTTTCCAGGACCCCTATTCCTCGCTGGACCCCCGCATGACGGTGGGCCGCTGCATCGAGGAGCCGCTGGCTGTCCACGGCATCGGCAATGCTGCCGAGCGCCGACAGAAAGTGCTGCAGCTGATGAAAGACGTCGGCCTGCGTGAGGAGCAGTACACACGCTTCCCCCACGAGTTCTCCGGCGGCCAGCGTCAGCGCATCGGTGTGGCCCGTGCCATTGCCCTGAACCCTGAGCTGGTGGTCTGCGATGAGCCTGTGTCGGCTCTGGACGTGTCCATTCAGGCACAGATCCTGAACCTGATGCAGGAACTGCAGAAAAAATATAACCTGACCTACATCTTTATCTCCCACAACCTCAGTGTGGTCAAGCATCTGTGTGACCGCATTGCGGTCATGTATCTGGGCCATATCGTAGAGCTGGCACCCAAGGACGAGCTGTTTGCAAACCCCTGCCACCCCTACACCAAGGCACTGCTGGCCGCGATCCCGGTGCCCGACCCGGATGTCCAGAGTATGTCCGGTGAGCTGACCGGCGATGTGCCCAGCCCGCTGAACCCGCCCAAGGGCTGCTGCTTCCACACTCGCTGCCCCTATGCCACCGAGCGCTGCAGCACCGAGGCACCGCAGCTGCACGCCACTGCGGACGGCCATTTTGTCGCGTGCCATCTGTGTGAAAAGGCTTAAAAGGAGAAAACATCATGATCGAGCGCAATTTAGTCCAGAATCTTGAAGTTTCCAGCTGGGAGCGTGTCGAGTACACCCCCGACGAAGAACTGAGCGCCGTGCAGGCCAAGCTGGATGCAGACCCGGAGAATGCCGGGCTGTGGATGGAAAAGGGCCTGACGCTGGCCAAGGCTTCGCTGTACCGTGAGGCAGGCGAGTGCTACGCCAAGGCCATCGCACTGGACCCGTTCAACGGCGTGCTGTATCGTCACCGCGGCCACCGCTTCCTGTCCCAGTGGCGCTTTGAGGATGCCTGCGCAGACTTTACGCTGGCTGCCCGCCTGCTGGCAGAGAACAACCCCGAGCAGTGGAACGTCTACTATCATCTGGGCCTGTCCCACTTCCTGCTGGGTCAGTACGAGAAAGCGGCCAAGGCTTATCAGCGCTGCCTGGAGCTGTCCCACACCGACGACGAGATCATCGCTGTGTGCGACTGGTATTATATGACGGAACTGCGTCTGGGCGACCGTGAGGCTGCCGAGAAGCTGCTGGAGAATGTCCACGAGGATTTTAACCCTGGCGAAAGCAAGGATTACTTCCGTCGTCTGCTGATGTACAAGGGCATCCTCAAGCCGGAGGAAGTACTGCCTGCAGACATCACCACCCTCGACCCGCTGGATCTAATCACCATGGGCTTTGGCCTGTCCAACTATTACTGGTATCATGGTGAGCCGGAGAAGTCCAATCAGGTCGTTGACATGATCCTTGCCGCAGGCGATAGCAGCTGCTATTATACTGCGTTTGGATATCTGGCCGCGAAAGTGGATAAGAAAAACCGCGCAGCAGCTGCTGCCGCACAGAAGGAGTAACGAATCATGATCGAGCGTAAATTGGTTCAGAATCTGGAAGTTTCCAGCTGGGAGCGTGTCGAGTACACCCCCGACGAAGATCTGAAGGCTGTACAGGCCAAGATCGGTGCAGACCCCGAAAATGCCGAGCTGTGGATGGAAAAAGGCCTCGTGCTGGCAGGCAGTGCCCTGTACCGTGAAGCGGGCGAGTGCTATGCACGCGCTATTTCCATCGACCCGTTCAATGGTCTGCTGTACCGCCATCGCGGCCACCGCTTCCTGTCTCAGTGGCGTTTTGAGGACGCACTGGCGGACTTCACCCTGGCTTCCCGCCTGATCCCCGACAACTGGGATGTGTGGTATCATCTGGGTCTGTCCCACTTCCTGCTGGGCCAGTACGAGAAAGCAGCCAAGGCTTATCAGCGCTGCCTGGAGCTGACCACCACCGAAGATGCCATGATTGCTGTCTGCGACTGGTACTACATGACGGAGTTGCGTCTGGGTGACCGTGCAGCCGCTGAGAAGCTGCTGGACAACATTCAGCCCGACTTCAACCCCGGTGACAACACCGCCTATTTCCGCCGCCTGCTGATGTACAAGGGCCTGGTCAAGCCGGAGGAAGTCCTGCCCGCTGACCTGAACGCTCTGGCTCCCATCGAGCTGATCACCATGGGCTTTGGCCTGTCCAACTACTACTGGTACAACGGTGAGCAGGATAAGTCCAATCAGGTCATCGACATGATCCTGAAGGCCGGCGATGAGAACGAGTGCTACTTTGCATTCGGCTATCTGGCTGCCAAGGTTGACAAGAAGAACCGCGCAGCCGCCAACAACTAAGAGTTTCTCCATTCCTATCCCTTTTGGGCTGCCTGCAGCAGCAGGCAGCCCATTTTTTAGGGGAAAATTGAAAAAAATAAAACAGATGAGGTGTAAGAAATGAGTGTTTCCAAACTGCATCAGGTCGCAGACCCTGTGCGCACCGAGCTGCTCCTGAGTGATGAAGTAAAAGCCATTGATGCCAAGCTGGCCCAGCAGCCGGAGAATGCCGAGCTGTGGATGCAGCGTGGTATGGCCCTGTCCGGCCAGAACCTCATGCGCGAGGCTGTGGAGGCCTACTCCCGTGCCATTGCGCTGGACCCGTTCAACGGTGTGCTGTATCGCCACCGCGGCCATCGCCACCTGAGCTGCTGGCAGTTCGTGGATGCAGCGGCTGACTTTACCACGGCTGCTCGTCTGCTGCCGGAAGGCCACCCCGAAGAGTGGAATGTGTGGTATCATCTGGGCCTGGCCTGGTATCTGCAGGGCGAGTACACGCAGGCGGAGCAGGCCTACAAGCACTGCTATGACATCACCGACAAATCCGACCTAATCAACTTCTGCCCCATCACCGACTGGCTGTGGCGCACCGAGATGCGTTTGGGCAAGACCGAAGAGGCTAAGGCCCTGATCGCTGCTCTGCCCGCAGACTTTGACATCGAGATGGAACCCTGCGGCTACTCTCGCGTGTGTGCCATGTATCAGGGCCGCATCAAGCCCGAAGAACTGATCGAGGGCCGTATGCTGCCGGAGCGTCTGGACGCCATGACCATGGTATATGCGCTGTCCAACTACTACTACGTTATGGGCGACGAGAAGCGCTCCAATGAGCTGATCGAGGAGACCCTGCGCTTCGGCGATGCCGAGTGGTGGTGCGCTTTTGGCTATCTGGCCGCCATGCAGGATAAAAAAGCACGTGCCGCAAAGGCAGAACAGGAGGACACTATGATCCAGCATTTTGATACTGCCCACGGCCTGAGCCGTCTGGTCGTCCACAACGGTGTGGCATGGTTCACCGGCCACAGTGCCCGCCCTGGCTACGACACGCTGGAAGCTCAGACCCAGGCTGTCGTCAGCCGCTATGACGAGCTGTTCGAGCAGTTCGGCCTGAAGAAAAAGAACATCCTGATGTTCAATGCCTATGTGGCCGATATCAGCAAGGCGGATGAGTTCGGCAAGGTGTTCTACCCCTGGATGGAAAAGGATGGCTGCGCCGCCGCAGGCGTCTGCGTTGAGGCAAAACCTGCTGGGGATAATAACCTGCTGGAACTGCAGCTCATTGTGGCTGTGGATGATCAGGTCAAGGCGCAGAACTGATCGGAACGATAAACAAGAACGAACAAAGGCAGGGTATCACCAATGAGGGCGGTATCCTGCCTTTTGTGCTATATTGACCTGTTCTTTCATTGGAGAGTATGGTATACTCAGCTCAACAAATCGGAATTTGCAGAGGTGAAGAAAATAAAAGAAACAAAGAATATTTTATCATGCAAGGATGTCTGTATGGAATCCACGGGAAAGTACTGGATTCCAATCTATAATA
>CAVKKE010000108.1:0-10566 GCA_963656875.1 Barnesiella intestinihominis | reverse complement strand
GCGGCGTGGGCATCCCGTACCGCCCGGAGCAGACCGAAAACGACATCATGGCCATCGGTGAGGGCGTGCGCAAGAAGTTCGAAGAAATTCTGGTTCCCGCAGGCATGGGCGACGTGGCCATCTTCACCGAGATGGGCCGCTTCACCACTGGCCCCTACGGCGCACTGGTGGCAACTGCCATCCACGAGAAGCACATCTATAAGGAGTACATCGGTCTGGACGCCTGCGCTGCCAACCTGATGCGCCCCGCCATGTACGGCGCTTATCATCACATCACTGTGCTGGGCAAGGAGAACGAACCCTGCGACCACATGTATGACGTGGTGGGCGGTCTGTGCGAGAACAACGACAAGTTCGCCATTGACCGTATGCTGCCCAAGATCGATATCGGCGACATCGTTTATATCCACGACACCGGCGCACATGGTTCCGCCATGGGCTACAACTACAACGGCAAGCTGCGCAGTGCCGAAGTGCTGTTGTGCGAGGACGGCACCCATCGCCTGATCCGCCGTGCCGAGACCCCGCGCGACTACTTTGCAACGCTGGACTTCCTGCCCGCGATGAAGCCGCTGTTTGAGGACGGCACGCTCTAAAAACTGAACAGAAGAGGTACAACAGATGTTTTTTGGTTTTCAGCTCACCCTCGGCCTGATGATGGTGTTCTACGGCTATTCGGTCATGAAAAATCCCCGGGTCTGGGGAGATCAGGGCCGCCGCGCCGTCAAGCCGGAGCATTTTGAAGAATACTGCCGCCAGAATGGCCTGTTCTTCCTGAAAGCGGGTTGCGTGGTGGCCGTCATCGGTGCACTGGACGCCCTTGTGACGCTGGACGCGCTGCTGTATGCACTGCTGTACATCTTTGGCCTGGCGTTTGCGTTCTACCCGCTCACCCGCTGGTGCAAGCATAATGAAGGCTTCAGCTGGCCCTGGCCCCACGTCCAGAGCGAGAAGAAGCGCATCAAGGAACTGCGGAAAGAGCAGGAAGCACAGGACAAGGATAAAGAGTAAATTATAAAGAAAAAGGCTGCTGCACAGTGTTGTGCGACAGCCTTTTGTTATTGTTATAAAGATGAAGTTTGCCGGAACGACCCATCCCGTGAAAAAGCAGACAAGCCAGACCCGCAGGTCTGGCTTGTCTGCAATATTAAAAATAAAATTTCCGCTAAAAAGCTCAGAGCGTGAGCGGAGAGCATTTTAAATCGTATTCAAATCGTCAGCGCATCAATGGCGCTCTGCAGCTTCTGGTAAAACTGCCCCAGATGATACCCGTCAAGAAAGCGGTGGCTCACCTCAAGGCTCATGCCCAGCGTCTCCCGGCCATTTTCCGGGACATACTTTCCCCATGTGATGCGGGGGATGGCGTCGTCCTTGTCGAAATCCCGCTCGTTGGTGCAGCCGGTCAGGTCGAACCACGGCGTGGAGGAAATATAGATCAGAGCGTCGGTCTCGCAGTCCTGATCCAGAAAGCTCTGCTGTGCGGCGCTCCTTGCCTTTGCAGCGCGGCAGAACTCGTCCAGCGTGCCTGTTTTCGGCAGGGTGACGATGTGGAACTGCTCACTGCCGGGTTTCAGGTCGGTCAGGCTAGGGATGCGCTCGTCCAGCAGCCACACCTCACCGTCCCGGAGGGTGAAGCGGAAGTTCTCCACGCTGTTCACGGCGTCGGTCACCAGATAGCCGAGAGCATAATAAAAGGAGATGCCGTGGGCCTTGGTATAAGCGTGGAGGTTCGTTACGTCCACCCGGAAGGTGACGCTGTAAAACGGCTGCGACACCCCGGAAAAGAACCGGAACAGTTCCGCCCGGGGCCATGTGGTCAGATCGATTTTATGCATCATGACACCTCATTGTCCGCTACAGGGTCTACCGTGGAGAAATATGTGGCGAAGTTGAAAAATAATAACATAGCTGCGTTTTAAAGTTCATGTTCGCCAGTTTGGCGAAGTTGGCTTTGTTGGCGAAGTTGCCATGTTCGCCAGCCGCGTCATGTCCGCCACCTTGGCGAAGTTGATTTTTGCTCGTTCTGGCGTCGAAAAACATCAACTTCGCCAGATAACGACTCTTCATAGATGGATGGCGGAGATGCACTCTTTCCGGCTGTCATACCAGTTGTGATAGGTCAGCTCTGCACCAGTAACTTCAAAGCTACCGAGATCGGTGTCGGCGTATTGTTCCAGCCACGCCAGAAGCCCGGCCGGATCACGGAGCTTTTCCGGGAAGCGCACTGCTGTGATGTGGCAGGAGGTGGTTTCATACCGTTCTTCCAGCGGCAGGCCCGCCGCCCGCAGGGCAGGACGCAGAGCGGCCCGAAGCGCTTCCAGACCGCCGTCGTCAAAGCCTTTCACCATAACGGCCCCATCGCTGAAAACCAGCCCTTTGAGCTGAACAGAAAACGGCTCGAGCCGGGCGACAGCGCTTTCCAGGTAGCTCATGTATCGCGCCAGAAGGGCAGGCGCAGGCTTTTCCAGCCCGGGACGCCCCCGCAGGATATCCAGCACCGTGATGTGCAGGTCGTCGGCAGGGTAGCAGTACAGCTCCGGGAAATCTGTGTGCAGCTCTTCCAGAACAGCACAGACCGCCTGCCGGATGGTTTCCGGCGGGCGGATGACCAGCGCCACGGCCATGCGAGTGTCTGTTTCCGGGTGGTTCAGAAAATCATCCGGAACACCTCCGGAGAGGAATGCGTCAATGCTTTTGGCACGGATAGAATCGTAGAGCGTGTTCAGCTGCAGGGCGCGGTCTGGTTCCATGCCTTATTCTCCCTTTTCGTCCGCCTTGTTCTTGTCCAACGCTTCAAACTGCTTTACGATCTGCGGGTCTTTCAGCTTGACGACCTTGCCGGAAAGATAATGCAGGATGTTTTCCTCGGGGATATCCAGGAAGGTGACCCGCACCGCACACAGCGCCTGCGTTCTGGTGCCGGTGCGCTCGTTCATCTTGCGGTTGCCATATTTGATGTCGCCCAGCACCGGACGGCCCAGATAGGCCAGATGGGCGCGGATCTGATGGGTGCGGCCGGTGACAAGGCCGATCTTGCACAAGGCGAAGGGCCCGGCGGTGCGCAGCACGTCCACGTCGGTGATGATCTGCTTGCGGCGCTCGTCCTGGGACTGGTGGGCGTGGATGCTCACCTTGTTGTTCTTCTCGTCGTGTTCCCACCACGCGGTGAAGCGCCCGCTCTGGGGAATGCCCACCGTGATGGTGTAGTACTCCTTCTTGAGCAGGTCGGTGCGGATGATCTCGTTCATGTCCCGCAGGGCAGTGTAGCTCTTGGCCGCAATGACAAGGCCCTCGGTGCCGCGGTCCAGCCGGTTGCACACGCCGGGCTTGAAGCGGTTTTCGCCGTGGGGGTCATACTCGCCCTTTTCGGCCAGATATTGGGTGAATGCGTCCACAAGGTTCGCGTCGCCTGTGCGGTCGCTGTGGCACAGCAGGTGTGTGGGCTTGTACAGCACAGCGATGTTTTCATCCTCGTAGATGACCGTGACTTTGGGCTGATTCTGCTTCTTTTTCGGGGCGGCTTTCTGTGCGGGCCTGATACCTTCCGGCGGGAAAAACTCATCGTTGATGTACAGCTCGATCAGATCGCCTGCCTGGATGCGGTACTCCGGCGCAGCCTTTTTGCCGTTCACCTTCACGCGCTTGTTGCGGAAGCTTTTGTACAAAAGGCTGGTGGGGAGATCCCGCGTCACGCTCTGCACAAAGCGGGACAGGCGGACGCCGTCGTCGTTGGCGGTTGCGGTGTATTGTTTCATAAGTGTTCCTTTTTGAGTTATTTGACAGGATTTCGTTGAAATGCTATACTGATGATACAATAATAATGTATATGCAACAGCTAAATCATAACAGAAATGATAAGGCTTTTCAAGAGATGAGGAGGGATTCCCATGCCGTCAATCAGTATGTTTTATGGAATCATCATTTACATGTATCGTGACGACCACCGCCCGCCGCATTTCCATGCATTTTATCAGGATTTTAAAGCGGTGTTTTCGTTGGACGGTGAGCTGATGGAAGGGAAAATGCCGCGAAAACAGTGTGCGTTTACCAAGGCATGGGCACTTCTGCATGAAGAGGAACTGCAGGCAAACTGGACGCTTGCGGAAGCAAAGCAGGCGCTTTATAAGATCGAGCCGCTGCGCTGAAAGGGGAACATTATGGAAATGATTTATGATCCGGTTTTGCAGGATTATATCTGCTGTGCAGAAAAGCCGGTTTTTGGAGTTGAAAGTGTCAGCCCGTCGGAAAATTATCAGCTGACGATTCAGTTCAGCAATGGAGAAAAAAGACGGTTTGATGCACATAAGCTGATAGAAGAACCGATTTTTGAGCCTTTGAAAAATGTAAAGCTGTTTATGCAGGCACACACAGATGGTGTGGCGGTGCTGTGGAATGAAGATCTGGACGTTGCGCCGGAATATCTTTATGAGAACAGCGAACCTGCATAAAAAGCGTTGCTTTATTTGCCCGATGGCCTCTGAGGTCGTCGGGCTTTTTGCATGTTGAAAATATATTTTCCTGCAGGACCTTGAGTTTCCGCCGCAAAATGGGTACTATTATAAGGAAATAAAACGGAAAAGGAGCAGACCATGGCAGAACAGAAACGGCATCAGGGCCACCGCCAGCGGATGCGGGAGCGGGTGCGGAACTACGGGCTGGACAGTCTGGCCGAGCACGAAGCACTGGAGTACATCCTCTACCTGACCAATGCCCAGAAGGATACCAACGGCATTGCCCACGACCTCATTGATCGGTTCGGGGATTTTGCCGCCGTGCTGGAGGCCAGCGAGGAAGAGCTGTGCACCGTGGAGGGTGTGGGGCCCGCCACGGCCCGGATGCTGCACCTGCTGCCCCAGGTCAGCCGTTATTACAGCCGCAGCCGCACCAGCACCACCCGCTGCATCAAGACCACCGAGCAGATGGGCAGCTATCTGATGGCAAAGTTCGCATGGTCGGACTACGAGCGGGCCATGCTGGTCAGTCTGGACAGCCGTAAGCGGGTCCGGGCTGCAGTCTGGCTGCGGGAGGGCACCTCCGACCGGGTCAGCCTTGACATCAAGAGCGTTGTCTCGGCGGCCATCAAGGGCGGCACTGACACGGTGGTGCTCTGCCACAACCACCCCAACGGCGTGGCCCTGCCTTCCATGGAGGACATGGAGGCCACGGGCAGCATCGCCCGGGCGCTGGGGCTGGTGAACATCCACCTGCTGGATCACTTCATCCTGACCGACACGGAATATTTCTCCATGCGGGACGCAAACCGCCTGCCCATCTACGACTTCAAAACCGGAACACTGTTCTGGCCCTGATAAAACAAAAAACTGTTTACATCATAAAACTGATGTGATATAATCGATTTGTGAAATACAACTGATTGTGGTTCTTTGCGCAGGAACCGGAGAGGAGAGGGAAGATGGCGGACGAAAAATTTGAGCTTGTGTCCTCTTATCAGCCCACCGGCGACCAGCCGCAGGCCATTGAAACGCTGGTGGAGGGCGTGGAGCGGGGTGACCGCTGCCAGACCCTGCTGGGCGTCACCGGCAGCGGCAAGACCTTCACCATGGCCAATGTCATTGCAAGGTGCAACCGGCCCACGCTGGTGCTGGCCCACAACAAGACGCTGGCGGCTCAGCTGTGCACCGAGTTCCGGTCCTTCTTCCCCAACAACGCGGTGGAGTATTTCGTCTCCTATTACGATTACTATCAGCCGGAAGCCTACATCCCCAGCACGGACACCTATATTGAAAAGGACAGCGCCATCAACGACGAGATCGACCGTCTGCGCCATTCGGCTACGGCGGCGCTTTCGGAGCGGCGGGACGTCATCATCGTGGCGTCAGTGTCCTGCATTTACTCTCTGGGCGACCCCATCGACTACCGCAGCATGGTCATCAGCCTGCGGCCCGGGATGCAGATGGAGCGGGACGAGCTGTGCCAGAAGCTTGTGACTCTGCAGTATGAGCGCAACGACGTGAATTTTGTGCGCAACAAGTTCCGCGTGCACGGCGATATCGTGGACATCTACCTCGCTTATATGAGCGAGCTTGCCATCCGGGTGGAGTTCTTCGGGGATGAGATCGACCGCATCACCGAGTTCAACCCTCTCACCGGAGCCAAGCAGAACGTGGTGAAGCACGTCGCCATCTTCCCGGCCAGCCACTACATCGTCAGCGCCGAGAAGAAAGCTGCTGCGCTGGAAAAGATCCGCGCCGAGTGCGACGCGCAGGTGAAGCAGTTCACCGCTGAGGGCAAATTGATCGAAGCCCAGCGCATCGCCCAGCGCACCAATTACGACATTGAAATGCTCAACGAAGTGGGCATGTGCAAGGGCATCGAGAACTATTCAGCGGTGCTTTCGGGCCGCGCGCCGGGCAGTATGCCCACCACCCTGCTGGACTATTTCCCGGATGATTTTCTGCTCTTCGTGGACGAGAGCCACGTCACTCTGCCGCAGGTGCGTGCCATGTACGGCGGCGACTACGCCCGCAAGAAAACGCTGGTGGAGTACGGCTTCCGCCTGCCGTCGGCGTTCGATAACCGCCCGCTGAAATTTGAGGAAGTGGAGTCCAAGCTCAACCAGATGATCTTTGTCTCGGCCACCCCCGGCGACTATGAGCGCCAGAACAGCACGCAGGTGGCCCAGCAGGTCATTCGGCCCACCGGCCTGCTGGATCCGCTTATTTCGGTGCGCCCGGTGGAAGGGCAGGTGGTGGACCTTCTGGGCGAGATCAACACCCGCATAGAGCGGCATGAGCGCGTGCTCGTGACTACTCTGACCAAGAAAATGGCCGAAGACCTGACCGATTACCTCACTGAGCAGGGCATCAAGGTCAAGTATATGCACCACGAGGTGGACGCCTTCGAGCGCATGGAGATCATCAAAGACCTGCGCCTCGGCTCCATTGACGTGGTGGTGGGCATCAACCTCCTGCGCGAGGGCCTTGACCTGCCCGAAGTGAGCCTTGTGACCATTCTGGACGCCGACAAGGAAGGCTTCCTGCGCAGCGAGACGAGTCTCATTCAGACCATTGGCCGCGCCGCCCGCAACGCCGAAGGTCTTGTCATCATGTACGCAGATGTGGTCACCGACAGCATGGACCGTGCCATCACCGAAACGGAGCGCCGCCGTGCCATCCAGACGGCCTATAACAAAGAACATGGCATCGTGCCCAAGACCATTGTCAAGGCCATTGCGGATAGTATTGAGATCAGCGACAAGGTGGAGAACGCCAAGCTGAACACCCGCCGCATGGGCAAGATGGAGCGGGAAGCCGCCATTGAGCGCCTGACCCGCGAGATGAAGGAAGCCGCCAAGCTGCTGGAATTCGAGCACGCGGCTTTCCTGCGCGACCAGATTGACCGCCTGCGCCGGGGTGAGAACCCCACCGTGGATTCCGCCGCCGAGACGGAGCGCAAACAGAACCATTCACAGACACAACGAAAAGGGAGAAAATACCTTGGCAAACGATAAGATCGTCATCAAAGGTGCCCGCGAGCACAACCTGAAAAATGTCAGCCTGACCCTCCCGCGGGAAAAGCTGATCGTCATGACCGGCCTTTCCGGCTCCGGCAAGTCGAGCCTGGCCTTCGACACCATCTACGCCGACGGCCAGCGCCGCTATGTGGAGAGCCTGTCCAGCTATGCTCGCATGTTCCTGGGCCGTATGGATAAGCCCGACGTGGACGAGATCACCGGCCTGTCGCCGGCCATCTCCATTGACCAGAAGACCACCAGCCACAACCCGCGTTCCACCGTGGGCACTGTGACCGAAATTTACGATTACCTGCGCCTTCTGTACGCCCGCGTGGGCGTGCCTCACTGCCCGGTGTGCGGCCGGGTCATCAGCCAGCAGACCGTGGATGAAATGGTGGACGCGGTGCTCAAACTGGACGAGGGCACCAAGTTTCAGGTGCTGGCTCCGGTGGTGCGCCAGCGCAAGGGCACCCAGCAGAAAGAGCTGGACGCTGCCCGCCGCGGCGGCTACGCCCGCGTAAAGATCGACGGCAACATGTACGATCTGGACGAAGAGATCAAGCTGGAAAAGAATATCAAGCACACGGTGGAGATCGTGGTGGACCGCCTTGCCATGCGCAAGGGCATCCGGGGTCGTCTGGCGGATTCGCTGGAAACAGCGCTGGCCCTCACAGGCGGCATCGCTGAGGTGGATGTCATCGGCGACAGCTGCATGACCTTCAGCCAGAACTTCGCCTGCCCGGAACACGGCATCTCCATCAGCGACCTGTCGCCCCGGCTGTTCTCCTTCAACAACCCGCTGGGTGCCTGCGAGAAGTGCACTGGTCTGGGCACCTTCATGCGGGTGGACGAAGAGCGCATTCTGCCCAACCGGAACCTTTCCATCCGGGAGGGTGCCATCAAGGCCAGCGGCTGGTATTACGCCGAGGGCTCTGTAGCTGAGATGTACTATCTGGGCCTTGGCAAAAAGTACGGCTTCACACTGGATACGCCCATCAAGGACATGAGCACCGAAGCCGTCAACGCCCTGCTCTACGGCACCAATGGTGAAAAAATCGAGATGCACCGCACCAACGAGTTTGGCAGCGGCGTCTATTACAACACCTTTGAGGGCATCGTGGAGAACCTTGAGCGCCGCTTCCGTGAGACCAACAGCGAGTGGATGAAGGAAGAAATCGGCAGCTTCATGTCCGGCGTCGAGTGCCCGGACTGCCACGGCAAGCGCCTGAAGCCGGTGGTGCTGGCCGTGACCATCGGGGACAAGAACATCAGCGATTTCTGCGAGATGTCCATCCGCGACGAGCTGGCATTCATCAAAGAAAACGAGCCCAACCTCACCGAAAAGCAGAAGCAGATCGGCGGGCAGATCATGAAGGAAATCAAAAACCGCCTGCAGTTTCTGCAGAGCGTGGGTCTGGATTACCTCACGCTGGCCCGCTCGGCAGGCACCCTGTCCGGCGGCGAAAGCCAGCGCATCCGCCTGACCACCCAGATCGGCAGCGCCCTTTCCGGCGTGCTCTATGTGCTGGATGAGCCCTCCATCGGCCTGCATCAGCGCGACAACGATAAGCTCATTGCCACCCTGAAAAACCTCCGCGACCTCGGCAACACAGTCATCGTGGTGGAGCACGACGAGGATACCATGCGCAGCGCGGATTATATCGTGGACGTGGGCCCCGGGGCAGGCGTGCACGGCGGCGAGATCGTGGCGGCAGGCAGCGTGAAGGACATCTGCAAGGCCAAGCGCAGCATCACCGGCGATTATCTCTCCGGTCGCAAGCGCATCGAAGTGCCTCAGACCCGCCGCACCGGCAGCGGCAATTTCCTCACTGTGAAGGGTGCGCGGGAGAACAACCTGCGCAACATCGATGTGAAGTTCCCGCTGGGCGAGTTTATCTGCGTCACCGGCATCTCCGGTTCCGGCAAGTCCAGCCTGATCAATGAAATTCTGTACAAAACGCTGGCCTGCGAGCTGAACGGTGCCCGCTCCCGCGCGGGCAAGTGCGACGGGGTAGAGGGGCTGGAATTTGTGGATAAGGTCATCGGCATCGACCAGCAGCCCATTGGCCGCACGCCCCGCTCCAACCCCGCCACCTACACCGGCGTGTTCAACGACATCCGCACCGTGTTCTCACAGACGCAGGACGCAAAAATGCGCGGCTACGGCCCGGGACGGTTCAGCTTCAACGTCAAGGGCGGACGCTGCGAAGCCTGCGAGGGCAACGGTATCCTGCAGATCGAGATGCACTTCCTGCCGGACGTGTATGTGCCCTGCGAGGTGTGCAAGGGGGCCCGCTACAACCGTGAAACGCTGGAAGTGAAGTACAAGGAAAAGACCATCTCTGACGTGCTGAACATGACCGTGGAGGAAGCGGTAGTCTTCTTTGCCAACCAGCCCAAGATCGCCCGCAAGCTTCAGACCCTGCTGGACGTGGGCCTTGGCTATGTGACGCTGGGCCAGAGCGCCACCACCCTGTCCGGCGGTGAAGCCCAGCGCGTGAAGCTGGCCAATGAGCTGGCCCGCCGCAGCACCGGCAAGACCGTGTATATCCTTGATGAGCCCACCACGGGCCTGCACATCGCAGATGTGCACCGCCTGATCGAAGTGCTGCAGAAACTGGTGGACGCAGGCAACACAGTCATTGTCATCGAGCACAACCTCGACCTCATCAAATGTGCCGACCACATCATCGACTTGGGCCCTGAAGGCGGCAGCGCCGGCGGCCTGATCGTGGCCGAAGGCACCCCCGAAGAGGTGGCTGATGTGCCCGAGAGCTTCACCGGCCAGTATCTCAAGCCCCTGCTGGAAAAGGACAAGCGCCTGCGAGAAACGGAACCGAAAAAATAAAACTGCGTGTTTCCGTAAAAATCAGACTTTTCTCAGAAAAACTCGAAAAAAGTCAAAAAATGTGTTGACAAAACCGCTCTGCCTGAGTATAATATTTCATGTCGCCGGTGCTTTGGTAGGGAAGCGGCGGACGATATCCGGGTGTAGCGCAGTTTTGGTAGCGCGCTTGAATGGGGTTCAAGAGGCCGTGAGTTCGATTCTCGCCACTCGGACCAAACAAAAATAATCCGAACTTGTTTCCGAT
>CAVKKE010000107.1:0-10649 GCA_963656875.1 Barnesiella intestinihominis | reverse complement strand
GAGAGCGCACATCGGCGAACTCGGGGTTGTTGATGATGATGCCGATGGCCTTTGCAGTATCCATGGAGGAGCCGCCGCCGATGGCCACGATGCAGTCAGCCTCTGCAGTTTTGAAAGCAGCCACGCCGTCCTGCACATTGGCGATGGTGGGGTTGGGCTTGATCTCGCTGTAGACGCTGTAAGCAAAACCGGCAGCATCCAGCAGGTCGGTGACCTTCTTGGTGACGCCGAACTTGATCAGGTCGGGGTCAGAGCAGACGAAAGCCTTCTTGAAGCCGCGTGCGGTCAGTTCGGGAACGATGTTCTCGATGGCACCGTGGCTATGGTAAGAAATGCTGTTCAGAACAATACGATCAGCCATAATACAAAAACCTCCAAATCCTCATCTCCGCTGTTACCCAAGCGGAACTCTCTGACACTCAGCATAGCACATTGCTAAAAAATACGCAATGTGAAATTGTTTGAAATTCTTGTAAATTTTTATAATCATGCAGAGTTTTCTGGTGGTTTTCTCTAATTTTGGGCTATTTTATGGTGTGCTGCTCTTTTTATTCCGGACGAATCCTGTTATACTGAGAACCAGAAAAATCATGCAGGAGGTTCATCCCATGTCCCGATATATCCTCGCCCTTGACCAGGGCACCACCAGCTCCCGTGCCATTCTGTTTGATAAGCAGCAGAACATTGCCGCTGTCAGTCAGAAGGAGTTCACCCAGTTTTACCCCAAGGAGGGCTGGGTGGAGCACAACCCTATGGAGATCTGGTCCAGCCAATACGCCGTGATGATGGAGGTCATTGCTCAAAGCAACATCCGGGCTTCCGACCTCGCAGCCATCGGCATCACCAACCAGCGCGAAACGACCATTTTGTGGGATAAGACCACAGGAATGCCCATTTACAACGCCATCGTCTGGCAGTGCCGCCGCACTGCTCCCATCGTGGACGAGCTGGTGGAGCAGGGCCTGACCGATCACATCAAAAAGACAACAGGCCTGCTGCCGGACGCCTACTTTTCCGCCACCAAGATCCGCTGGGTGCTCGACCATGTGGAAGGTGCACAGGAACGGGCGGAGAAGGGCGAGATCCTGTTCGGCACGGTGGACAGCTGGCTGCTGTGGAAGCTCACCGGCGGGGCCGTGCACGCCACCGACGTGACCAATGCTTCCCGCACCATGCTGTTTGATATCCATCGGCTCGACTGGGACGACACCCTGCTCAAAGCCCTCAATATTCCCCGGGCTATGCTGCCCCAGGTGCGCTCTTCCAGTGAGATTTACGGCTATACGGAAATTCAGGGCGTGCAGGTGCCCATTGCAGGCATGGCAGGCGACCAGCAGGCGGCGCTGTTCGGCCAGACCTGCTTCGACCCGGGCGAAGCCAAAAACACCTACGGCACCGGCTGCTTTTTGCTGATGAACACCGGTGAGACACCCTGCGAGAGCAAGAACGGCCTTGTCACCACCATTGCGGTGGGGCTGGACGGCAAGGTGCAGTATGCGCTGGAAGGTTCGGTGTTCGTGGGCGGCGCGGTCATCCAGTGGCTGCGGGATGAGCTGCGGCTGTTCAGCGAGAGCCGCGATGCGGAATATTATGCCCAGAAGGTGCCGGACAATGGCGGTGTCTACCTTGTCCCGGCTTTCACCGGCCTTGGTGCGCCCAACTGGGACATGCACGCCCGGGGCTGCATCGTGGGCATCACCCGCGGCACCCGGCGGGAGCACATCATCCGTGCGGCGCAGGAGTCCATAGCCTATCAGGTGGCCGACCTTGTGCACGCCATGGAAGCCGACACCGGGCTGGAACTGTCTTCTCTCAAAGCGGACGGCGGTGCCAGCCGGGACCGCTTCCTGATGCAGTTCCAGGCGGACATCATCGGCCGTCAGGTGCGCCGCCCGGTCATCCGGGAGACGACGGCGCTGGGTGCAGCCTATCTGGCGGGCCTTGCAGTGGGAGTCTGGAAGAACAAGGACGAACTGCGCCAGCTCTGGGAGTGCGAGATAAAATACGAGCCTGCCATGGAAGCAGCCCAGAGGGAAAAGCTGCTGCGCCAGTGGCACCGTGCCGTTCAGCGCAGCCTTGCGTGGGACGAAGAAGAATAATTCGGATGTGTTGCCATAACCACCGCTTTTGTGGGAAAAAGAGGGTATACTAAGGGCATATTAGAGGAAAAAAGCCTCGCCCTCTCAGTCTCGCATTCGCTCGACAGCTCTCCCAAAGTGAGAGCCTTTGGCAGTCCATGCAGACTGTATCTTTATGCCAAGGCCTCTCCCTTTGGGAGAGGTGGACACGAACAAAGTGAGTGGACGGAGAGGGCGAGCTTACCGTACAAGGAGCTTTCTTTATGTCCAACCAACTTTTTACCCTTCCGCAGGTGCGCCCCATCCGGGACGCCATGACCGTTTCCCGCCCGGCGGGGCTGGGCCATGAAGTGCCGGTCACCTGGTTCTCACTGGGGGCAGGCACCTCCATCACCCCGGAATATTACGACTGCACCACCCTGTATCTGGGCGGTGAAGGCAGCGGCGAGTTCATTCTGGGCGAAGATGGTCACACTGTGGCCATGAAGCCCGGCCAGCTGCTGCATGTCCCGCCGAAAATGCTGTGCGGTTCCAGAACTGACGGCGGCATGATCTACACTGAAATCATTTTAAAAAAGGAGAATTTCACCATGAACAGCATCATCAAAGCAGGCCAGCCCACCGAGCTGAAGGACCTCATTTCTTACGAAGCTGGCAGCATTGCCAACCTCGACATCGTGCACGCCGACAACATGAAGTTTGTGCTGATGGCTTTTGACGAGGGCACCGGCCTGACCCCGCACCGTGCACCCGGCAACGCCATCCTCACCGCTCTGGAAGGCAAGGCCATCATCGGCTATGAGGGCAAGGACTATGAGCTGAATGCAGGTGAGAGCTTCCGTTTTGATAAGAATGGCCTGCACAGCGTCACCCCGCAGGGCAAGTTCAAGATGAGCCTGCTGCTGGTCATCGAATAAGCTGAACTGCGAGTAACTGCGGCGGGGGTGCTCAATTTGTTCTGCTCCCGCTCGCCAGACCTCCAGCGCGGGCAGCCCTCGCACTCTCCAGAAGGGACATCGTCGATTGAAGTATCTGACCCTCCCTTCAGACATGGCGTCGCGGCATCAGCCCGAACTGAGCACCCCCCCGTCTGGAACCCCATAAATCAAAAAAGGACTGCTGCAGAGTTTCTGCAGCAGTCCTTTTCAGGTTCAGCACTCGTCGTACTGTTTTTTCAGGTAGTTCAGGCACTCCACCGAGTTTTCGGGGGTGGTGTTTTCCAGTGTGGCAAAGATGTAGGGCTTTTCCTGCTTGGCAAACCGCAGAATGGTGCGGTAGTCGCCCATGCCGCCCTGCCCGGCACCGGTGGCAGCCAGCTGACCGCCTGCATCCTTGAGCAGGAAGTCCTTGAAGTGGATCATGGCGATGTCCTTGCCCAGCAGCTCAATGGCTTCGGCAAAGACTTCTTCGCGGCGGTCCACATTTTCCATGTTCAGCAGGTTGACAGGGTCGAACAGGATCTGCAGGTTGGGGCTGCCGATCTCGTCCAGCACGGTGCGGGCACGCCTGGCATCGTACACGATGTGCTTGACCACCGGCTCGATGGCAATGGTCACGCCGTACTGCTCGGCGCAGCGCACCACAGGCTTGAAGTTCCTGATAAAGGTGGCGAGGGCTTCGTCACTGCGGCACTCGGGGCAGAACTTGTATTCCGCGTTGGGGGCACCGGTCTCAGTGCCCACCATGCCGCAGCCCAGCAGGCTAGCAAAGCGGATGTGAGCATAATATTTTTCCTGAATGGCGTGCAGGGTGTCTTCGTCCGGGTGGGCAAGGTTCAGATAATTGCCCAGCACGGCGATGTCGATGCCGTTTTTCTCAAACTGATGCCGCAGATACAGGGCGTAGCCGGGAGTCAGGGCGCTGGGGGTGCAGGGCACATCCTTGAGGGACTTGCTCAGAGCCAGATGGGCGCAGGTGAAGCCTTTCTGGCGCACCAGAGGGAGCACCTGTTCAATGGGCAGCTTTTCGGCGTCGTGGAGACGCAGACCGAATTGGATCATGGGGAAAATCCTCCTTTTCCGCAAAGTGTGGATGACAACTTTATTATACAACAAAAGAATGGAATCGAAAAGGGCTTAATAGAACCGTGAAGCGGAAGCGTCAGCACCGACCACTCCGTCCCGCTGCGCTCGCCAGACCACCAGCGAAAGAAAGCTTTTCTTTCCACACAAGAAAGCTTTTCTTTCCACACAAGGATATATTGTCGATTGAAATCGCAGCCCGCCCTTCAGACATGGCGTCGCGGCATCGTGTCTGAGTGGTCGGTGTTGGCGCTGGGAAGGCTCTGCCTGCCTGGTCAAAAGTCCCGCTGCGGCAGACAGCGCAAAAAATTTCCACTTTCCCTTGTGTAGCCCGCTCAAAACAGGTACAATTCAGATAGAATCTGCGCACAGCAGGGGAAAGGGGGCTTTTATGACGCTGAATATTTACACGCTGGGTGTTATCTACCTGATCTATTCTTTCTTGGGCTGGGTGGGCGAGACCGTCGTCGCCACTATCAAGGGCAAAAGTTTTGCAAACCGCGGCGCGGCGGCGGGCCCGTTCTGTTACGTCTACGGCACTACGGCGGTGCTGCTGGCCGTCGGTTACACGGACCTGCGCACCCAGCCGGTGTACCTGTTCTTCGCCTGTATGCTCATTGCAACGGTGGTGGAATGGCTCACTGCAAAGCTGTTGGAACGCCTGCATCACCGCAAGTGGTGGGACTATTCCGGCAAGAAGTTCAATCTGAACGGCTATGTCTGCCTGCAGTATTCGGTGCTGTGGGGTCTGCTTGGCGCGGCCAGTGTGCTGTGGGGCAATGACCTTATCATCCGGCTGTGCATGATGATCCCGTCGTGGCTGCTGCACCCGCTGGTGTGGGCGGCGCTGGCCGTGGCAGTGCTGGATCAGATCGGTTCGGCTGTGCTGGTGAACCGCTATGCCGCCCAGCATCCGGTGCTGGAGCAGGTGAACCAGCGTCTGGGCGAAAGCACGGCCACCCTGCGCCGGCGTATTACCCTGTATGTGGAAAAGCGCATCCAGCACGCCTACCCGGCGGCGGCCCAGCCTCAGCGCAGTGTGGTTCTGGAAAAAGCCATGCGCTTTTCCGACCTGTTGTGGCTGTTCGTCATCGGGGCGTTCCTCGGAGATCTGACCGAGACCATCTTCTGCCGTGTGACAGCGGGTGTCTGGATGAGCCGTTCGAGCCTTGTGTGGGGGCCTTTCAGCGTGGTGTGGGGTCTGGCGCTGGTCATGGTCACCGTGCTGCTGCGGCAGGACAAGGAAAAGAGCGACCGCTATCTCTTCGTGTTCGGCACCATCATGGGCGGCGCGTATGAATACCTGTGCAGTGCCGTCACGGAGCTGCTGTTCGGCACGGTGTTCTGGGATTACAGCAAGTTCAAGTTCAATCTGGGCGGACGCATCAACCTGCTGTACTGCTTTTTCTGGGGCATCGCAGCAGTGGCGTGGATGCGCTATGGCTACCCGCTGATCGAAAAGCTTATGGCGAAGGTGCGCAGCCACATCCGCCCGTGGATGACGGTGGTGCTGGCGGTGTTCATGGCGGTGAACATGCTCACCAGTGCGCTGGCGCTGGCCCGCTATGACGCCCGAACCAGCGGCGAAGCCCCGAAAAACAGTGTGGATGTGCTGCTGGATGAGCATTTTGACAACGAGCGCATGGAGCGCATTTACCCCAATGCCAAAAAAGTGGTAAAAGCTGGATAAAATTTTCAGCGTTCCTCTTGCGCTTTGGAACAAAACCCGGTATAATATTTTCCGGATAAAAGGGAGTAAAGGGCGCGCGTTTGCATAAAACGCGGCGCTGTGCCGCAGCGACATCCCGGCAGAAATGCCCGCTGCGACGCCGGAAGCTTGAGACTTTTATTACACTTACCCACTTTGGGGCAGGCTGTAATAAAGGTCTCTTTTTTATTGCTGTTCTGTCGCAAAGATTCAAAAGGAGAAAAAATTATGCTCATTCCTGTTCTGTTGTTCATTGTGGGCCTGCTGTGCCTCATCAAGGGCGGTGACTGGTTCGTGGATGGTGCAACCGGCATTGCCCGCCGCTTCCATGTGCCGGAGCTGCTCATTGGTGCCACCGTGGTGTCCATCGGCACCACCCTGCCGGAGGTCATGGTCTCCACCACCTCCGCCCTCACCGGCCACGGCGAGATCGCCTACGGCAACGCCATCGGCTCGGTCATCTGCAATGCGTCGCTGATCGCGGCTATCACCATTGCAGTGAAGCCGGGCAAGGTGGACCCCAAGAGCCTGCGCACCCCGGTGCTGTTCTTCTTTGTGGCTGCAGCTTTTTACGCGGGTGTGGCCTATACCACCGGCTACTTCTCCCGCCCGGTGGGCCTGATCCTGCTGGCCATGTTTGTGGCTTACATCATCTGCAACGTGATGGCCATGAAGAACGCCCCTGCCCCAGAAGAAGAGGAAGAAATTGACGAAAATGCATCTTTTTCCAAAGAACTGGGCCTGCTGGCCGTGGGCGCTGTGCTGATTGCTGTGGGTGCAAACCTGCTGGTGGACAACGGCACCCTGATCGCTCAGGCAATGGGCGTGCCGGAGTCGGTCATTGCATTGACCTTCGTTGCTCTGGGCACCTCGCTGCCGGAGCTGGTCACAGCCATCACTTCGCTGGCCAAGGGCCACGGTGCGCTGTCACTGGGCAACGTTATCGGTGCGAATGTGTTCAATCTGGTGCTGGTCAGCGGTGTGTCTGCCACTGTGGCACCCTTCACCATTCCGCAGAACTCCATGCTCTTTGGTCACAACTCTTCGCTGGTGCTGGAGTTTCCGGTCATGTTTGCCGTGATGCTTCTTCTGACCCTGCCTGCTCTGTTCAAAGGCAAGCTCAGCCGCCCGCAGGGCATCGCCCTGCTGTGCATCTATGCGGCTTTCTGTGTGGTGCAATTTACGATTTGATTGAAAGACAAAAGCTCCGACGCATTAGCGTCGGAGCTTTTGTCTTTCAGCCTATGAACACCACGACACCGGCCACGACTGCCGCAACGGCCAGATACAGCACGGTGGCAGCAGTGCGTTTGATGAGCACCGTCTTCCACGGCTGGATGTAGGGTACGTCCTCCATGCCTTTGATAATCCAGAGCTTGCCGTGGGCCACCCACAGCCGATCCAGCACGATGCCGTCGAACCAGTTCATCACCACAAGGAAGAGATAGGCCTGCCAGTAGGCTGTTTTGAAATCAGTCACATGGTTCCAGAACGCGATGATGCACACCAGAACAGCAAAAATGATCAGGCAGAACGGGATCATGATGAGCTTGCCCTTTTTCATCAGGGCGTCTTTGTCAGTCAGGCCGCGCCGATCTGCTTCTTCGATGAATTCTTTGGGGTAGAAGTACATGCAGTTCCGGCCGCTGTCCCGGGCAAGGCACTTTACCATCAGAAGAAACAGCAGGCAGTACAATACGTTTTGAAGCAACAGCATTTTCCGATTCCTCCTTGAATTTTTGTAGAAACAAAGCCCCATTACCGGAAAGTAAAGGGGCTTTGTATGATTATTTACTGCTGTGCAAAAATTTTGATCTCGTCCTTATCCATAAAGGCGGCACCGGCAAAACCGGCGGCTTCCAGCTGACCCAGCTGTTTGCCCAGCTTCTTGGCCTGCTGCAGGACGGTTACGTTGTAGCTGCTGCGCAGCTCTGCGGCTTTGGCCAGCACGGCGGGGAAGTCAGCGCCCTTTGCATACAGCAGGGCGATCTTCTGCTTTGCGCCGGGGATCTGATAGCCCTGCTCCAGCAAAATGCCGCACACGCGCTCGAAGCCGATGGAGAAGCCCACGGCGGGCACCTGCGTGCCCAGGAATTTGCCCACCATGTTGTCGTAGCGGCCGCCGCCGGCCACTGCACCGCTGAACTGCGGGCAGGTGATCTCAAACACCATGCCGGTGTAGTAGCCCTGACCGCGCACCAGGCTGGGGCAGTAAGCCACCTGATAGCGGTCTGCGGCCATGGCGTTGGCAGTGGCGAGGACGTACTTCAGATCGTCGGCGATAGCGGGGTCGGCGCAGCGGGAAGCCACGGCGTCCAGCGTGACCTCACCGGCAGTGATGAAGTCGGCCAGAGCGTTGATGGCGTTTTCCGGCAGCTGTTTTTCGGTCAGCTCGGCCTTGACGCCGTCGGCACCGATCTTGTCCATCTTGTCGAAGGTGATGCAGACAGAGTCCAGCGTGTCAGCAGCAAAACCCATGCTCTCCAGCATACCGCGCAGGATGCGGCGGTCGTTGATGTTCACGGTGAAACCGGTGAAGCCGATGTTCAGCAGGGCACGGGTGGTCACGTCGATCAGCTCCACCTCGGCGTTGGGGCTTTCGTCGCCCAGAATGTCGATGTCGCACTGGACGAACTCGCGCAGACGGCCCTTCTGGGGACGCTCGGCGCGGAACACCCGGTCGGTCTGGATGACCTTGAAGGGGTTCGGCAGCTTATCCTTGTTGGCCGCATAGTAGCGGGAGAGCGGCAGGGTCAGGTCGTAGCGCAGACCCATATCGGACAGCTGCTTGGGGTCGCCGGTGTTGAGAGCGGCGGTCAGCTTCTCGCCGCGCTTGAGCACCTTGAAGATCAGGTTCAGGTTGTCGCCGCCGTCGGACTTGTCCAGATTTTCCATATCCTCCAGCATGGGGGTGGAAATGCGCTCAAAGCCGGACGCACGGTAAGTCTCCAGAATTTTGCCCTGAATGTAATCGCGCAGGGTCTGCTCTGCGGGCAGCAGGTCGCGCATGC
This sequence comes from Barnesiella intestinihominis, assembly GCA_963656875.1. Taxonomy (GTDB): domain Bacteria; phylum Bacillota; class Clostridia; order Oscillospirales; family Ruminococcaceae; genus Faecalibacterium. Next base: position 1,831 of record CAVKKE010000107.1, on the reverse strand, counting down.
CCTTCAATGCCTGTGTTTTCATAGATACAATTCCTCTCTATAGCTTGATAGCTTGCCTGGTAGCGCCCTCGCCCTCTCCGTCATCGCTGGCGCGATGCCACCTCTCCCAAAGTGAGAGGCCTTGGCAGTCCATGCGGAGTTTTCGGTTTCGCCAGAGGCTCTCCCTTTGGGAGAGCTGTCGAGCGAATGCGAGACTGAGAGGGCGGGGCCGATTTGCTTTTACGTTATTCATTATAAAGGAATCTGCCGTTTTGTCAATTGAAATGGGCACACTGTAAAGGAAAAACCATTCGGAGGGCAGACGATGAAACAGCAATTTCAGGCAAAACACCCGTGGACCATTCTTGCGGCGGGGGCTGCGATCCAGGTGCTCACGGGCATTCCGGCGGCATGGGGTGTGTTCCAGCAGCCGGTCATGGACGAATACAGCCTGTCCGAGCAGGGGGCAGGGTATGCCTTCGGCATCCTGATCGCGGCTTTTGGTGTGGGGTGCGTCATCGGCGGGTTTCTGCAGGATCAGAAGGGCCCCCGCTGCGCCGGATTGTGGGGCACGGCGCTGCTCTGCGGCGGGTTCTTTGCGGCGGCCATGCTGCCGGGCGGCAGTGCATGGACGTTTTTTCTGGCGTTCAGCATCCCGGCGGGGCTGGGCACGGCGTTTCTTTATCCATCTATCCAGTCCTGCGCCCAGAAGTGGTACGCCGGGCGCAAGGGCCTTGCCACCGGTGTCATCGGGGGTGCGGTGGGGCTTTCCGGCGCATTTCTCACAGTGTTTGTGCGTACGGCGGTGAAGGGGTTCTGGATCGTGCAGGGCATCCGGGGCGCGTTCTGGGCACTGGGAACCATCACGCTGCCCATCTGCCTTGTGGGCAGCCTGCTGCTGAAAGACCCGCCGGAAAACGCACAAAAACAGCAGGGCAGCGGAAAAAATTCCATCGACCTGTCCCCGTGGCAGATGCTGCGCACAAAGCAATACTGGCTGTGTGCCGGAGCGGTGTGTTTTTCCACCCCGGCGGTGCTGCTGTTCAGTCCCATCATTTTGAAGCTGGGCATGGAGCGCGGGCTGGACGAGAGCGTTGCCCTGTGGAGCGTGGTCCTGGGCAGCGTGGGCAGCGCGGCGGGGCGGCTGCTGATGCCTATGCTCAGTGACAAGATCGGCCGCAGGCCCACCGACATGCTGCTGTTTGCGGCATCGCTGGGGCTGTCGGCGGGGTTTGCGTTCGCACAGGGCTGGTGGGTGGTGGCCTGCTATGCAGGGCTCACCTTCTGCTATTCCGGCCTTGCGGCGGTGCTGCCTGCCCTTTCCACCGACCTGTTCGGTTTCCCTCATGCCGGGGTGAACTACGGTTTTCTGGCTTTGGGACAGAGCGCGGGAAGCCTTGCGTTCCCATTTGCAGCAAACTTTTTCGGGCTGGAAGCTGCGCGGCACTGGCTTGCCGTGGGCGGCGCGGCGGCAGGTTTTGCGGCCATGTGGGCGCTGAAACCAACGGATCAGACGCCCCGGAAGAGGGCCAACGGAGCATGAAATTTGTCTCTTGACAAAGTTGACAAAAACTTGACGATTGGGCGGGTGAAAGCGTTCAAGATGACGGTTAGACGTGAATAACTTTGAGAGGAATTGTGGAATTTTGGCTGAAATGTATTGCAAAATCCGTCCGCATTCTCTATAATAAAAACATGCGTGGAAGAACTGCGTGCTGCCGAAAGAGAGAGCGGCGGACGCAGTCGATGCAAGACGGAAAAGGCGGGCCGTGCCGGCAGGGTGCAGCCGCAGTTTCCGCAAAGCGACATTTGTCAAAAGGAGAGTATGATTATGACCTATTCGCAGCAAGTA
>CAVKKE010000106.1:0-10735 GCA_963656875.1 Barnesiella intestinihominis | reverse complement strand
ATCTGTTCGATGATTTCTTTGATCCGTTCTGGAACGATGGCGCACTGGAGCGTGCAATGAACCGTGAAGAGCGCGAGACCTTCGGTAAGCGCGGCGCAAACATGATGAAGACCGACGTGAAGCAGGCCGAGGATGGCAGCTACGATGTGGCTGTTGACCTGCCCGGCTGCAAGAAGGAAGACGTTCAGATGGAGCTGAACGATGGTTATCTGACCATTCAGGCCGTCCGCAATCACAGCAATGATGAGAAGGACAGCAAGGGCCGTTACCTGCGTCGCGAGACCTTCTCCGGTACCTGTGCCCGCAGCTTCTATGTAGGCGAGAATGTGAAGAAGGAAGACATCCACGCAAAGTTCGAGGATGGCATCCTGCATGTTCAGTTGCCTGCACCTCAGCAGCAGAAGGCTCTGCCTGAGAACCCCAACCTGATTGAAATTGAATAACATTTATGAACCGGTGTGATACCGGTGCATAAAGCTTGCCCCCGCGGACTTTGGATTCGTTCCAAGGTTCGCGGGGGCTTTTGTGTTCCGGCATCTTTTCGGCAGGGAAAAAACGTGGTAGAATAAGAACAAAACAATCAAAGAAGAAAAGGAAAAAACAAAAATGCGGGGATTGGGAACGATCATCAATGCGCTGGCCATTCTGGTGGGCGGTGTGCTGGGCATCCTGTTCAAGAGCTTTCTGAAAGAGAGCTATCAGGATACCATCATCAAAGCCACAGGCTTTTCTGTGGTATTTCTGGGAGCGGCAGGCGCGCTCTCCAAGATGCTGACCGTCGGGCCGGATGGAACGCTGAGCACCGGCGGTTCTATGGTTATGATCTTGTCGCTGGCACTGGGGGCCCTGCTGGGAGAACTCATTGATCTGGATGCACAGTTTGAACGTTTTGGCGAGTGGCTCAAACATAAGACCGGCAGTGACGGCGACAATCAGTTCGTCAACGGTTTCGTGTCGGCATCCCTGACGGTGAGCATCGGGGCGATGGCGGTCATCGGTTCCATTCAGGATGGCATCTATGGTGACCATTCTACGCTGGTGGCAAAAGCGATTCTGGACTTTATCATTGTACTGATCATGGCATCGTCCATGGGCAAGGGCTGTGTGTTCTCGTTCATCCCTGTGGCAGTGCTGCAGGGCACCATGACCGCCCTTGCCGTGGTGCTTTCCGGCTTTATGACAGATGCAGTGCTGAACAATATCTCGCTGGTGGGAAATATTCTGATCTTCTGCGTGGGGATCAATCTGGTGTGGCCGAAAACCATTAAGGTGGCAAACTTGCTGCCGTCTTTGCTGGTCGCAGTGGCACTGACAGGAATTTTGTGAATCGGGATTTGTGAGGACAGGATATGCAGCTTCGGGAATATAACCCTTCTGACTGTGAGCAGTTAGCTGAATTGTTTTATCAAACAGTGCATAGTGTAAATGCAAAAGATTATACCAAAGAGCAGTTGGATGCTTGGGCAACGGGCAAGGTTGATTTAGGTGAATGGAACCGCTCTTTTCTGAAACACAAAACACTTGTTGCCGTAGAAAATGGCGAAATTGTCGGTTTTGGGGACATGGATAGCACTGGCTATTTGGACAGACTTTACGTTCATAAAGGCTACCAGCGCAAAGGGATTGCCTCTGCGATTTGTGATGCGCTGGAATCTTCTTCAAAGGGAAAAACGTTCATTACTCATGCGTCTATTACAGCAAAACCATTTTTCCAACAGCGAGGATACTGCGTAGTAAAAGAGCAGAAAGTCATTCGTCAGGGAATTGTTTTGACCAATTATGTAATGGAAAAGTAGATGGATTCCAGTTTATGGAAATGCCGGCATATAAAGCACTCCCCCTGCGGGTTTTGGAGTCGTTCCAAGCTCGCAGGGGCTTTTTGCGTCTTATTCTCTTTTTCGGCGGCAAGGCATGAAATAAAAAAACTGCCGCACAGAACGTGCAGCAGCCTATAGAGAAAATGATCGGAAAACGCAGATTCAAATAGGATTACTTACCCAGATGCCAGATATCGCGGTTATACTCGGCAATGGTGCGGTCGGAGGAGAACATGCCGGCCTTGGCGATGTTCACGAGGCACTTCTTGCGCCAGCCCATCGGGTCACAGGCGTAATCGCTGAGCGACTGCCCTTTGCGGACGACGTATGCATTGAAGTCCGGCAGGGTCTGGAACCAGTCTTTGTGGATCAGTTCGTCGTGCAGGCGGGTCAGGTTCTCGGCATGGCCGGCGGCCAGCATCTCCGGCCCGGTGAGGAAGTCGATGACCCGGCGGATGTTGGGGTCGCCCTCGTACCACTGGGCGGCGACATAATCGCCCGCCGCATAGCGATGGATGACCTGATCGGAGGTCTGGCCGAAGATATAGATGTTCTCTTCGCCCACCTGCTGGCTGATCTCCACATTGGCACCGTCCATCGTACCGAGGGTCAACGCACCGTTCAGCATGAACTTCATGTTGCCGGTACCGGAGGCTTCCTTGGAAGCAAGGCTGATCTGCTCGGACAGGTCGCAGGCCGGGATGAGCTTTTCTGCAGCGGTGACGTTATAGTTCTCAATGAACACCACCTGCAGCCACTTGGACACTTCCGGGTCAGCGGCAATGACTTTGGAGAGGGTCAGCAGAGCATGGATGATGTCTTTTGCGATGGTGTAAGCGGGTGCGGCCTTGGCACCGAAGATGCTCACCAGCGGCACGGCGGGCAGGTGTCCGGCTTTGATCTCGTGATACTCGTGGATGAGGTACAGCAGGTTCAACTGCTGCCGCTTGTACTCATGCAGACGCTTGGACTGGATGTCAAAAACGGCGTTTGTGTTGACCTTCACGTTTTGGGTGCGCAGCAGCCAGTCGGCCAGAGCTTCTTTATTGGTCTTTTTCACGGCGGTCAGTTCGTTGAGCACGGTCTTGTCGTCGGCAAAAGCCAACAGCTTTTCCAGCTCGGAAGCATCCTTTCGGAAGCCGGAGCCGATGCGCTTTTCCAACTCCGCCGTCAGGCGCGGGTCACACTCCAGCAGCCAACGGCGGAAGGTGATGCCATTGGTCTTGTTGTTGAACTTTTCCGGGTACAGCTCATAGAAGCCGTGCAGCTCGGAGTTCTTCAGGATCTCGGTGTGCAGTGCCGCCACGCCGTTGGTGGAGTGGGTGAAGTGGATGTCCATGTGGGCCATGTGCACCCGGTCGTCTTTGTCGATAATGACAAGGCTTTCGTCCTCGGTGCGGGTGCGGGCCAGTGCATCCAGCTTCTCAATAATGGGCATCAGCTGCGGTACCACGGCGTCCAGATAGGCGCGGGGCCATTTTTCCAGTGCTTCGGCCAGAATGGTGTGGTTGGTGTAGGCGCAGGTCTTGGTGACGATCTCCACGGCTTCTTCAAATGCGATGCCTTTCTCGCCCAGCAGACGGATGAGCTCCGGGATAACCATGCTGGGGTGGGTGTCGTTGATCTGGATAGCCGCATAATCGGCGAGGTCGTGGTAATTACAGCCGCGTGCCGCACTCTCGGCCAAGATCAGCTGTGCGCCCGCCGAGACCATCAGATATTGCTGATAGACCCGCAAGCGACGGCCTGCCTCGTCGGAATCGTCCGGGTAGAGGAACAGGGTCAGGTTCTTGTCGATGGCGGTCTTGTCAAAGGCAATGCCATCATGCACGATGCTCTCATCGATGGTGTCGAGATCGAACAGGTTCAGGGTGTTGGTGCGGCCTTCATAACCGGTGACTGCCAGTTTGTACAGGCGGGCAGTGTATTCCTTGCCTGCCAGTTCCACCGGATAGGTAACGTCCGTCTTTTCTGCCCAGCTGTGTGCGGTCAGCCACGGGTCGGGCTTCTCGTTCTGCACACCGTCCTCAAAGGACTGGTGGAACAGGCCGAAGTGATACCGCAGACCCACACCATCGCCGGGCAGATTCAGCGTTGCCAGCGAATCGAGGAAGCAGGCGGCCAGACGGCCCAGACCGCCGTTGCCGAGAGACGGCTCCGGCTCGACTTCTTCAATGTCGGACAGGCTCTTGCCCACAGCGGCCAGAGCGTCCCGCACTCCGTCATACAGGCCCAGATTGATGAGGTTATTGGACAGCAGCTTGCCGATGAGAAATTCAGCACTGATATAATACAGCTTGCGGCCAGTGACGGTCTGCACACGGTCTGCGCTTTTCTGCCGGACAAGTTCCAGCAGAGCAAGATACAATTCCTGATTTGTGCAGGCGGCCAGCGGCTTGCCAGTGAGATTCTGTAACGTTTCGGTGAAGTTCATAAACGAATCCTCCTTTGATACGGAAAGCAGGTTTAACATCTCTGTCACAAGATATACCACAGAAAACAATCGAAATCTTGCCGAATCGGTGCATATTATGGTACAATCCTATCATCGGGAGGTGAGAAAATGCAGAATCAGGCTTCTTTGCAAGAAACCAAACAGCACGGAGCTGTGCGGTTCCCATTCAACCTTTATCCCTGCACCATTCCGGGCGATTTCCCACAGGTGGCACTGCACTGGCACGACAGCATGGAGCTGGTCTTTGTCAAGCGGGGTTCAGGGCTGATTCAAGTGGGTGCCGTGACCTACCCGGCTCGTATGGGGGATATCTTCATTTTTACGCCCGGCACTCTCCATGCCTTGCGGCAGGCCGAGGGGCAGTCCATGGAGTATGAAAACATCATTTTTGAACTGGAACTGCTGGGAGGTGCAGAGGACTTGTGCGCCGAAAAGTACATCCTTCCGCTGCAAAGCGGGCGGCTGATGCTGGCTGGACGTCTAACGCCGAACGATCTCTGCTATCTCCATGCCGCCGCCTGTCTGCGGGAGGTGGAGGATGCCAACCGTTCCAAGCTGCCCGGCTATGAGCTGATCGTCAAGGGGGCACTGCTGCGCTTTCTGGCACTGCTCATTGCGCAGGGAAAGCAGCAGCTTCCCGCAGAAACTGCCGATACCCAACGGCTGAAAACGGTTCTGCAATGGCTTTCGGTTCATTACGCCGAAGAAATTCGGGTGGCAGATGCTGCCGAAGTCTGTTCGTTCAGTTCCAGCCACTTCATGCGGTGGTTCCGGCAGATGACCGGGCAGAGTTTCATTGCGTTCCTAAATGAGTATCGGCTGAACACTGCCGCCGAAGCACTGCACACCACAGACGAAACAGTGCTGGCCATCGCTTCCCGGTGTGGGTTTGAGAACCTCTCCTATTTCAACCGGGCATTCAAAACGCACTTCGGCATCACACCGCGGGAATATCGGAAAAAATAAAAACATCTGCAACAAAATCTCTCGGAACCCAAAGGATTCAAGAGAAAGCGTTGCAGATGATTTTTTTGTTTTTACATCAGACTTCCGGCGGCGGGCAGCAGCTTTCCCGTGGAATCAGTTGATGCGGCACGATAATTTTCGTTGCCAGAAGGTTCGGGTTCTCAATGTGGTTGATGGTCTGGCTGGCGGCTTCCATGCCCAGCTGATAGGGGTTGACATCCACAGTGGTCAGCTGCGGGCTGGTGATGCGGGAAAACAGCGAATTGTTGAACGACACAATGGAGAGGTCCTTCGGGATACGCAGGCCCAGCTTGCCGCAGAACTGTTCCAGCACGACCGCCAGAATATCATCGCTGACCAGCATTGCCGTAGGATGATCCGGCGCGGTAAGAAGTGTTTTCAAAGAATTTTCGTAAGCGTCGTTCAGCGTGTCGATCTCCACGCAGTCCTCTTCGCGCGGGGTGATGCCGTGCTTGAGCAGAGACATCTGGTAGCCGCGCTTGCGCTCGGCAGAGAACAGCATTGCATTGCTGACCCCGAAATATGCAATGCGGCGGTGGCCCATTTCATAGAGATAATCCGTGGCTTCCTCTCCGGCAAGGGCGTTGTCATTATCAATATAGATGGTCTGGTTGGCCAGCTGCGCCGCCTTGCCCACAATGACGTGGAGCAGCCCCTCGCTGCGTAGGTAAGCCGCCACCGGGCAGTCCTTTTTAGAATAGAGCAGGATGAAGCCGTCTGCCTGCGCGTTGGCGACCATGCTCTGGATGGCATCCAAGACTTCCGCATCGTCCTGCCCGGTAATGACGGTGTTCACATACCGCCGCTGGTTGCAGAACTGCCCGATGCCGCGGATCATCTCCAGATGGAACGCATTTTCGTAGACGTCCCTCTGGGAGGAAGGCAGAATGATGCCGATGGTCTTGGAAAACGCCTCCACCGGCTCGGCTTCAAAGTTTGGCTCATAGCCCAGCTGTGCCATGATGCGGCGTACCCGCTCCTTGGTATCCCGGCTGATGGAAGGGCTGTCCTTGCAGGTGCGCGATACCGTAGAAGGCGAAACACCCGCCGCTGCTGCAACGTCCTTGATGGTAACTGCCATAGTCTGTTCCTCCCTGCTTTCTTATGTCTATTGTAAGGCTGTTTGCACGCAATGTCAATGTTTGCGCAACGGATTGCGTAAACCATGCAACTTTCCTCCTGCGTATCTTCGACAATTTCCACAAAGAATCTCACAGGTGATTGTAGAAAACGTAGAAAGTTTATTTTTGCCCCAGAAAACTCTTGTAAAAATTGCGGAGTTGGATTATTCTATTTGCGTAAAGTTACGCAACGTTAACGCAACAGTTGCACAAAATAATGCAAAAAAAGAAAATAAGGAGGAACATCATGATAACAACACAAGCGGCTCCGAAGAAAAAGGGGCTCATCAATTTCGACTTCCTGCAAAAGCTGGGCAAGGTGCTGATGACGGTCATCGCCGTCATGCCGGCAGCCGGTCTGATGATCAGTCTGGGCAAGCTGGTGCAGATGGGCGGCACTGACATTGCGGCAGTCATGACCATTGGCACCACCATGGAGAACATCGGCTGGGCCGTCATCAATAATCTGCACATCCTGTTCGCCGTTGCCATCGGCGGCAGCTGGGCAAAGGAGCGGGCCGGCGGCGCATTTGCGGCTGTGCTGGCCTTCGCCCTGATCAACGTCATCACCGGCAACATCTTCGGTGTCACCAGTGCCATGCTGGAGGACCCCAACGCCGTGACCCACACCCTGTTCGGGCAGGAGATCGCCGTCAACGGCTACTTCACCTCGGTGCTGGGTGCTCCGGCCCTGAACATGGGCGTGTTCGTGGGCATCATCGCCGGTTTTGTGGGCGGCGTGGCCTACAATAAATATTACAACTTCCGCAAGCTGCCGGATGCACTGGCCTTCTTCAACGGCAAGCGGTTCGTGCCCATGGTGGTCATTGCTTACTCGGTGGTCATCTCCCTCATTCTGGCTCTGTTCTGGCCCGTGGTGCAGACCGGCATCAACAACTTCGGCATCTGGATCGCCAACTCTTCCGAGACTTCTCCGGTCCTTGCCCCGTTCATTTATGGTACGCTGGAGCGTCTGCTGCTGCCTTTCGGCCTGCACCACATGCTGACCATCCCCATGAACTACACCTCTTTCGGCGGCACCTACACCATCGCTACCGGCGTCAACGCAGGCAGTCAGGTGTTTGGTCAGGACCCGCTGTGGCTGGCATGGGCCAACGACCTCATCAACTTCAAAAAGGCCGGCGACATGGCCGCTTACAACAACCTGCTGACTACCGTCACCCCTGCTCGCTTCAAGGTGGGCCAGATAATCGGTGCAACCGGCCTGCTGCTGGGTATTGCACTGGCGATGTACCGCCGTGTGGATGCCGACAAGCGCGCCAAGTATAAGTCCATGTTCATCTCCACCGCACTGGCCGTGTTCCTCACCGGTGTCACCGAGCCGCTGGAGTTCATGTTCATGTTCTGCGCCATGCCGCTGTACATCGTGTACGCCATCCTTCAGGGCTGCGCCTTTGCGATGGCCGGTATCATCCACCTGCGCCTGCACTCCTTCGGCAATCTGGAATTCATCACCCGTATTCCGATGTCTTTGCAGGCCGGTCTGGGCGGCGACATCATCAACTTTGTGATCTGCGTCATCGCATTCTTCGCCATCGGCTACTTTGTGGCTTACTTCATGATCGGCAAGCTCAAGCTGGCAACGCCGGGCCGTCTGGGCAACTATACCGACGATTCTGCCGCAGACACCAAGACCGAGAAAAAGACCGACAAGAAGTCTGATAACGGTCAGGCCGAGCGCATCATTGCTCTGCTGGGCGGCCGCGAGAACATCGCGCTGGTGGATGCCTGCATGACCCGTCTGCGCGTCACCGTCAAAGACCCGGCCAAGGTGGCAGACCTTGCCGCGTGGAAGGCCGAAGGCGCACTGAGCCTGCTGGTCAAGGGCGACGGCATTCAGGCCGTGTACGGCCCCAAGGCGGACGTTCTGAAATCTGACATCAACGACATTCTGTAACAACTATGAAACTGCTGACACTGAATACCCACAGCCTTATTGAACCGGACTACGAGGCCAAGCGGGAGATTTTTGTAGACTTCATCGCAAAAGAGCAGCCGGACGTGTTCGCCCTGCAGGAAGTGAACCAGACTGCCGCTGCTCCGCTGCTGGGGAATGTCCCGGCGGGATACTATCCCTGTCCCTGCAATACGGTGCTGCTGAAAGCGGATAACCACGCCGCAGCGGTGGCCCGGATGCTGGAAGAGCGGGGGAGACATTACTACTGGAGTTGGCTCCCGGCAAAGATCGGCTACGACAAATATGATGAGGGCATGGCCATTTTCAGCTGTGCACCCATCACCGATGCCGAAAACCTGCTGCTGAGCAAGACGAATGATTATAATTATTGGAAGACCCGCCGGGCACTGGGCATCTGTGCAGGAGATGTCTGGTATTATGCCGTGCATATGGGCTGGTGGAAGGACGAAGAAGAACCCTTCCGCGCCCAGTGGGAAAAGCTGTCGCAGGCTGCGGGAGCAAAAGACAAGGCGTTTCTGTTGGGCGACTTCAACAGTGAAGCTGATGTGCAGGGCGAGGGGTATGACCTCATTCTCCGGTGCGGCTGGCAGGATACCTACCGTCTGGCAAAAAAGCGGGACGATGGCTATACCGTTGTGCAGGCCATCGATGGCTGGCGGGATGCCCCGGATGCGGCGGCAAAAAAACGCATCGACCAGATCTGGTGCTCCAAAGCCGTACCGGTAAAAAGCAGCCGGGTCGTGTTCAACGGCGTACAGGAGCCGCAGGTGTCCGACCATGCAGGCATTTTGATCGAGTTGTAAAGGAAGGGAAAAGAAGATGCAGAGAAGTGCAGGCATTTTGCTGCCCATCAGCAGTCTGCCGTCCCCTTACGGCATCGGCTGCTTCTCGCAGGAAGCATACGATTTTGTGGACTGGCTCAAGGAAGGGGGGCAGACCTACTGGCAGATCCTGCCGCTGGGCGTGACCAGCTACGGCGACAGTCCGTACCAGAGTTTTTCCGCGTTTGCGGGCAACCCCTATTTCATCAGCCTTGACGAATTGGTGGAAGAGGGCGTGCTGACCGCTGCCGAGTGCAAAAAGGCAAACTTTGGCCGTAAGGCAGACGATATTGATTACAGCCGCCTTTATACAGAGCGCGGCCGCCTGCTGCGGCTGGCCTATTCCCGCAGCGACATCGGCCACAAGGAAGAATTTGTGGCGTTCTGCGAGAAAAACAAGTGGTGGCTGGACGATTTTGCCCTGTTCATGGCGGTCAAGGACCGCTTTGAGGGCAAGCCGTGGATCGAGTGGGCCGAGGATATCCGCCTGCGCTGGCAGCCCGCCATGGACTACTACCGCCGGGAGCTGTACTTTGAGGTGGAGTATTACAAGTATCTGCAGTTCAAGTTTGACCAGCAGTGGCGCAAACTGAAGGCCTGCGCTAACAGCAAGGGCATCCAGATCATCGGCGATATTCCCATCTATGTGGCACTGGATTCTGCCGATGCATGGGCAAATCCCGGCCTGTTCCAGCTGGACAAGGAGAACATCCCCACTGCGGTGGCCGGCGTTCCGCCGGATGGTTTCTCTCCCACCGGGCAGCTTTGGGGCAATCCGCTTTACCGCTGGGAAACCCACCGGGAAACGGGCTATCAGTGGTGGATCACCCGTCTGTGGTACTGCTTTGAACTGTACGATGTGGTGCGTATCGACCACTTCCGCGGCTTCGATGAGTATTTCTCCATTCCCTACGGCAGCGAGACCGCAGCCACAGGCCATTGGGAAAAAGGCCCCGGCATCGAGCTGTTCCGTGCGGTGGAGCAGGCACTGGGCAAGCGGAACATCATTGCGGAAGACCTCGGCTACATGAGCGACACCGTGCGCCAGCTGGTGCGGGACAGCGGCTTCCCCGGCATGAAGGTGTTGGAATTTGCCTTTGATTCCCGCGATACCGGCAGTGCCAGTGACTACCTGCCCCATAATTACCCCGTGAACAGCGTTGCTTATACCGGCACCCACGACAACGAAACGCTGGTGTCGTGGTATCAAACCATCACCGATGCCGAGCGTGCCATGGTGCGGGATTATCTGTACGACTACGCCACCCCGGAAGAACAACTTTATAAAAGTATGATCGCCCTGATCCTGCGGAGCGCAGCAGCCACCTGCATCATTCCCATGCAGGACTGGCTGGGGCTGGACAACTCCGCCCGCATCAACAAGCCCTCCACGGTGGGAGAAAACTGGCGCTGGCGGCTGAAAAAGACCCAGCTGACCAAGAAGCTCCAAAAAGAGATCTGCCAGATGACCACCCGCTATGGCCGGATGAACTGGGCATAACAGCATAAAATGGAAGAAACCCATGTCAAGACGGAAAAGTGAACAGCCCCCAAATTAGTAGACATGAATAAAAAGCGCCCCATGTAGGGTGAGT
>CAVKKE010000105.1:0-10754 GCA_963656875.1 Barnesiella intestinihominis | reverse complement strand
ACATAATGGCCAGATGGGTGTTGTTCAGGTGCCAGGAGCTCATCATCATGAACTGAGGCACCATGTAAGCCTGCCAGGGCACAGCAATGGTTGCGATGTAGCCCAGGAACAGAGCGTTCTTGCCCTTGAACTGCATCTTTGCAAAGGCATAAGCCGCAAAGGACGAGGTGAACAGCTGCAGCAGGGTGACGACGATGGTGATCTTCACGGTGTTCTTCACGAAGGTGAGCAGCGGGATCTGGGTCCAGATGTCCACATAATTCTGCCAGCGGGGATTCTTAGGGATCCACTGGATGGGGAAACCGAACACGTCCTTGTTCAGCTTGAAGGACGAGGACAGCATCCACAGGAAGGGCAGCAGCATGCAGGCCGTGATGACGATGAGGAAGAAATAAATCAGGAACTTGGAGATGAAATTGCGGCGCTTCTGGGAAGCGTGGTCTTTGATAACTGCAGAAGCCATAAATTCTTCCTCCTTTCTCAGTTTTCGCCCTTGGAGCCGCGGAACTGGACGATCGTGACGATCAGCACCAGCACGAACAGCACCATGGAGATAGCACTTGCATAGCCGTACTTGGGGGTATTGACGAAGGCCACATTGTAAATGTAGTACACCAGCGTCATGGTAGCGGTGCCGGGGCCGCCCTGGGTGATCATGTACATCTGATCGTAGACCTTGAAGCCGGAGATGGTCAGCATGATGACCACGAAGAAGGTGGTGGGGCGCAGCTGCGGCAGGGTGATGTGCCAGAACTGCTGCCAGCGGTTGGCGCCGTCCAGCTCTGCAGCCTCGTTCAGGTCGGGGTTGCAGCCCTGCAGGCCTGCCAGATAGATGACCATGTAATAGCCCATATTCTTCCACACGCTGAACAGAATGACCGTGATCATTGCGGTATCCTTGCCGGCCGCCCAGCGGGGCAGGTCTTCAACGGCCACATGGAAGAACTGGTTCAGGATCATGTTGATGGGGCCCATGGAGGGGTTGAAGATCATGTTCCACACGGCAGCCACAGCCACCAGAGAAGCAACATAGGGGAAGAACGCCACCGTACGGAAGAAGTTGCGCAGCTTGACGTTCTGATTCAGCAACACAGCCATGGCCAGAGAACACACCAGCGTCAGCGGCACCGTGCCAATGACATAGACGATGGTGTTTTTCAGCGCCGCCTGGAAGATCTTATCGTTGGTGAACAGCTTGATGAAGTTGTCCAGCCCGATGAACTGGATGGCGTGACGGCCGTCCCAGGAGCAGAAGGCCAGCGCAATGGCGAACACCATGGGCACCAGCGTGAACACGCAGAAGCCGATGAAGTTCGGCGCAATGAAGGAATATGCGATGAGGGAATCGCGGGTGGATTTTTTCAGCACTTTACGGGGCGCTTTCTGAGTTGCGGCGGCGCTTGCCATAAGGGGCCTCCTTTCTGGTCACACAAAGAGGTGGAGGGCGGGCGAAAGCCCGCCCTCCGGTGCTCGATGAAGTCTATAAATGGGAGATGAGAATTGCAGAACGGGGATAAAAAGCCTTTATGATAAGGAAGGAGAAATTTTCAAGGGTGGCTTATCAGCCCAGCACAGCGGGAACCTGATCGTTCATGTTCTGGATGCCTTCGTCCACGGTCTCGCTCATGGTCATGATGGCGTCATGCTCAGCATTCAGGATGGTCTCGATGTCGGAAGCATACTGAGTGTAGGGCATTTCCAGATAGACGCTGGTGGTGCTCAGGGCGTCCACAGAGTTTGCATCATCGGGGAAGCCCTCGGTCGCCTTGATGATCTCGCTGGTGGCGTCGGAACCACATGCAGGGAAGGTGCCGGTCTTTGCAATGGCCTGTGCACCCTCTTCGGAGACACACCAGTTGATGAAGTCGGCAGCTGCGTCAGCCTTGGGAGAATCCACATTGATGGCCAGGCTGGTCACAGTGCCCAGAGTGGAGCCTGCAGGTGCGCTTGCGGGGTGCGGATACTTCACGATGCCCCAGTTGAACTTGGTGTCGGCGTCCTTCATGTAGCTTTCCAGCGTGGAGATGAACCAGCTGCCCATGTTGACCATGGCGCACTGCTGATTCTCAAAGGCTGCGGAGTAGTGCAGCGAAGAGGTCTTCAGGTAGCCGTAGTCCATGCAGATGCCGTCCTTCTGCTGGGCGATGACCATATCGTAGGTGTCCTTCATGAAGTCGTAAGTACCATCGATGATGGTGTGCTGGCCGTCCAGGATGGAGAACAGGGAAACAGCGGAGCGCCAGGTGTGATAGTGGCAGCCGTAGACCTTGCTGTCGCCGGAGCCGCTGGTCATCTTGCGGGCCAGAGCATCGTAGTCTTCCATGGTCAGGTCGTTGGAGGGGTAATCCACGCCAGCGGCATCGAACAGATCCTTATTATAGAACAGCACCCAGAAGTCGCTGCGGAACGGCACGGCGTAGAAGTTGCCGTCATCGGTGGTCAGCTGCTCAATGGTGCCGTTGAAATCACCGGTGTCGCGGGTCAGCACATCGTTCAGGGGCTTCAGATAGTCCAGGTTGATGAGGTTTGCATAGCCGGGGATGTCCTTGATGGTCAGGATATCGAGGTCGGCGCTGCCGGCCAGCTGGGTGGCCAGAACAGTCATGTAATCGCTGGAGCCCAAGTCCACCATCTCAATGGTGACATCCTTGTGCTCTGCCATGTAGCCGTCCGCCATGGCCTGCCAGTAGGGAGTGGACTCCTTATCCCAGATGGCCCACTGCAGGGTGACGGGGCCGGAAGCTTCGGAGGAAGCAGCGGCAGTGCTGGAAGCAGCAGTAGAAGAAGCAGCGGTGGAGCTGGAAGAACCGCCGCAGGCAGTCAGGGCAGCAGCAGCGCCGCAGGCAGCGGCAGCAGTGAGGAACGAACGGCGAGAGATCTTTTTCATAACAGGTTGTCCTCCTTCAAGGGTCTTGTATTGGTGCAGGCGGCCTTCCGTGTCCGGGCCGCCTGCTTTTGTTGACACTAAGATACCGCAAAAATGCAGAAAACGGAATGGAAATCTTTCGGGCCGGACTGCAATTTTTCCTGCTGTTTTCCAAAAACATGCACTTTCTTGCGCTGCATTTTGCACTTTCTCTCTTTCTTGCACAGATTACAAAATAGTAACAGGCAGGAATCGTGAAAAGTATACAATTTTTACACAGAATACCGTTGACAACACCCCGCAAAAACGTTACCCTATAAAAGGATCCTGACAGAAAAAACACATCTTTGGAAAGGAGAGACGCCCTCATGCAAAAGCCCCGCCACCGCTTCCCGCTGCGCCGGCAGATCGTGTGGAGCATGCGCATTTTCACCTTTCTTACTTCGCTGGCCGTGGGGGCTGCGCTGTTCTTCCTTTCCACCCAGTATGTGCGCACCAATATGCTGCAGGCGGCGGAGTTCAATCTGCGTCTGGTAGCAGCGGGCATCGAGACCAGTCTGGACAATGCCGACGCCCTTCTGAACTGGGCAGCCACCAACAGCACCGTCCGGCGCTATCTCTCCGAGACAGAATCCAACGGCACCCTGACCCTGACGGCTTTCAACACCGCGCAGGAGAAATATTATTCCAGCCCGCTGCAAAGCAGGATCATCCGTTTTTTCATGACCAACGAGACCGACCGCTTTTTGCAGTTTGGCTCGCTGATCCCGCTTTCTGCCGGTCTGAGCCGCAGCACCGTGCAGCCTTTTTTGCAGCTGGGCTATGGCTTACAGGTCGCCGCTGATCCTCTCATCAACTATCACCCGGACTGCCTTGTGGTCAGCAAGCCCATCCGCTCCGGTCAGGGTACCCAGCACCGGGGCACGGCTTATCTGGGGCTGGATCTTTCGGTCATCACTGACCCGGCTGAGGGCTACCAGATGTCTGACGGCAGCGGCCTTTACTGGCAGCTGGGCGGGCGGACCTGGCAGATCGAAAACGGACGCCTGACCGAGATTCGGGACAGCACTTCCCTGCCGGACCTCAGCCAGCTCACCGAGCAGACCCGCAATGGCCGCACCGTCTGGCAGGGCCCCGTGACTGTGGACGGCACAAAGTATCTGGCCGTCCGGGTGCAGATCGGCAATACCAGCTCTGCCCTGATGCAGATCATGCCGGAAAGCACCTTTCTGCAGCAGCGGGGCGTGTACATCTGGCTCATCGCGCTGGGCGTGGCGCTGGTGTGGGGCCTGAGCTTCATCATGCAGCACTGGCTGGAATGGGCCATCTCCCGCCCGGTGGACGCTCTGCAGCAGCGCATCAAGGCTGTGGGTGCAGGCGACTTTTCCGCCGACCCGTCCATCGAGTGGAACAACGAGCTGGGCGACATTGGCCGGGGCATCAACAGGCTGGCGTCCGACGTGGACGAGCTGATGACCCGCCGCATTGAGGACGAACGCCGCAAGCAGGAGCTGGAATACCGGATGCTGCAAAATGAGGTGAACCCCCACTTCATCTACAACACTCTCAACAGCATCCGCTGGATGGCCACCATCCAGAATGCCCCCGGCATCGCCGAGATGGTCACGGCCTTTGCCCGGCTGACCAAGAGCATCTCCAAGGGCACCGAAAAACTGGTGCCCCTGCAGGAAGAGCTTGCTCTTCTGAACGACTACTTCACCATCCAGCAGTACCGCTACGGCGGAGACTTGGAAATTGAAGTTTCCCGCATCGAGGACGAGCGCCTGTGCCGGGACTGCATGATTCCCCGCTTCACCTTGCAGCCGCTGGTGGAGAACGCCATCTTCCATGGGCTGGAGCCCAAAGGCGGCCACGGCAGCGTGCTGCTGGACATTTCCACCGACCCCTCCACCGGCGATGTGCTGCTGCGGCTGACCGATGACGGCGTGGGCATGCCTCCGGAGGTGGTGGAACATCTTTTGGACGAACCCGCCGAGGGGAAAGCAAAAGCAGAAAAATTCCGCCATGTGGGCCTGTGGAACGTGAACCGCCGCATCCAGTATTCCTTCGGCGAAGGATATGGCCTGCACATTGAGAGCGAAGAAGATCTGGGCACCGAGATCACCATTCGTCTGCCCTATCAGAAGAAAGGAAACGACCATGCTGCGGATACTACTCGTGGATGACGAACCTCTGGTTCTCATCGGCCTGCAGGGAATGCTGGAATGGGAAAAACTGGGCTACACGGTCTGCGCCACCGCCCGCAACGGCAAACAGGCCCTTGAGACCATTGAGCGGGAAAAGCCGGATATCGTCATCGCCGATGTGAAAATGCCGGTGATGGACGGGCTGACCCTGGCTCGCACCTGCCGGGAGCGCAGCCCCCTGCCTGCGTTCATCATGCTGACCAGCTTCGAAGAATTCGATTATATCAAGCAGGCCATGGGCGCCGGCGTGGTGGACTATCTCGTCAAGCTCGACCTCACCCCGGAAAACCTCACCGCGGCACTGAGCCGGGCGACGGAAAAAGTGAAAAAAGAGCACGCCCTTTTGGGCGAGATGCCCGTTCAGCCCGACCTCGCCGAGAGCGTACGCACCTATCAGGAGCGCTTTTTCGTGCGGCTGTATTCCGGCCTGTTTCAGGACGAAAGCGAGCTGGAACAGCCGCTGCAGCATCTGGAGATTGACCTGAAAAGCGACGCCTATCTGCTGGCAGGCTGTGAGCTGTGCGCCGCCAGCACTGCCCTGACGCCTCAGCAGCAATTGAAGCTGAGCTTTTCCTGCGCGCGGATGCTGGAAACCACTTTGCAGAACTATCTGCCCTGCTATGTTACCGGGGCGGATGCCATGCGCTGCAATGTGTTGTTCTGCCTGACCGAAGCTCAGAGCCGGAACTACCGCGCCGTGCTGCGGCCGCTGCTGGAAAAGGCCAGCCAGATCCTCTACAACTATTTCACGGTGCGGCTGCTCTGGGCCGTGGGCAGGCCCACCGGCTCTTTGCTGGGTCTGGCCCGCCGCTGCCGCGAAAACGCCCATCTGCAGCCCCTGCTCACCGAGGAAGATCCTATCCAGTTCGTGGAGGTCGCCGAGGGCGACGCTACCGCCGGGAAGATGCAGGTGGTCTCGCAGGTGCAGGACTACATCCGCAGCCACCTTTCGGAGAAGCTGACCCTGGCCGATGTGGCCGCGGTGTTCAATTTTTCCCCGAATTACCTCAGCCAGCTGTTCGGCAAATACGGCGACAGCGGCTTTGTGGAGTATATCACCGAGACCCGCATCGCCGCCGCCAAAGAGATGCTGGAACAGGGCGATTTGAAAGTCTATGAGATCGCGGAAAAGCTGGGCTATGAAAGCTCGTTTTACTTCTCTAAGGTTTTCAAAAAGGTCACGGGCCTGAGCCCGAGAGAATATCAGCAGAGTTTGTAAAAGCCTTCCCCCTTTTGTAGGGAACGCATTTATGCGTTCCGCCGTATCCCGAAAGCAGCTGTTCATCTGCGGAGCGGATGAATCCGCTCCCTACAAAGCCGCACACGTTCATCGAGGTGTTGTATATGTTTCAGGAACGTCTCCCCTTTCTGCCGGACACCCTGCCCGGCTACCAGCCCTTCCCGCCCGCAAAAGACCGCGCCGAGTGGGAAGAATTGCCCCAGCGGGTGAAAGACCGCTTTCTGCAGGCGGGCGAAGCTGAGCTTGCAAAGCCCATCGCGCCCCTGTCCCTTTCCCTCTGGCTGGACTTCATCCGCACCGGGCGGCGGACCGCGTGGGAGGACGCTTATTTCTCCCGCCGAGCCCGGCTGTGCGCCTTAACCGCCGCCGAATGCATGGAGTACAAAGGCCGCTTCATGGAAGCCATCACGGATACCGTGTGGGCCATCTGTGAAGAAAGCGCGTGGCAGCTGCCCGCCCACAACAGCTACATCCGGGATACGCCCCAGCTGCCCCTGCCGGACACCTCCCGGCCCATTGTGGAGCTATTCGCGGCAGAGACCGGCGCACTGCTGGCTCTGACCCGTTACCTGTTGAAAAACGAACTGGACGCCGCCGCGCCGGGGCTCACAGCCCGGATGGAGCGGGAGCTGAACGCCCGCATCCTGACACCTTATTTCCACGATCATTTCTGGTGGATGGGCAATGGTGACGAGCCCATGTGCAACTGGACCAGTTGGTGCACCCAGAACGTTCTGCTCACAGTGTTCCTGCTGCCCACGACGCAGAAACAGCGCCATACCGCCGTGAAGCAGGCAGCGTACAGCCTGGACTGCTTCTTGAAAGATTACGGCGAGGACGGCTGCTGCAATGAAGGTGCTCAGTATTACCGCCACGCGGGCCTGACCCTGTGGGGCTGCCTTGAGATCTTGTCTGCCGCCGCGCCGGATGCGTTCCGCCCCCTGTTCGGTCAGCCGAAGATCAAAAACATTGCTGAATATATCCTGAACGTCCATGTCACCGGTCCTTATTACCTCAACTTCGGGGACTGCAGCCCGCTGGCCGGGCGCTGTGGCGCACGGGAATACCGCTTCGGGCAGGCCGTGGGCAGCGACGCTCTGTGTGCACTGGCGGCGGAGGATTTCCGCTCTGACTCAGACCCCGACCATCTGGAAAATCAGGATGCCACCAGCCACATCAACCTGTGGTACCGGCTCACCACTGCTTTTGCGGAAGCAGAGCTCACAGCCTGCCCCCTGACCCAGCCGGAACACAGCACAGTGTGGTACCCCAGCGTAGGCGTGTATGCCGCCCGGAAGGGCGGTTGGGTGCTGGGGGCGAAGTTCGGCTCCAACGGCGACAGCCACAACCACAACGATACCGGCAGCATTACCGTATACAAGGACGGCAGGCCCTTCCTCATTGACATCGGCGTGGAGAGCTATACGAAAAAGACCTTCTCCCCCCAGCGGTATGAGATCTGGACGATGCAGAGTGCATGGCACAACCTGCCTACTTTTGACAGCATACAGCAATTGCCCGGCGCAGAGTATGCCGCCCGGGATGTTCTGACCACCGAAGACAGCATTTCCGGGGAACTTTCCGGGGCATATCCTCCCATTGACGGCCTGACCACCTACCGCCGCGCCGTGTCAGTGCGCGAGAACGGAATTGCTCTTTGCGATGTCACCGACTGGCCCGGCACTGTGGAGCTGACATTGCTCACCGAACAAAAGCCGGTGCCGGTTGAAAGCGGTTTTGCAGTGGGCACTCTCGGCGGCATCCGGTTTGATGCACAGACCGTCACTGCCGCTGTCACGCCGGTTTCCATCACCGACCCGCGCCTGCGCACCGCATGGCCGGAAACCATTTATAAAATTACTTTGCGTTTTAAAAAGGCGCTGAATCTCGAACTGTACTAAGGAGAACTGCCATGGAGACCATCAAGCTGAAAGTTCTGGACGAAGCGGGCCACACCCTTATGACCTGCGACGCTGACACCGACGTTTCCCTCGTGTATACCAACTGCTACAAGCCCGGTGACCGGGTGGCACTGGAGATCGACCACCCCGGCCAGTACTGCGTCATCCAATTCGAGGACACCATGCCCCCGGCCCTTGTATATGTGGTGAAGCGGGAGATCAACTTTCACATTCCCTTCGGCGAACAGGCCATCACCTACTCGCCCAAAAGCTTTGTGGGTGACCGCCATGTCATCCGTGCCCGGCTGGCTGAGCCGGAGGAGATCGCCGCACGGCGCAATCTGGCCTTCGACTGCTATGACGAGCACGGCGACACCGGTTTCTATCCCCACGCCAGCGCCAATGTGGAGACCCGCGGCGAAGCCGTGTTTGCCGCCCGCAATGCCATTGACGGCATTTTTGAAAACAGCGCCCACGGGGAATATCCTTATCAAAGCTGGGGCATCAACCGGGATCCAAACGCGGCCCTGACGCTGGACTTCGGCCGGGAAGTGCTGCTGGACGAACTGCGCATCACCGAGCGGGCCGACTTCCCCCATGACAACTACTGGGTGCGGGCCACGGTGGAATTCTCCGATGGCAGCCGGATGGAAATTCCTCTGGTGAAAAGCCGCAAACCCCAGAGCGTGACCTTTGAGCCCAAGCGGGTGCGCAGCCTTGTGCTGAAAGAGCTCATTCAGGCCGAGGGCACCTCCCCCTTCCCGGCCCTGACCCAGATCGAAGCCTTCGGCACCGAGGTGAAGTAAAATGAGTATGTACGATGCCTTTTACGGGCGCGAAGGCCGCGGCGTCGGCCCCAATGAGCCGGAGAAAAAGGGCTTTGCGCGGTTCTGCCAGATGGTGGGCCGCGACCTCGGCCAGCTGCTGGGCACCAACCTGATGGTCTGCGTGCTCTGCCTGCCTGCCGCTCTTGGCGTCTCGCTGGGTGTGACCCTGCTGTCTCTGCCGCTGACCGTGGTGCTGGGCGCGGCGACGGGCCTGCTGGCCGGGCCCGCCATGCTGATCCTCGCGGACTGCGCCCTGCGCAGTTTGCAGAATGACCCGTCCCAGTGGCTTCCCCGGGCCAAGCAGACTCTTTCCGTCCGCTGGAAGACTGCCTGCGCCTTTGGTGCCGTGGGCACGCTGGTGCTGGCGCTGCTGTGCTTTGTGTCGGCGTTCCTGTTCGAAGCAGCAGCGCAGCAGGGCTATTACCCCGGCCTTGCAGTGCTGGTGTTCCTGGCGCTGGACTTCCTGGTGCTGGCCGTGGGCGGCACCCTGTGCGCTGCTGCCCTGCCGCTGGAACCCAGCGAGAGCCTTTCGCTGGGCGGGCTGCTGCGCCGGGCCGGAAAGATGCTTCTCGCCGCCCCGGGCCGCTGCATCGCTGCCGGTGTGCTGATGCTGGCGGGCATCGGCGGGATGATTCTGCTGTTCCCGGTCAGTGTGTTCTGGGCGGTGCTGTTCGGCTTCTGGCTTCCGGGCCTTGCCGCCATGCAGACCCTTTTTCCTGTGCTGCGGGCGGAATACGGCGTGGAAGTGCATGCCATCCCGCACCCGGCCGCATCGGACAAGCCCCTGACAGAGCAGGAACAGAAAAAGCGCTCCCGGGCAAACTGGTGGTACTATCACTGGGGCATCGTGGCCGTAGCAGCTGTGCTGACCGCCAGTGTGATCTATGTGGCACACGGCCTGCTGACCACCGTAGACCCGGACTATACCGTAGCCGTGGTGACTGCGGAAGCCCTGCCGGACGAAGCGGTGCAGAGCCTGCAGACCGCGCTGGAACAGTACGCAAACGACGCCAATGGCAACGGGGCCGTCATCGTGCAGGTGAACAACTACACCTGGAGCGCCAATGCTTCTCTCACCGATATGAACGGTCAAATGGCGGGCGCCACCCAGATGAACACCGACCTCGCAAACGGCGAAAGCAAGATCTGGATTTTAGAAGACCCGGCAGGCTTTGAGCAGGCCTACGGTGCCCTCAGCGAAAAGCTGGGTGCGGACTGGCAGACAGAGCTTATCCCGTGGCAGTCTCAGCCCACTCTCTCCGGGCTGGACCTTGGCAGCTACGCTACCACCGCTGACGGCAGCGGTACTGTCTCGGTTCAGAGCCGCTTTGCAGGCTGTGAGATTGCCGTTTTCGATGCCTCCGACCCGCTGTGGAACGCACTTTCCTGAAAGATCTGAAACGATAAAAAGCAGGACTGCACCGTTTGCAAGTGCAGTCCTGCTTTTCTGTTATTTTCCTGTTTCTGTTGCAAATCCCGCTGCTCCGCCCCATAACGACATGCACCCCGGTAGACATTCCTAGTCGTTGGGACCCGCGGGCTAAGCAACAGCCCACTGGGCTGATTGCTTACCCTGCCTGCGGCAGGGCCGCCCTGTTCAAATCCCGCTGTGAAGACGAAAAAAGCCTGATACACAAAAGTGTATCAGGCTTTTTTAAGTCGGAGCAGCGGGATTTGAACCCACGGCCTCCTCGTCCCGAACGAGGCGCGCTA
>CAVKKE010000104.1:0-10862 GCA_963656875.1 Barnesiella intestinihominis | reverse complement strand
TCCGGGTTTTGTGCATGATTTTTTCAGCGAGCCATTTTGCAACAGCCCCATTTTTTATATCTCAGAGCTTCTCAAACACGAGGAACCGGAACGAAATGTCCGTTTCCAGTTCCGGCAGAGCGGCAAGGCGTTCTGCGCCGCCGCGGGGCGTCTTCCAGTAATAGGGCGTCATGGCAAACAGCGCTTCCAGCTGTTCGTGGGGCACCGTGATCTTGCCGGACACTTCCCGCTCTCCAATGGCCTTGAAGCCGTCGTAAGCGATCTCCTGCACCGGGTTCTTATAGGGCTTTTCGTAGAGCACCGCTTTCATCTGGAACAGATGCTCTGCCCCGGGCACAACATAGATCATCCGTCCGCCCGGGCGCAGCACCCGCAGGAACTCTTCCTGCGCAAAGGGCGAAAAGCAGTTCAGCAGCAGATCAGCCCAGCCGGTGCGCACCGGCTGGCTGAAGCTGGACGCCACTGCGTACTGCGCTGTGGGCAGAGCCTTTGCGGCCAGACGCACAGCGGGCTTTGCAATGTCAAAACCTGCCAGCTGCAGCGGCTTCCCCGCTTCGGCCAGCTTCTGGGCGATGCACCGGTCGTACCAGCCCTCGCCGCAGCCTGCATCCAGCAGGTGCAGCGGGGCTTCCGGCCCTGCGGGCACGCCGTATTCCAGGCACAGCT
Source organism: Barnesiella intestinihominis (assembly GCA_963656875.1). Taxonomy (GTDB): domain Bacteria; phylum Bacillota; class Clostridia; order Oscillospirales; family Ruminococcaceae; genus Faecalibacterium. Next base: position 10,196 of record CAVKKE010000104.1, on the reverse strand, counting down.
CACCCAGAGCCTTCCCGAAAATGCCGTAATATCCGGCATTCAGGAAAGCCCGGCGGGCAGCCACCATCTCCTTGCTGTCGCCGGGGGCCTTGGTGCGCATGCTCTGCACCGGCAGCAGATGCCAGTAGCCCTCTTTGGCGCGGTCAAAGCTGTGGCCTTTTTCGCATTTCAGGGTGCTGTCCCCGGTCAGCTTTCCCCCGCACAGGGGGCACTGCCACGGGGCAAACGGTTCATGTTTCATACTTCGTCGCTGTGATCCTCAATGGGTGCAGTGGCACCGCCGTGGGCGTTCATATACTCTTCGAAGTTGGTGTACTTCTGCTGCGGCGGACGGCGGCTGATGAGCACAAGGCCCGGGTCTTCGTCCTTCACCGGCACATTGCGGCCCCGGCGGGCAGACTCGGCACGGGGTGCGCGGGCAGGCTGAGCGCTGCGGGGTACGTTCTGGCCCCGGCCGCGCTGGCTGTTCTGGCTGCGGCTGTCTGCATTCTGTGCTGCCTGCTGGCCGTTGTTCGGGCGGGCCGGACGGTCATTGCGGCGGCCTTTCTGCTGGCCCTGCGCATTGTTCTGGGCAGGCTGGGCAGCGGTGCGGATGGCCGGTGCAGCGGGTGCTGCCGTGGCCTTCTTGGCCGGGCGCAGCGGGGTGGCCTCCGGGGCGCTCACAAAGTGGGGGTCGAACTTGGGCTGTGCGTTGCTGCCGCGGGCGGAAGTGTTCTGCTCCCGGCGGGGGCGGCTGTTGTTATTGGAACGGCGGTCATTATTGCGTCCGCCGGAAGTACGCTTGGTATCATCCATGGGTTGTTCCTCTTTTTCTTGTTTTGCGGGCTGCTTTGCCTGCACTTTGGGTGCGGGAGCAGCCTTTTTTTCAGACTTTGCCTTTGCGGCGGTTTTTTCCGCCTTGGGTTCCGGCTGCTTACCAGCCTGTTCGGCAGCAGCTTTCGGCTTGCGGCCGCGCACGGGCGGCTCAGGGCGCACCGGGGCGGGCACGCCGTCCCAGGGGTGGCCGGACACCACAGGGATCTGGCGGCGGTTCAGCTTTTCGATGCCGACCAGATATTCCTGTTCCTCCGGAGCGCAGAAGCTGACGGCGGTGCCGTCGGCACCGGCGCGGGCCGTGCGGCCGATGCGGTGCACATAAGTCTCAGGCACCTCGGGCAGGTCATAGTTGAACACATGGGACAGCTCGCTGATGTCGATGCCCCGGGCGGCGATATCGGTGGCCACCAGCACTTTGGTCTTGCCGGCCTTGAAGTCTTCCAGCGCGGTGACGCGGGCCGTCTGGCTCTTGTTGCCGTGGATGGCCGCAGCGGGGATGCCCTGCTTGGTCAGGTCTTTGGCGATCTTGTCCGCGCCGTGCTTGGTGCGGCTGAACACCAGCGCATTCACCACCGGCGGGTCCAGCGTCTTGATGAGCCAGGGCAGCAGGAACTTCTTGTTGCCCTTTTCCACATGGTAAAGGCTCTGCTGGATGCGGTCCACAGTGCTGGACACCGGGTCCACCTTGACGAAGGCAGGCTTGCGCAGGATGCCTGCGGCCAGCTGCTCGATCTCCTTGGGCATGGTAGCGCTGAACATCAGGTTCTGGCGCTCCTTGGGCAGCTTTGCAATGACCTTTTTCACGTCATGCACAAAGCCCATGTCCAGCATCCGGTCGGCCTCGTCCAGCACGAAAATCTCCAGATCGGACAGGTCGATGAAGCCCTGCCCGATGAGGTCGTTCAGCCGTCCCGGGCAGGCGATGAGGATGTCCACGCCTTTTTTCAGCGCTTCCACCTGCGGGGCCTGGCCCACGCCGCCAAAAATGACGGTGCTGCGCAGCTTGAGATACTTGCCGTAGGCGTCAAAGCTCTCGCCGATCTGCAAGGCAAGCTCCCGGGTGGGGGTGAGGATCAAGGCACGGATAGCCCCCTTGCGGCGGGGCGCATTGGCCGTGAGCCGGTCGAGCATGGGCAGCGCAAAAGCAGCCGTCTTGCCTGTACCGGTCTGGGCGCAGCCCATCAGATCCCGACCGGACAGCACCGGCGGGATCGCCGCCGCCTGAATGGGCGACGGGGTCTCATAGCCTGCCTCCTGCACAGCGCGCAGAAGCGGGGCGGACAGATTCAGTTCTTTAAAAGTCATGTTTCTCCTATAAGTTAACGATAGCCTTCCCCCTCGGGGGAAGGTGTCAGGACGCGAAGCGGCATGACGGATGAGGGGGTAGTTATCTTCTGAATCCGCTCTCAATGAACGAAATCCAGCCTCTGCTTCCCCTCATCCGGCTCACAAGCTCGCCACCTTCCCCCGAGGGGGAAGGCTTTTTACATCCTTTTATTCTACAATTTTCCGGCACTCGACGTAGTACCGCTTTTCTTCTGCGTGGCCCATGCTGAAGGTCTTGCGGGGCAGCACGCCGCCCATGACCACGCCTTTGAACAGGTCGCTCTTGGCAAACGGCGGCATCAGGAACGCCACAGCGCCCTTCTTGCACAGAGCGCGGACGGCGGGTTCGTCGTGCACATAGTCCACCTTTGCTTCCGGGTGGCGCTCGATATAATACTCGATGAATTCATCGATGGTGCCCACGGTCAGCGGGGCCGTGGGATCTTCAAAGCTCAGCACATTGGCCATGTGGGGGCCGGCCAGCGTGAAGGGCTGCTGCTTTTCGCCGCCAAAGCAGCACCCGGCCATGTTCTCGTCGCTCCAGGTGATGAGGGCCAGCAGCACAACGGCACAGTCCACATTGAACAGCACCCGGTGGATGGGCTCGATCTCAATGGCCGGGGAGTGCACGTTGCACACCTCTGCCAGGCACCAGCGGGCCGGATGCACGGCAGCCTCTTCCGGGGTCAGGGTCTTTTTCAGCTCTTCCCAGCAGGCCTTTGCAGTGGCCAGCGAGTGGTTGCCGTCGCCCACGGCCAGCGTCAGCGGGTCGCGGCGGATGGCATCCGGATATTTCTTGTCGAATTCTTCCTGACTGCCGAGAACGGTCAGAGCGTTCTCGATCTGCTCAATGAGGGCCGGGTCTTCCACAGCCCAGCCTGCGATGTGGCCGCCGCCCAGCATCAGCTCACCCTCGTACACCTTGCGCATTTCCGCTTTGTGCGCAGCCACAGGCTCAATGAGGGTGCACTCCGGGTCGTCCGCCAGCATCATGATGTGGGGCGTTTCCAGTGCCGCGCCGGTGCGCACCTTCATGCGGGGCGGGATGCGGCTTTCCACAGTGCTCTCGCTGGGGCGCACAGCGCAGGGCGCGCCGCGGCGGTAGCTGTAAGCTTCCAGATCCACCATGCCCACAAGGCCCTGACGCACCTTGCCGCTCTGCTCGGTGCGCTCCACATAGACAAAGCCGTCCACACTGCGGGTGAGCACATTCTTCTCATAGTCCTCCATAGCGGAGTGGATCTTCTCAATGCGTGCGTCTGCGTCGCCGTCCTCCAGATAGACTTCCGGCAGGATCAGGTTCAGCGTGCTGGGGCTCCCGGCCGCAGCCTGTTCGGCCTTCTGCCAGTAATCGCGGTCGCTGGTGAACTGGTCGCAGGCGATGCAGCCCCATTTTTCCAGCGGGATCTGCTCGGAAGGCAGAAGGATGTGGGCCGGTGCAAAGCAGGATTTCGAATTCATAGCAGATTCCTCCCTCTTATAAAACCAAGGCGTTCATTCCAAAGTTACTGAAAGCTTTCGGCGCTGTCGATCACAATGTTCTGCACGCCCGCCTCTGCGGCAGACTGCTGCAGCTGCTGCCGTCCGGCTTCGTCCAGCTGATCTGCCGTGACCAGCAGGTCGTTCATGCCCAGCGTCACAGCGGGTACATCCAGCGACACGCTGCTGGTATTGCACTGATCCAGCGTATAACTGAACCACAGGGTCACGCTGCCCTCGAAGCGGGTCTGCAGCGCCGCAATGTCTGCCCGCAGCTGATCCGCGCGGGACACACCGGCGGTTTCGCCATAGTCCTGCTTGCGGCTGAGCTTCGGGAACTGGACATTGGTCAGCACCGCCTGCTCAAAGCCCATGCCGTGCAGTTCCTCCACCAGGTCGCCCACATATTCCACTGCCGCAGCGGAATAGGGGTTCAGCCAGGCGTTGCCGTCTTTCTGGGCGTCCAGCCACAGGGCATCGCCGTTGTAATGGATGGCCATGCTGCGGTCTGTGCGGGACGAGACAGGGTCTTTGAAGGCGGCGATCTGTGCCACCGGAATGATGCCCTCTTCCCGGAAGATGGCTGCAATGCGGGCCGGGTCAACAGGGTTTTCGGTGATGCTGCCCGAGGCGGCAGACACCTGAGAAGCGTAGTAGATCACGCCGTTTGCATCCTTCAGGGTCACAAGGCCGTAGTCCGCTCCCTGTGCTTTCAGCTGCTGCGCTGCCGTGCGGATGGCGTCGTCATCGGTCAGGGCGCTCACATCCACCCGCCCCCAGCTGCCGCCGGTGACGGCCTTGCCGTCCAGCTGCGGCTCTTCGGGCTCTGACGCCGCCTGCGAGGAAGCCGCCTGTGCAGCAGAGGAGGCCGCGGCCTCCGAGGAAGCGGCCCGGGAAGCCGACTCTGCTTCCAGATCACGGTTCTTCACCACGGTGTACCAGGTGTGGGTGGCCCAGTCCAGCACATAAGGCGCTGCCAGCCATGCCGCGCCCAGCACCGCCAGGATCAGCACCACGATGCCGACGCCTTTTTTGATGCGGGCACCGCGGCTGTAGAAGCTGCGGTGATAACGCTTCACTTTCTGACGCTTATATTTTGCCATAGTGCATTCTCCTTTCCTGTCAGGATCACAGGATCACCGAATGTCCGGTAAAGCCGTAGATTGCCAGCGCCAGCACACCGATATACACCAGTGTGATGGGCAGGCCCCGGAACGCTTCCGGGATGGCCTTGCTGCGCAGGCGGTGGCGTGCTTCGGTCACCAGCATGACGGCCAGCACATAGCCAAGGCCGCTGCCCAGGCCGAAGCCCAAGCTCTGGCCCAGCGTAAAGGTCTGGGTGCGCTCCACCAGCACGGTGCCCAGCACACAGCTGTTCAATCCGGCGGCCGGAACGATGCGCAGCAGAGCGCTGCGGTAGGGCAGGCCTTTCGCAGCCCATAGCACCAGATGCTCCAGCGCACACACCACTGCGATGCTGGCCACATACACCAGCGGGCGCAGCTGCGCACGGTTGGGCAGCGGAGCGATCCACTTGCCTGCATACCAGGCCATGGGGGCCACCAGCACCTGCGTGATACACAGCTGCAGACCGAACAGCACGCTGCTGGTGCGGTCGTCGCCCACCAGCTGCACCAGACGGGACACGCCCAGTGCGCGGGTGAAGATGGCGTTCTGGGCGAACACCGCCAGCATTGCATAGCTGAAGAACACCGCAGAGGTCATTACAACATCTTTCATTGTTCGCTGTCCGCCTCCTTCTGGTGATTCACGGCCACAAGGCTGCGGGCCTCTTTTTCAAGATAACGGCGGCGCTTTTTTGCCAGCGCACGCCAGATGGCGCACAGCACGCCCAGCACGATGAAGCCGCCTGCCGGCATACTTGCCATGGGCAGCAGGGCCCGGCGGCCGATGGCCGTGCCGAACACGGTGCCCACAGCAAGCCACTCACGCACGCAGCCCAGCAGCACCAGCAGCAGGGCGTAGCCCACCGTGATGCGCACACCCTTGGACACGGCCTTGCGCACCGTCTCCTGCACGCGGCCAAAACGGTAGGTCAGCAGCGGCTCCACCGTCAGCATGGGCAGATAGATGCCCAGGCTCAGCAGGCTGGTGCCGAACACGGCGTTCAGGATGGGGTACGCCGCCAGATACACGATGGCCGTGCTGAAGCAGTAAACCAGCGCACGGGGCAGCAGAGTCTTCTGCAGCGTTTCCGCGTCGGGGTTCTCGTCGTGCAGAGGCACCAGACGGCTCAGCAGGCAGGCCAGCACACGGGAGGGCACCAGCAGCAGCGCCACAGCTGCCGCCAGCATCACAGCGTTCTGGCCCGAGGTGGCAAGCACCACCAGCGGGGCCAGGCCCATGCCCTGCATGACCACAGGGTTGTTCAGGAACACCCGGTCGTGATGGGCAAACTTGCCGGGGTCTTTCACGATCAGTTCTGCCGTCGATCTTCTCATTGCGCGGCCTCCTTCCCGGTTCCGGCCTGCGGATGCATCAGACGGTACAGATGGGCTTCGGTGCGGTCGATCCACGCCGAAATGCTGTTGACCACCAGCAGCGCGAAGCACACGCCGGTCTCATAGACGCCGTAATAGCGGAAGCCCATGGACACCACACCCACCAGCACGCCATACAGGATTCTTCCCATCCGGTGATGCACGCAGGTGTAAGGCTCATTGATGAGGAACACAGCACTGAACAGGATGGCGCCGGTCAGCAGCTCATCACGCATACACTGCAGACGGGGCAGGGCGTTGGCCAGCACAGCGCTGTCCGCCAGACCCGCCTGCCGCGGGAAGAAGAATGCGATCAGTGCGCAGGTGACAAGAAAGCTCACCGAAGCCGACATGTGGGCATCCTTCTGGGTCCACATGAACAGGCCGCAGGCCAGCAGCACCAGCGCAGCGCCGGTGCCCATGGGGGCGGCGTATTCGCCCAGGCCCAGCGCCAGCGAACCGATGTTCAGCATGCCGCCGCTGCGCAGGGTGTCCTCAATGGTGCTGGACACCGGCACCATGGAAGCATCCCACAGAGGGATGTTGGTGTAGGGCTGCGGATAGCGGAACACCTGTTCCGGCCAGGACACCGCCGCCACAACATAGCCCACTGCGGCGGGGTTGAAGGGATAGCTGCCGTAGCCGCCGAAGATCTCCTTGCCGATGAGCACACCAGCCAGCACCGCCGCCACCAGAACATAGATGTCCACCGTGGCGGGCATCAGCAGGGCGATGACAAGGCCGAAGCTCTCGTTGGAAAGGTCACTGGTCTGATACACGCGGTGACGCAGCAGAGAGACCAGACGGTCACACAGATTGCCGGTGAGCACCGCGATGCCGCACAGTAGCAGCGGGCGCAGGCCGTAGAGGTAGCAGGCCATGCACAGCACCGGCACCGCCATCCAGCAGATATGCTTGTAATAGCGGCCGGTCTTCTGAAGCTGGGCTTCCTGCTCCCGGATCAAAGCTTCATCCATAAGCGGCACCTCTCAAAGGCTGGTGAGCTGCTGCACCGCTGCAGCAGGATCTGCCGCGCCGAACACAGCGCTGCCCGCCACCAGAATGTCCGCGCCCGCTTCCACACACTGAGGGGCCGTGACGCTGTCCACGCCGCCGTCCACTTCCAGCAGATAATTCAGGCCGCGCTTTTCCCGCTCCGCCTTGAGCCAGCGCAGCTTGTCCAGCGCCGAGGGCATGAACTTCTGCCCGCCGAAACCGGGCTCCACGCTCATCACCAGCACCAGATCCAGCTGGTCAAGATACGGCACCAGCGCCTCCGGCTGGGTGCCGGGCTTGATGGTCAGGCCCACCTTGCAGCCCAGCGCCTTCACGGCGTCGATGGTGGCCTGAATGTCATCCTCGCACTCAAGGTGGAAGTTGTACAGGGTGGCACCGGCCTTGATGAAGGGCTCTGCATACTGCAAGGGGTGGCTGATCATCAGATGCACATCATAGAAGGCATCCGGCAGGTTTTTGTGCAGGCTTTTGAGCACCGGCACGCCAAAACTGATGTTGGGCACAAAGTGGCCGTCCATCACATCATAATGCAGCATCTGTGCACCGGCGTCCAGCACCATGCGGCAGTCCGTGCCCAGCTTGCCAAAGTCAGCCGAAAGAATCGAAGGACTTACGATCGTCATATTCTATCTTTACGCTCCGTTATTTCATAGATTCTTATTCCCATCTGTCCCACTGTTTTCAAGCTTTTGCACTGCAAAAACAGCATGGGCATGGTTATCTTTTAGTTTACATGAAAACGGGCAAAAAATCAAACCCGCCGCCGTGATTTTCACCGAAATGACGTAAATGGAAAGATTTGTCCCTTACGTCATTTCTTTTCGTCAGGTAGAACATTCAAAATGGCCTCCGCTTCGCTCTGGCCATAAATAGCGGAAATTTTATTTTTGATTTCGCGTTTGGCCACGAGTTGCGGCTCCCAGCATCTGCTTCGCTGCCGCTTGCATCTTGCTGGCCGCTGCCCCAACAGCTCCTCCCTGTTTCCGCCACTGGCGGCGGTCGTCGCTGTTGCAGCCTGCGGAGCGCGGCGAACGCATTTTCACGAAAAGGGTCGGTACGGAAAACTGCATCTTCTGGCCTTGCTGCGCGGACGCTCCCGCAGGAAGCCGGCGACAGCAGATGCCGCTTATCTTGACAGCCCCTCCTGTGAAAACGCAATTCAGAAAAGCCCGCAGGCTTTTCTGAATTGCAAATATAAAAATTTTCTTCCTTAATTTATAGCCAAAGCGAATGCGGCGGCTATTTTAAATCGTCAACACAACAAACAGCCAGACCACCCCGGATGTCGGGACAGTCTGGCTGCGGTGTTATTCCACAGGCTTCATGCTTGCGGGGTCTTCCACGGCGGGCTCGCCGCCTGCTTCGTCCGGCAGGCGCTTCATGCCGCCGGGGTTCGGGGCCACGGTGGGCAGGGTGAACACGAACCGGCACCACTCGCCCTGTTCGCTCTCCACCCGGATCTGACCGCCGGAGAGGTTCACCAGCACCTTGCAGATGTTCAGGCCTAGGCCTGCGCCGCGGGCGTGCAGGCCGCGGGAACGGTCTTCCTTGTAGAACCGCTGGAACACATAGGGCAGGGCTTCCGGGCTGATGCCCTGGCCGGAGTTCCAGATGGAGATCTCGGCTTCGGGGCCCATCTTTTCCACCTTGAAGCGGATGGTGCCTCCCGCCGGGGTGAACTTGATGGCATTGTCCAGCAGGTTATATACCACCTGATGGATCAGGTCGGGGTCGGCGTAGACCAGCACCTTTTCGTCCATGGTCAGGCCGTCGATCTCGATCATGCCGTCGTTGATGCGCTGCTCCGCCGAGAGTGCCACGCCGGTGATGGTCTCCCAGATGTTGAACATCCGGGCATTCACCTGATACTCACCGCTTTCCAACTTGGACAGATTCAGCATGTTCTGGATCAGCCGCGCCAGACGGCCCGTCTCCTCGCTCACCAGCTGCAGATAGTGGTTCTGCATGTCCGGCGGGATGGTGCCGTCCAGAATACCGTCCACAAAGCCCTTGATGGTGGTCATGGGGGTGCGCAGCTCGTGGGCGATGTTGCCCATGAACTGGCCGCGGGAATTGTCGTTCATCTGGATGTTGTCCGCCATGCGGTTGAAGGTGCGGGCCAGATCGGCCGCTTCGCCTTCACCCTCCACGCCCTCGACGCGGACGGACAGGTCGCCGCCGCCGAACCGCTGGGCCGCATCGGTGATCTTCTGCAGCGGGTCGGTCAGGCTGCGCATCAAAAACTTGGTCAGGATGCTTGCACACAGCAGCATCACACAGGCCGACAGCAGGAAGTTGGACCAGAATTGCTGCTTAAACTGGGTCAGCTGGTCGCCGGAAGAGCACAGGAACAGATATCCATTGTGCTCTCCGTGCTCGTTGCACATCTCGCTGACCGTGATGTAGCTTTTTTCGGTCAGCACGCCGTCCAGCGTGCCGAACACATGATAATAGTCCGGGCCGGAGCCGTCGATTTTTTCCATCATGTCGTCCGGGACATTCTGAGCCGACAGCATTTCCGGGCTGGATGCGATCAGCACATTGCCGTCGTTGTCCGTGAAGAACAGATAAGCCTCTGCGCTCTCGCCGATGATCTCCAGCTTGGTGCTCAGGGCGTCCAGCTCGTCGCCCTCCGGCAGAGCCGCCTCCTGCGCCAGATAGCGGGCCGTGCGCTGTGCCACGCCCACCACCTGATCCAGCGTTTCATAGCGGTCTTTGGCAAAATAGTTCTTGAACAGCACCCACTCCGAAAAGCCCATCAGCACGATGCCCAGCACCATCAGGGTGGACACCAGCGAGAAGAACGCCGTTGAGATACTTTTGCGCATTACTGACGCACCTCGAACTTATAGCCCACGCCCCACACAGTCTTCAGTTCCCACTTGTCGGAAGCACCGGCCAGCTTCTCGCGCAGACGCTTGACGTGGACGTCAATGGTGCGGCTGTCGCCGTAATATTCGAAGCCCCACACCTCGTCCAGCAGCTGGTCGCGGGTGTAGACACGGTTGGGGTGGGAAGCCAGGCAGTTGAGCAGTTCCAGCTCCTTGGGGGGAGCCT
>CAVKKE010000103.1:9776-10886 GCA_963656875.1 Barnesiella intestinihominis | reverse complement strand
GCATTAACGTCGAGAACGACACCAAGCTCCGTAAGGAGCTGCGTGAGGCAGGCGTCGATTACATGGTCGTGAAGAACACCATGCTGCGTCTGGCTGTTAAGGGTACCTCCCTGGAGGGCCTGGCTGAGCAGTTCAAGGGCGATACCGCTATCGCTTTTGCTCACGAAGAGGATCCCATGTCCGCTGCCCGCATCCTGTGTAAGTATCAGGATGGCGATAAGTCCAAGAAGTTCGTCGTGAAGGCTGGCTTCATGGAAGGCAAGGTCATGGACGCTGCCGAGACCAACGCAATCGCAAAGCTGCCCAACCGCGAAGGCATGCTGTCCATGTTCGCAGGCGCCCTCACCAGCACTCTGTCTGGTCTGGCCGTTGCAATGCAGGCTTATGCCGACAAGCAGGAGGAGCCCGCTGCCTAATCGCTGCGTGACTGCTGCTTAAAACAAACAAGAAATCAACAAACAAAACCATTTATATTGGAGGGTTATTACCATGGCTTCTGAGAAGATTACTGCCATCATCGACTCCGTCAAGGAGCTGTCCGTTCTGGAGCTGAAGGAACTGATCGACGCTTACTGCGAAGAGTTCGGCGTTTCCGCTGTTGCTGCTGCAGCTCCCGCTGCTGCTGGTGCTGCTGCTACCGCTGAGGAAGAGAAGACCGAGTTCGACGTCATCCTGGCTGAGGCTGGCGCTACCAAGATGCAGGTCATCAAGCTGGTGAAGGAGATCACCGGTCTGGGCCTGAAGGAAGCTAAGGCTATCGTCGACGGCGCTCCCAAGGCTATCAAGGAGAAGGTCTCCAAGGCTGAGGCTGAGGACATCCAGAAGAAGCTGACCGAGGCTGGCGCTAAGGTCGAGGTTAAGTAATTTAATCTCTTCTGAGAGTCGTTCATTCTTGAACAATGAGGTGCTCGTACCGAAAGGTGCGGGCACCTTTTTTTGTTTGATACCATTAGAATGTCCTCCGCTTTGCTCTGGGCATGTTTAGAGGAAATAATATTTTATAATTTGCAGCACCGAAACGACTGCGGTCGTCTCGGTGCTACTTTTTTACCAATGGAGTCGTAACCATCAAATGCATTTTCCTGCGCCTCGCAAATGCTCCCCCAGGGA
>CAVKKE010000103.1:0-9766 GCA_963656875.1 Barnesiella intestinihominis | reverse complement strand
CCAGGGAACCAGCGTAGACAGATGCCGCTCTCCTTTACGTCTCCTCCGTGGAAAAGCAATGCAGAAACACCCGCAGGTGTTTCTGCATTGCTAATATAAAAATAATTTTCCGCTATTTATGCCTATAGCAAAGCAGCGGGCATTCTAAATCGTCGTATCTTTTCTACTTGATAAAACTATGCTATACTTATCTCAACAGGAGGAGCGGCAGGGCCATGGTCAAACCTCTGCCGCAAAAAAGAGAGCTATGGAATACCGCAATTGGAGCAAAAACAATATCCGCACTTCCCTTTTGGGCTATGGCTGTATGCGCTTTCCCACCAAAGCCGATGGCACCATTGATGAACCCCGGGCCGAAGCCCTGCTGAACACTGCCAAATCCGCCGGTGTGAACTATTTCGACACCGCCTACCCTTACCACAACGGCCAGAGCGAACCCTTTGTGGGCCGGGTCATTGCCAAGTGGGACCGCAGCAGCTTCTATCTGGCTACCAAAATGCCGCTGTGGCAGTGCAAAAGTCTGGATGACGCCAAGCGCATCTTCGAAGAGCAGTTTCAGCGGCTGGGCGTGGACTACATCGACTTCTACCTGCTGCATTCCCTGCATAAAGCCCGCTACGAGCAGGCCAAGGCGCTGGGCATCGTGGACTGGCTGTGGGAGCAGAAAAAGGCTGGCCGCATCCGCAATTTCGGCTTTTCCTGCCACGACAACTCGAACGGTTTCGAGTTCATCCTGCGGGATCAGCCGTGGGATTTCTGCCAGCTGCAATACAATTACCTCGACCGTGACGACCGCGCTGAGGAGATCAGCGGCGACCGTGGCTACCAGCTCACTGAGGAATGCGGTGTGCCCCTCATCATCATGGAGCCCATCAAGGGCGGCACACTGGCTTCCCTGCCTGCCGACGCCGCCGCGCCCCTGCACGCCCTGCATCCGGATGCCACCGACGCTTCGTGGGCGCTGCGCTGGGTAGGCAGCCACAAAAATGTACATGTTATCCTCTCCGGCATGAGCGCCGAAGATCAGCTGACCGACAATCTGGCCACTTTTGACCAGTTCAAGCCGCTCTCCCCTGCTGAGAACGCCGCTGTGGAAAGCGTCGCCGACGAGCTGCACCGACGCATCAAGATCGGCTGCACCGGCTGCCGGTATTGTATGCCCTGCCCCATGGGCGTGGACATCCCGGACAATTTCAGCATCTGGAACAAGCTGGGCATGTTCGGTCAGAAAGATGCCATCAAGACCCAGTGGACGACTCGCTTCCCGGACAGTGAAAAAGCACTGCACTGCGTCCGCTGCGGCAAATGCGAAGCCGTGTGCCCCCAGAAGCTGCCCATCCGCGCCGCACTGGCACAGCTGCAAACGGAACTGGACGCGCTGTGACCGCAAAATCATCCACCGGACAAGGTTGTCCACCGCAAAACACGGCATTTCTCGCTTTGTGTCGTGTTCCGGGCGGGCAGACTGTGCTACTCTCTCGATGAAAGGAGGTTCCAAATGGAACAGCAGAAAGTTGGAAGTTTTTTGAAAATGCTGCGCCGGGAGAAAAGCCTCACCCAGGAACAGCTGGCCGAACAGCTGCACATATCCGGCCGGACAGTTTCCCGCTGGGAGACCGGCTCCAACATGCCGGACATCAGCCTTCTGGTGGAACTGGCGGAATTTTATGAGGTCAGCATCCCGGAGATCATCGATGGAGAAAGGAAAAGCGAAACCATGAACGAGGAAGCAAAAGAGACTGCCCTGAAATTATCCGATTATACCGACACCGTCAACCGGAAGCTCAAGACCCGGCTGCTCTGGATGACCCTTGCCGCACTGGCCGGCATGGTGGTCTTTGCAGTGCTGGATATTCTGGACCTGCACACCCCATTTTATGATTTTGTCGCAGGCGTCGGTCTTGGGCTGGGCTACGGGATGCTGGCTGTGCTGGCACTGTACCTGTCCGGCATTCTGGGCCGAATCAAGGCCCGCCGCCTGATGCGCCGGGAAGCCCGGAGCAATTTCTGAACCACCCCAAAAGAACAAAAGGCCCCCGATGCCACAGCATCGGGGGCCTTGATTGCGTTCAAAAAATGCTTACCACAGACGGATGACCTTGATGACGCCTTCCGCCTTATCGCGGGCCAGTTCCAGATGGTGCTGGAGGGAATCCGCAGCGCGGTCCCAATCTTCAGCCAGAGCAGCGTCCAGAATTTCCAGATGCTCGTCACAAGTCTGCTCCTGATTGATCATGCTCACCTTGCCGGTCATGATGCGGAAGCGGGTGTTCAGACCGGTAATACGGTCATAGGCCGAGCGCAGGTACTTGTTGGGCAGGGTGCTCATCAGCAGCTCGTGGAAATCGTCATCCGACTCGCAGAAGTCCGAGATCTGATCCGGGTGATGCATCAGCTCCGCGTAGGCCTCCAGCTGTTCGCGGGGGATGCTGCTGCCGTAAGTACGCAGGGCATAGGGCTCCACCAGCAGGCGCATCTCAAACATGCTGTGCACGTCCTCCTCCGTGATGCCGGACACCATCAGGCCCTTTTTGGGCAGAATGGTGATAAGCCCTTCCTGTTCCAGACGGCCCAGCGCATCCCGCATGGGGGTGCGGCTGATGTTGCCCATTTCTGCACAGAGCTTCTGTTCGTTCAGAAACTCATTGGGCCGGTACTCGCAGTTCAGGATCTTGGTCTTCAGATATTGATACGCCTGCAGCTTCAGGCTGGGTTTCGACAGCGTCTCCATTTCTTTCATGCTCTTACAACTCCTATTCCCTCTTCCGTTCCGACGGAAAAGGATTCTTCTCCTAACTAGCACATGCTTTCTTCTTCAAAGCATTCTTGTATTCTTGCTGCAATCCAAGTAATATTCCAGTTATATTATTTCATAATTGGACAATTATTACAAGAGTTTTTCATGAACTTTGGCGCGTTTTCCGTTTTGTCTAATTTTTATATCTCATTTTTTGCCAAATCTAACAAAGTTTTTTGTGCTTGTAGCCAATTTCTACCGATTTGTCTTGTCCTTTTGCATCCAAGACAAAAATATGCTACAATGAAGAAAATAATGAAAAGGATGTGTTGCTTTCTCATGGCACGAAGCGACGGCTACAATACCAAAACACGGCAGCTGATTTTGGACTATCTCATCAACAACCGCCAGCACGCGGTGAGTGCTTCCAACATTCTGGAACATCTTGAGGAGCAGGGCGCCAGCCCCAACCCCACCACCGTGTACCGCTATCTGGACAAGCTGGCCGGGGAACAGCGCATTATGAAATATGTGGCCGACAAGGGCGAAAAGGCCGTGTTCCAGTATGTAGACGAGAGCCGCCACTGCCGGGAACACCTGCACCTGAAATGCGTGCAGTGCGGGCGCATCTATCACCTGGACTGCCACTTCATGGACGAGGTGCGGGCGCATCTGATGGCGGAACACGGTTTCACCCTGCAGTGCGAGGGCAGCGTGCTTTATGGGCTGTGCCGTCACTGTGCCCAAAATGCAGAGCCGGCGGAACAGTCCGACTCTGCCGGGCAAAACGCACAAAAATGTGCCTGCTGTGTTGACACGGACAAAAAGCCGTGATACAATGCAGGCAAGAAAAAGCGTTGACCGGGAAAAGTAAGGTTTCAATGTTCTTTTGCAGAGAGCGCGGGATGGTGGAAACCGCGCAGAGAGCGAAACCCGAACGAACACCCGTGAGCTTCCCCCTGAACCCGCCGGGCGGCAGTAGGGGCAGACGTGCGCCGCTCGTTATCGCGGCAGTGCTTTCAACGGGGAGAGCGCACAAAAGTGACTGGCATGGGTTTTCGTGCCGGTAATTTAGGTGGCACCACGGATACGGCAGCATATTCGTCCTAGCGATTGGGATGAATGCGCTGCCGTATTTTTTTATTGAAAAAGGGGTAAGAAATATGTGTTGTGTTATGGGTTACACGGGGCACGACCTGAGTGCCGCCAAATTCAAGGAATATCTGCTGCGCACTGTGATGCGCGGCCCAGACGATCAGCGCGTGGTGGAAGGGCCCTTCGGCCTGATGGGCTTCGGCCGTCTGGCCATCATGGGCCTGACGCCGGAAGGCATGCAGCCTTTCTACCGCGGCGCTGACTGCGTGGTGTGCAACGGTGAGCTTTACGGCTTCCGTTTTGAGAAAGAGATCCTGAAGCGCCGCGGCTACAAGTTCCAGTCCGACTGCGACTGCGAGATCCTGCTGCCGCTGTACTATGAGTACGGTCTGGACATGTTCCGCCACATGGATTCTGAGTTCGCTCTGATCATGTACGATTCCCGCAAAGACCGGCTGATCGCAGCACGCGACCCCATCGGCATCCGCCCGCTGTTCTATGGCTATTCCAAGTCCAGCCATCAGATCGCATTCGCATCCGAGATG
This sequence comes from Barnesiella intestinihominis, assembly GCA_963656875.1. GTDB lineage: Bacteria > Bacillota > Clostridia > Oscillospirales > Ruminococcaceae > Faecalibacterium. Next base: position 5,389 of record CAVKKE010000103.1, on the reverse strand, counting down.
CAGAACCTCATTGGCTGGTGTGACGATATCCGGCCCTTCCCCATCGGCAGCTACTACTGCGATGGCCGGTTTGTCCGCTATGAGGACATCGCCGACGTGCCCGCCCCCATGGAAGACGACATGGACACCGTGCTCAGGAACATCCGCGAAAAACTGATTGCAGGCGTGGAAAAACGTCTGGACGCAGATGCACCGGTGGGTTTCCTGCTTTCCGGCGGTCTGGATTCCTCGCTGGTGTGCTCCATCGCTTCCAAAAAACTGGGCAAGCCCATCCGCACCTTTGCCATCGGCATGGACACTGACGCCATCGACCTGAAATATGCCCGCCAGACCGCTGAATATCTCGGCAGCGAACACCACGAGATCATCATCAATCGGGATATGGTCATCCAGAGCCTGGAAGAGGTCATCCGCCTGCTGGGCACCTGGGACATCACCACCATCCGTGCCAGCATGGGCATGTACCTGCTGTGCAAGGCCATCCACGAGCAGACCGATGTGCGTGTGCTGCTGACCGGCGAAATTTCCGACGAGCTGTTCGGCTACAAGTACACCGACTACGCCCCCACCGCCGACGCGTTCCAGCAGGAAAGTCAGAAGCGCATCCGTGAGCTGTATATGTACGACGTGCTCCGCGCTGACCGCTGCATCTCTGCCAACAGCATCGAGGCCCGCGTGCCCTTCGGCGATCTGGACTTCGTGCGTTACGTCATGGCCATTGACCCGGAGAAAAAGCTGAACAGCTATGGCAAGGGCAAATACCTGCTGCGCAAAGCCTTTGAGGGTGACTGGCTGCCGCCGGAGATCCTGTGGCGCGAAAAGGCGGCTTTCTCCGATGCCGTGGGCCACAGCATGGTGGACGACATCAAGGAGTATGCTGAAAGCCTTTACACCGACGAAGAGTTCCAGCTGCGCCGGGCAAACTATTCCGCCCACTGCATGCCCTTCACCAAAGAGAGCCTTTACTACCGTGAGATCTTCGAGAAATATTATCACGACCAGAGCCGCACCATTGTGGGCTTCTGGATGCCCAACAAGGCATGGCCCAACTGCAACGTCAACGATCCGTCGGCCCGTGTGCTGGCAAACTATGGCGCTTCGGGTGTGTAACTGATTTTAAATGGCCTCCGCTGCGCTCTGGCCATCTTCAGCGGAAAAATATTTTTATAAAAAGCAGTACAGCAAAGCCTGCGGGCTTTGCTGTACTGCTTTTTTTCATGGAAGGAGTCCGAAAGGCAAACTGCGTCTTCTGTGCTTGTTCCCCGCGGGAACCTCTGCGTAGCAGAAAAGATGCCGCTTCCAGTTGCAGCCCTTTCGGTGAAAAAGCAAACAAGCCAGACTTGCGGGTCTGGCTTGTTTGCAATATAAAAAATAAATTTTCCGCTATTCATGCCCAAAGCGAACGCGGCGGGCATTCTAAAATTTTTTACATCCTGATCCTCTGCGCCGCCCTTGCAATGGACGCCAGCAGGGTGACAAGACGCTTTTCATCCATCTGGCCGCAGTAATTGCAGAAGGTGTAGTAACAGCCCTGCACGCAGAAGGAAAGCACGATCTTCCGCACCACGTCGTTTTCAAACGAGGGGTCACTCTCCGAGATGCACTTGCTCATGGCATCTTCCACCCGGTTGATGAACAGGCCTTGACGGGAGCCGGAAAACAGGGTGTTGATCTCGTTCTGGTGCTTGGTGAAAGCCCGGAACATCTCCCGCGCCAGCCACTCGGTGCGCTCACTCACGTCACTGGCGGTCAGCTGGGGCAGGCCCGCCACCACAGCTTCCACCATTTCGTCCTCCATGGCGTTGGCAAGAGCGTAGATGTCCTGATAGTGCGCATAAAAGGTGGACTTGTTGATGCAGGCCAGGTCGCACAGCTCCTTGACCTTGATCTTTTCCAGCGGCTTCTGCGCCCGCAGCTCCATGAAGGCCTGCTTGATGGCACGCTCAGTTTTTTCAATGCGAATATCCAAAAGACCCACCTCTTTTGATTTTTGGTCGATTATCCAACCATTTTCCGGTTTTGTGGATAGACAAGCCCCACAGCGTTTTTTATACTGGTTTCAGGGTTTCTTTTCTCACTCTTTGCGGTACAGAATGCCCTTCTCGTCCAGCACTTTTTTGATGCGCTGAAAGCTCTCTGCATCCGGGCAGTGCAGGGTGTGCAGATGCACGCCGCCTGTCATGCGGCTCAGAAGGCTTTCCGGCGTGTCCTTGGCCTGCTGGATAAAGTTGTCCACATCATAGCGGCTGGCAAGGTTCAGGTTGCCCCGCAGCTCACCGTAAAGGCTGTTCTCTACGGCCACATCCACGACCACACCGCCCTGATCCACCACGGTGTACAGTTCGGTGCGCATCTCGTCCTCAGTGCTGTGCACACAGGCCAGGATGCCCGTATAGCCCTTTTCCGCCGGGTGCAGCTGATAGCCCCGGGGCGTGGCGTCGATCTGTGCGCCGCCGGCCCGCAGAAGAGCCACATCCCCCACCACGATCTGGCGCGAGACCCCCAGCTGGGCCGCCAGTGCGCTGGCACTGACCGGTGTTTCCGCTCCGCTGAGCCGTTCCAGAATGGCTTCTCTGCGCTGCGCTGCGTTCATAGACTTCAGGCTTCCTTTCCGACTTCCGGTGTTTTTCTGTTCTAATTGTAGCAAAAGACAGCGGATTGTGCAAGGAGCCCTTTACTTTTCCAGCTGCAGAATGGTAGCATAGTTGGAGGGCAGCTGCACTTTCATGCGGCCCCACTCGATGTTCACCATCACGTCCTCGCTGCCCACCGTGTCGGCCAGCAGGTCTTTGGCGGAAGAAGCTTCCGCCGGCAGCTGGAACTCCAGCTGCGCAGGGCTGTCGCCGTTGTTCATCACAACGACCACGGCCTTTCCGTCCAGCACACGAGCGAAAGCGTAGCACTGGGTGGTGAGCTGCAGCTCCTTCACCTCGCCCCAGGTCAGCTCCGGCAGTTCGGCCTTGAGTTTGCCCAGAGCAGCATACACACTGGTGACGGGGTTGGTGGTCAGGTCGTCCTTGAAGTCGGCCAGTTCCAGGCAGGGACGCAGCGGCCAGTCGCTTCCCCACTCTTTTTTGCCTTCAATGCCAAATTCTGAGCCGTAATAGATGGACGGAATGCCCCAAAGCGTATATACTAGAATGGCAATGTGGCGGATGTGGGCTTTGTTGCGCAGCTTGTTGGGCAGACGCTCCACATCGTGGTTGTCCGAGAAGAGATACAGCCGGGTGTCATGGCACAGGCCCTGCAGGCGGCGCATGGTGTGGGCAATCTCAAAATAGTTATGGTCGTTGTGGCCGCTCCACAGGCCTTTGTGCAGCTCGTAGTTGGTCACCGAGTGGAGCATCTCGGGGTTGGCCCAGCGGCTGTAGTCGCCGTGGATGACCTCGCCCATGAGCCAGAACTCGGGCTTGATCTCGTTGGCCAGATGGCGCAGGCCCCGCATGAAGTCGAAATCCAGCACATCGGCTGCGTCCAGACGAATGCCGTCGATGTCGAACTCGTCCACCCAGAAGCGGATGGTCTCGAAGTGATAATTCTGTACCTCCGGGTTGCGCTGGTTCAGCTTGACCAGCAGGTTGAAGCCGCCCCAGTTGCCGTAGGAGAAGCCGTCGTTGTATTCGTTGTTGCCCCAGAAGTTCACATCGCAGAACCAGTCCTTATAGCGGGCGTTCTCGCGGTTGGCCTTCAGTTCCTGGAACGCGAAGAAATCGCGGCCCACATGGTTGAACACGCCGTCCACAATGACGTGCTGACCGCGGGCGTGGCAGTTGGACACGAACTGTTTGAACTCTTCGTTGGTGCCGATGCGGCGGTCCACCAGCCGATAGTCGATGGTGTCATAGCCGTGGGAGCCGCTCTCAAACAGCGGGCCGATATAAATGGCCGTGCAGCCGATGTCAGCTGCGTGCTGCGCCCAGTCGTTGAGCTTCTGGAACGCACCGGGCACTGCCTGCCCGTCGTTTTCGTGTGCGCAGCCGCACAGGCCCAGAGGATAGATGTGATAGAATACCGCGTTGTCATACCAAGCCATTGTTTATACCGCTCCCTCTTATTCTGATACTGAAAAATCCGCCGCTGTCCACTGCAGCGACAAGGATAGTATAACACAGAATCTGTAAAATATGTTAATTTTTACCGATTTTTGTCAAGAATCGCCAAGAATACCGGCCAGTGTGCCCTGTTCCGCCACGATTTCATTGGATATATTGCTGAAAACTTTCTGTCAATTGCGGTGCTGCTGAGCGCCGACTATCATAGAACGTAAGGAGATCTTTGCATGAATTACCCCGCCATTCCCCGTGAATTCTTCAATGGAGACTGCTTTGACGCCTACCGCATCCTCGGTGCGCATCCCTGCACCGACAACGGCACCGACGGGTGGCGTTTTGCGGTCTGGGCTCCCGGTGCCACCGCCGTTGAGGTCTGCGGCGGCTTCGACGGCTGGGGCGCAGGCGTCCCCATGGAGCGTGCCGACACCGGCGTGTGGAGTGCCTTTGTCCCCGGCCTCGCGGAATGCGACCTTTATAAATACCGTGTCCACGGGGCTGACGGCAGCGTGGTGATGCGCAGTGACCCCTACGCTTTTGCTGCCGAACTGCGCCCCGGCACCGCCAGCAAGCTGGCAAAACTTGATTTCCACTTTGACGACCATGCATGGATGGAGCGCCGCGACAAATGCCGCAACCGCCCGCTGAACATCTACGAGATGCACGCAGGCAGCTGGAAGCACAAACCCGGCAGCAAAGAGGCCGACGGCTCAGACGGCTGGTACAACTATGAAGAACTGGCCAAAGAGCTGATTCCCTGGCTGCTGGACCATCATTTCACCCATGTGGAGCTGCTGCCGCTGGCCGAGCATCCCTTTGACGGCAGCTGGGGCTACCAGACCACCGGATACTTCTCCGTCACCAGCCGCTACGGCTCCCCGGCCCAGTTTGCCAGCTTCGTGAACGCCTGCCACCGTATGGGCATCGGCGTCATCATGGACTTCGTGCCAGTGCACTTTGCAGCCAACGGCGATGCACTGGCCAAGTTTGATGGCACCCATCTGTACGAATACGACAGCGATGTGGGCCAGAGCGAGTGGGGCACCTGCAATTTCAACTATTACCGCCGCGAAGTGTGTAGCTTCCTGAACAGCGCCGCTGCCATGTGGATGGATGTTTATCACTGCGACGGCATCCGCATGGACGCCATCTCCCGTGCTCTGTACTGGCAGGGCGACCCCAACCGCGGCGTGAACGAGGGCGCGGTGAACTTCCTGCGCAGCCTGAACCACGGCCTGAACAAGCGCTGGCCCACCGGCATCTACATGGCCGAGGACTCCACCAACTTCCTCAAGGTGACGGCCCCCACCCGTTACGACGGCGTGGGCTTCGACTACAAG
>CAVKKE010000102.1:0-10996 GCA_963656875.1 Barnesiella intestinihominis | reverse complement strand
AGGTTCCGGGTTTTGTGCATGATTTTTTCAGCGAGCCATTTTGCAACAGCCCCTATACTATAAAATAAATTTTCCGCTGTTCATGCCCAGAGCGGGAGCGGAGGGCATTTAAAATGGTTACGGCTTCTGCCGGGATGCGATCTGTTCCGCAGTGGGCGGCACATCCCCTTGTGCGGCATTTTCCAGCACACCTAGACGGCGGTCGAGGTCGGTGAGACGTTGTGCCACGATATCCGGCAGATCCTGCTGGTCGAGGTCGTCTGCGGGGTTGACTGCCTTGTTGTTGATGCGCACCACCTCAGCGGGCACGCCCACGGCGGTGCAGTTGGCGGGCAGGTTGCGCAGCACCACGCTGCCTGCGCCGATGCGGGAGTTATCCCCGATATACACCGGGCCCAGCACCTTGGTGCCCGCGCCGATCAGCACATTGTTGCCCAAGGTGGGGTGGCGCTTGCCGGTGTCCTTGCCGGTGCCGCCCAGGGTGACGCCGTGGTAGATGGTGCAGTTGTCGCCGATCTCGGTGGTCTCGCCGAAAACGATGCCCATGCCGTGGTCGATGAACAGGCATTTGCCGATCTTTGCGCCGGGGTGGATCTCAATGCCGGTGCGGCGGCGTCCGTGCTGGCTGACCCAGCGAGCAAGGAAAAACCGCTTGTGCTGATACAGCCAGTGTGCAATGCGGTGATACACCAGAATGTGAAAGCCCGGATACAGCAAAACCACCTCCAGCACGCTGCGTGCGGCGGGGTCCTTGCGCTGGATGTTCCGTGCGTCGTCCAACAAACCCATGAGGGAACCCTCTCTTTCCTGATTCCTAACTCTCCTGACCTTATTATAATAGCACAGCCTGAAAAGAATGTACAGTGATATGGTAGGAATTGACGCGACTAACCCGCAATTCTGCAGGGAAAATCCGCTTTTGGGTAGAGTAGCTAAAAAACAGAGAGGGAAGCGGCAAACCTTTTTGCAACAAAACACCCCCGGAAGCATTGACACATTTCGCGTTTCTATGCTAAAATATTACGAAAAGAATGCAAGAACACAAAAGGAGACAGCACCATGCAGAAAAGCGCGATGTGCACCAAACTGAACAAGCAGTTTGCGTCCGGTTTTGCCGTGGATGCGTTGTTTCCTTTTTTTGTGAACTGAACTTTTCCCTTTGCGGGGAAAAGTTTTTTTTTGCCCGTAAGCTGGGAACACGCCGCAAACCAACACGAATCAGGAGGGGACTGCGATGCTGCTTGTAAACGCTGTGAACACCGAAGGAAGACCGCTTGAGATCTTTGTAAAGGACGGCAAGATCGCCGCTGTGGGCCAGGAGCTGGAAGCGCTGGCCAGAGAAAACGAAACGGTCATCGATGCCGGAGGGCTGACCGTTCTGCCCGCGTTCGTGGATCTTCACTGCCACTGGCGCACCCCGGGCTTCGAGTACAAAGAGGATATCGAGACGGGAAGCCGTGCTGCAGCCGCCGGCGGCTACACCTTCGTGAACCTGATGCCCAACACCAAGCCTGTCTGCTCCTCTGCCGCGCAGGCCATGATGGTGGAGCAGAAGGCCGCTGAGATCGGCCTGTGCGATGTGAACCAGACGGTTTCCATCACCGAGAACTTCGACGGTGTGAGCATCGACCACCTCAAGACCCTGCCCGCCAGCGTGAAGTTCATCACTGAGGACGGCCACGGCGTGCAGGACAATGCCACCATGGCAAAGGCATTTGCCATCTGCACCCAGAAGGACATCACGGTCATGAGCCACGCCGAGGACATGGAGATCAGCCCGTGGGACTACCGGCTGGCTGAGGATATCGAAACGGTGCGCAACTGCTGGCTGAGTGAATACTACCAGACCCGCCTGCACATGTGCCATGTGTCCACCCGCGGTGCGCTGGACGCCATCCAGATGGCAAAGCTGCGGGGCGCACCCGTCACTTGCGAGGTGACCCCGCATCACCTGTGGTTCACCAATGACACCTGCGATTACCGCGTCAACCCGCCCATCCGCACTGCCGACGATGTGCAGGCACTGGTGGACGGCATCCGCACCGGCATCGTGGACGCCATCGCCACCGACCATGCGCCCCACTCCGAAGAGGATAAGCTGAAAGGCATGGCCGGCATGGTGGGCAGCGAGACGGCATTCGGTGTCTGCTACACCAAGCTCTGCAAGCAGGAAGGTCTGCCGCTGGAAGTGCTGGTGCACCTGATGAGCACCCGCCCGGCGGAGATCCTGGGCCTTGCAAAGGGTCAGCTGGAGCCGGGATACGATGCAGACCTCGTGCTGGTAGATTTGGATACGCCCTACACCGTGGACAAAAACAAGCTGCATTCCAAATCCCACAACACCCCCTTTGACGGGGCCCAGCTCTACGGCAAAGTCTGCGCCACTATCAAGGGCGGCGAGATCACCTATCAGGCGGAAGAGTAACGCTCACGGGCAGCAGGCTCGCCCTCTCCGTCATCGCTTACGCGATGCCACCTCTCCCAAAGTGAGAGGCTTTGGCAGTCCCCGTAAAGCTGCTGGTTTTGCCAAGGGCTCTCCCTTTGGGAGAGCTGGACGCGAAGCGGCCTGAGAGGGCGAGGACGCTGACAGAATGCGATTTATTATACCTATATAAAAAGAGAGAACACAGGAGGAACACCCAAATGACCAACATGGATAAGCTTTACGAAGCAGTGGAAGCCCGCGGCCCGGTGTGCGTGGGTCTGGATACCGATTTCAGCTACCTGCCTGAGGACTTCGTGGACAGCACCCTGTCCAAGGGCGAGAACATCGTGCGCTTCAACAAGAAGCTCATCGACGCCACCAAGGCTGTGGCCGGCTGCTACAAAGTGCAGATCGCTTACTATGAGTCGCTGGGCCTTGAGGGCCTGAAGGCTTATGCCGACACCCTGAAGGCTGTGCGCGAGGCCGGTGTGCCGGTCATCGCCGACATTAAGCGCGGCGACATCGCCAAGACCGCCGAGATGTACGCCATGGGCCACTTCACCGGTGACTTTGAAGCCAACTTCGTGACGCTGGCTCCTTACATGGGTCTGGATTCCATCAGCCCCTACCTGCCCTATGCGGAAAAGCAGGGCAAGGGCATGTTCGTGCTGTGCCGCACCTCCAACGGCGGTGCCAAGGACTTTGAGTATGAGAAGCTGGCCGATGGCCGCCACGTCTACGATCTGGTGGGCGATAAGCTGAACGCCCTGGGCAAGGACTACATGGGTGAGCACGGCTATTCCTCCATTGGTCTGGTCATCGGCGGCACTCACATTGAGGAAGCCACCGAAATTCGTGCAAAGTATCAGGACAGCTTCTTCCTCATCCCCGGCTACGGCGCACAGGGCGGCAAGGCTGAGGATATCGCACAGTACCTGACCAAGGGCAACGGCGGCGTGGTCAACTCCAGCCGCGGCATCCTGCTGGCTTACAAGAAGCAGCCCGGCACCACGTTTGACGAGGCCGCTTACAACGAGTGTGTGAACATGAAGGAGGCCATTGCTCATGCGTGCAGCCTGCTGTGAAGCCACCGTTCTGCGCAATGAGGTCATTGCACCGGACATCCGCCTGCTGACGGTGGTCTGGCCCGACCGTGACCACGCGCCCCATGCAGGCCAGTTCTTCACCCTGCGTGCCTGGGGAGCAGACGAAGCCCCCTTCCTGTCCCGGCCTATCAGCGTGCACCGCTGGAACCCGGACAGCAGCACCATTGAGTTTTTGTATCAGGTGGTGGGCGAGGGCACCGAGAAGATCGCTCAGCTGAAAATGAAGGACAAATTCCAGCTCACCGGCCCCATGGGCAACGGCTTTGATGTGCCGGATATCGTAAGCGAATATAAGAAGATCGCTGTGGTGGGCGGCGGCATCGGCACCGCGCCCATGTTCCAGCTCACCCGTGAACTGGCCGCAGCAGGCGTGAAGCCGGACGTGTTCTTCGGCTTCCGGGATGCACCCTACTGCATGGAGGACTACCGCCCCATTGCAAACCTCGTCAAGGTGTCCACGGATACCGGCGCGGTGGGCTTCCACGGCTTCGTGACCCAGCTGTATGACCCGGCGGATTATGACGTGGTGCTGGTGTGCGGCCCCACGGTCATGATGCGCAATGCGGCCCGCCTGTGTGCCGAAAAAGGCACCCCCTGCCTTGTGAGTATGGAAAAGAAGATGGCCTGTGGCATCGGTGCCTGCCTTGGCTGCACCTGCGAGACCAAGAGCGGCGAGGGCAAGAGCGTGTGCAAGAACGGCCCGGTATTTGATGCAACGGAGGTGTTCTTCTGATGGCTGACCTGAAAACGAACCTGCTGGGCTTTACCATGAACAGCCCCATCATCGGCGCTTCCGGCACCGTGGGCTACGGCGTCGAGTACGAAGAACTGGCCGATTTTTCCAAGATCGGCGGCATCTCCGGCAAGGGCCTGACCCTGCATGGCCAGTACGGCAACAAGGGCGAGCGCCTGTGGGAGACCCCCTCGGGCCTCATCAACAGCATTGGCCTGCAGAACCCCGGCGTGCAGCACTTTATCGATGTGGAGCTGGGCGAGATGCTGGAGCTCAAGCAGAAATACGGCACGGTGGCCATTGCCAACCTCGGCGGCCACAGTGAGGAAGAGTATGTGGAAGGCGCGGCCATGCTCAGCGACAGCGCTGTGGATATCGTGGAACTGAACATTTCCTGCCCCAACGTCAAGGTGGGCGGCATGGCTTACGGTGTCAAGGCCGAAGCGGCCGGTGAGGTGGTGCGCATGGTGCGTGAAGCTTGCAAAAAGCCCCTGATGGTCAAGCTGAGCCCGCAGGCGGAGAACATCCCCGAGATGTGCAAGGCTGTGGAAGCTGCCGGTGCGGACGCCATCAGCCTGACCAACACCTTCCAGGCCTGTGCCATCGACCTTGAAAAGCGCCGCCCGGTGTTCAACAACATCTTTGCGGGCCTGTCTGGCCCGGCGGTGCGTCCCATCGCCCTGCGCATGGTGTGGCAGGCTGTGGGTGCGGTGAATATCCCCGTTGTGGGCCTTGGCGGCATCGCCACCGGCCGCGATGCGCTGGAGTTTATCATGGCAGGTGCCACGGCAGTTCAGGTGGGCGCAGCGAACTTCGCGAACCCGCGTGCTATGGAGACCATCGCCGATGAAATGGCAGCGTGGATGGACAAAAACGGTGTGAAAACGCTGGACGAGATCCGCGGCTGTGCCCGGAATGCTGAATAATCCAATTGATATACCAGCTAAACGCTGATTTATACGCATAAAAAGAAAACCACTGCATAAATTTGCAATCACTGCAAAAGCGTGGTACAATACGGTACAAATGAGTTTTTATAAAAGAGAGGGAGAAGTACAATGAGTGAAGCACTTGAGATCCTGAAGAGCTGTGACGCGTTCCTGGAAGGCCACTTCCTGCTGTCCTCCGGCCGCCATTCCAGCGCATACTGCCAGATGGCTTATCTGCAGCAGTACCCCGACCGCTGCGCCGAGGTCATGAAGGCTGTGGCCGACAAGGTCAAGGAGATGGACGTTGACGTCATCGTCGGCCCGGCTATGGGCGGCATCGTCTACGCCTACGAGCTGGCCCGCCAGACCGGCAAGCGCGCCATCTTCACCGAGCGCGTGGACAACGTGATGACCCTCAAGCGCTTTGCCATCCACCCGGGTGAGAAGTGCCTGATCGCTGAGGACGTGGTCACCACCGGCATCTCCTCTCTGGAGACCAAGCGGGTCATCGAAGAGAACGGCGGCATCTGCGTGGGCATCACCTGCGTGGTGGACCGCACCAAGCCCGAGGCTCCGTCGCCCATTCCCATCGTAGCAAGCGCCCTCAAGCTGGATCTGCCCAACTACGCCCCGGAAGAATGCCCCATCTGCAAGGAAGGCAAGCTGCCGCTGGTGCACCTGGGCAGCCGCAAGATGAAGCAGGAAGCAAAGCAGACCCTGTAATGTGTTGAAACGAGGAAAACTATGAACGCATATCTTCTTTTGGCAAACGGCATGGTCTTTGCCGGGCAGTCCGTGGGTGCCGAGGGCGTCACCGTGGGCGAGGTGGTGTTTGCCACCGGCATGGTGGGCTTTCAGGAGACCCTGACCGACCCCAGCTACTACGGCCAGATCATCACCCAGACTTACCCCCTCATCGGCAACTATGGCATGAACAAGGACGACATGGAGTCCGACAAGATCTGGGCCAAGGGCTACATCGTCCGCGAGGCCTGCCAGACGCCCTCCAACTGGCGCTGCGAAGAAACGCTGGACAGCTTTTTGAAAAAGAATAACACCATCGGTATTGAGGGCATCGACACCCGCCACCTGACCCGCATCATTCGTGAGAGCGGCGTCATGAACGGTGCCATCCTCACCACCTTCGACCCCGCCGACCCGGCAAACAAGGCCGAGACGGATAAGCTGCTGGAAGAGATCCGCGCTTACGCCGTCACCGACGCTGTGAAGAACGTCACCTGCGAAAAGCCTGAGGTTTACAATGAGAAGGGCGAGACCCACATCGTGCTGATGCACTACGGCTGCAAGCGCAATATCGTGCGCTGCCTTGTCAAGCGCGGCTGCAAGGTGACCGTGATGCCCGCATTCGCCACCGCCGAAGAGATCAAGGCGCTGAACCCGGACGGCATCATGCTGTCCAACGGCCCCGGCGACCCGGCGGAACCGGTGGAGGTCATCGAAAACCTGAAGCACATCTTCGAGCTGAACATCCCCACTTTCGGCATCTGCCTGGGCCACCAGCTGTCTGCACTGGCAGCAGGTGCCAAGACCATGAAGCTGAAGTACGGCCACCGCGGAGCAAACCAGCCTGTGACCGATTTCGAGTCCGGCCGCACCTTCATCACTAGCCAGAACCACGGCTATGCAGTCGTGGGCGACGAGCTGCCCGCCGAGATGGGCGAGGTGGCACAGGTGAACGCCAACGACGGCACCTGCGAGGGCATCAAGTATAAGAAGTGGAACTGCTTCACCGTGCAGTTCCACCCGGAAGCAAACGGCGGCCCCAAGGATACTGAATTTCTGTTCGACCGCTTCCTGAATAACGTCAAAGCAGCAAAGGAGGCACGCTGAAATGCCGAAGGACCCTAGAATCAAGAAAGTGCTGGTCATTGGCTCCGGCCCCATCATCATCGGTCAGGCGGCGGAGTTCGACTACTCCGGCACCCAGGCCTGCCGCGCCCTGAAAGCAGAGGGCATCGAGACCGTTCTGCTCAACTCCAACCCCGCAACCATCATGACCGACCCGGATGTGGCCGACCATGTTTACATCGAGCCCATGACTCTGGAAGTCGTGGAGCGCATTCTGGACATCGAAAAGCCGGACTCCGTGCTGCCGAACCTCGGTGGCCAGATGGGCCTGAACCTGTCCATGGAGCTGGCCCGTTCCGGTTATCTGGACCGCACCGGCATCCGTCTGCTGGCCTGCAAGCCGGAGACCATCGACCGCGCCGAAGACCGCGAACTGTTCAAAGAAACGATGGAAAAGCTGCATCAGCCCATCATTCCCTCTGAGGTCGTGGAGACCCTGCAGGATGCTCTGGCCTGCGCTGACCGCATCGGCTATCCCGTCATCGTACGTCCCGCCTTCACCATGGGCGGCACCGGCGGCGGCATCTGCGAGACCCGCGAAAAGCTCATTGAGATCGGAACCAACGGTTTGCGTCTTTCCCCCATCCATCAGATCCTTGTGGAAAAGTGCATCGCTGGCTGGAAAGAGATCGAGTACGAGGTCATGCGCGACCACAAGGGCAACGTCATCACCGTCTGTAATATGGAGAACCTCGACCCCGTGGGCATCCACACCGGCGACTCCGTGGTCGTGGCTCCTTCCCAGACTCTGACTGACCACGAGTATCAGATGCTGCGCACCGCCGCTCTGGATATCATCACCGAGCTGGGCATCGAGGGTGGCTGCAACTGCCAGTTCGCTCTGAAGCCGGACAGCTTCGATTATGCGGTCATCGAGGTCAACCCCCGTGTGTCCCGTTCCTCTGCACTGGCTTCCAAGGCCACCGGCTATCCCATCGCAAAGGTGGCGACCAAGATCGCCATCGGCTACACGCTGGACGAGATCACCAACGACGTCACCGGCAAGACCTGCGCCTGCTTCGAGCCGGCACTGGACTACATCGTGGTCAAGTACCCGAAGTGGCCTTTTGATAAGTTCGTCTACGCTGACAAGTCGCTGGGTACCCAGATGATGGCCACCGGCGAGGTCATGAGCATCGGCAACAGCTTCGAGGCCGCCATGATGAAGGCTGTTTCCTCCATCGAGCTGGGGATGGATACCCTGACCCACAAGCCCTTTGAGGAACTGAGCGATGAAGAGATCATCGAGCACCTGTATGTGCAGGATGCCGAGCGTGTCTTCTGTGTCTACGAGGCCCTCAAGCGCGGCATCGACCACGAGACGATCTATAAGATCACCAAGATCGACTGGTGGTTCCTCGACAAGATGCAGCACCTCGCCAACCTCGAAAACGGTCTGGCCAAGTGCCACGGCGTCCTGAGCGAGGCCCAGTATAAAGAGGCCAAGAAGTACGGCTTCCAAGATAAGACCATCCGCCGCCTCGCCGAGGTGGACAAGCTGCCGGTGGAAAATTACCGTGCCGGCTTCAAGATGGTCGATACCTGCGCCGCCGAATTCTCGGCCAACACCCCCTACTTCTACTCCACCTACGACGGCGACAACGAGGCCGCCGAGTTCATCGCAGAGAAGGAAGCGCAGGCGGCCGAAAAGGGCGAACCCAAGAAAAAGAAGGTCCTCGTCTTTGGCTCCGGCCCCATCCGGATCGGTCAGGGCATCGAGTTCGACTACTGCTCGGTCCACTGCGTCTGGACGCTGAAAAAGCACGGCTGCGAGGCCATTCTGGTCAACAACAACCCCGAGACGGTCTCCACCGACTTTGACACCGGCGACCGTCTGTACTTCGACCCGCTGAACCCGGAGAGCGTGGACAACATCATCGCCACCGAGAAGCCGGACGCCTGCGTGGTCCAGTTCGGCGGTCAGACCGCCATCAAGCTGGCCAAGCACATGGACGAGATCGGCCTGCCCATTCTGGGCACCCCGGCGGACGCCATTGACGAAGCCGAGGACCGTGAGCGCTTTGACGAGCTGCTGGAGCGCTGCAAGATCCCCCGCGCCCCGGGCCGCACCGTGTTCAATCTGGAAGAAGCTCTGGCCGCAGCCGACGAGATCGGCCTGCCTGTGCTGATGCGTCCTTCCTATGTGCTGGGCGGTCAGAACATGATCGTGGCCTACACCAAGGCCGACGTCATCGAGTATATGGGCGTCATCACCGAGCATGTGGACATGGATCACCCCGTGCTGCTGGATAAGTATATCATGGGCACCGAGTGCGAGGTTGACGCTATCTGCGACGGCGAGAACTTCCTGATCCCCGGCATCATGGAGCAGGTGGAGCGCACCGGTGTGCACTCCGGCGACTCCATCTGCGTCTATCCGGCCCAGCACCTGACGCAGGCCGAGATCGACACCATGGTGGACTACACCGGCCGCTTTGCCCGCGAGCTGCATGTCACCGGTCTGGTAAACGTCCAGTACGCAGTGTCCAACGGCAAGGTCTATGTCATTGAGGTCAACCCCCGTTCTTCCCGTACTGTGCCGTATATCTCCAAGGTCACCGGTGTGCCCATGGTGGATCTGGCTGTCCGCTGCTGCCTGGGCGAAAAGCTGGTGGATATGGGTTACGGCACCGGCCTGCACCCCAATGCACCCTATGTGGCCGTCAAGGTGCCTGTGTTCAGCTTTGAAAAGCTGCACGGCGTGGACACCCAGTTCGGCCCTGAGATGAAGTCCACCGGCGAAGTGCTGGGCATTGCCCCCAACTTCCACGATGCCCTGCTCAAGGGCCTGATCGGTGCAGGCTACACCTTCAAGACTCCCGGCCCCGCAAGCTGCTGCATCTTCACCGTGAAGGACAGCGACAAGCCCGAGTTCGTGGACATCGCATGGAAGCTCAAGAGCATGGGCTACAAGCTGTACGGCACTTCCGGCACCTGCGCATGGCTCAACAAGCACATGGTGCCCTGCAACGAAGTGCGCAACATGTCCGAAGAGTCGCCCAACATCGTGGATCTGCTGCAGAGCGGTCTGGTGGACTATGTGTTCTCCACCAGTGCCAAGGGCCGCGACCCCAAGCGCGACTCTGTGCGTCTGCGCCGCAAGGCCGTGGAGCTGAGCATCCCCTGCATCACTGCAGTGGACACTGCCAACGCTCTGGTCAACTGCCTGCGCAGTGATCACAGCCTGGAGAACATCCCGCTGGTGGATATCGCCACCCTGTATCACCGCAAGTAATTACCCGGATAATTACCCCGGTAATTGCCTCAAAGACTGACTACTCACAGCGCCCGCCAAAACGGTGGGCGCTGTGTTTGTGCGGAGTGCATGGATTTAAATGTGGTTCGTGCGCAATAAAACACGTTTTGTGCGCAATGCATCGAAAAGCGTGTGCAGAATATGTTATACTCAACAACGCAAAATTTGCCAAAAGACGTTACTTTTGGACACTCCAGGAGGATATAGATACATGACCCGTTCCCAGATGATCGAGACCGTCGCACGCAAGACCGGCTTCACCGAAGCTCAGGTCGAGACCACGATGGATGCAATGTTTGACCAGATCGCTGACTGCCTGCGCGCAGACGAGAAAGTGACCATCGCAGGCTTTGGCCGCTTTGAGATGCGTCCCCGCAAGCCGAAGGCTTACACCAACCCCAAGACCAAGGTTTCCAGCCGTCTGGAGTCTACCTCCATCCCCGGCTTCAAGGCCAGCGGCCGCTTCAAGCAGAAGCTGGAAGCAGGCAAGGCTGCCAAGACCACCGAAGAGGCTGTCTGATTTAAAATCAAACGCAAAGAGCTGTGCCCTCCACTCGGGCACAGCTCTTTTTTATATGCTGACAACCAGCTGATTTCATGATATACTGGGCTTAACATAAATGACAAAGGAACGGAGAATCAGATGCTTTACAGTGAATTGCAGTGCAGCGAAGCCAT